>DIWB01000025.1 GCA_002428385.1 Bacteroidales bacterium UBA6117
GCTTTCGGCCTGCCATGATTGCCACTACCCCGCCGATACCCGTTGCGTTGTTCCAGGGTTGCGCCGAGAGTGTCGAGGTGACAACCGGTTCATTATAAAAAGGAACCCTTATCAGCTGAACATTCGCTGCAATATTGTATGAGTTTATATAAACATTCCGCGTAAAGCGGATTTCGCCCGTCCCTGCATTCACTGACAATAACTGAAGAAATTCGTAGGCTCCGGGTGTGCCAAAAAGCGACTGTATAACAACCCCGTAAGATCCCTGCTCCGTCCGAATGCCGACTCCCTGCATCTGAATCAGCAGGACATAGTCGCCGGCTGAAAACTGGGAAGCCTGGGCCGGACTTACAATAACCAGACCGGGGCTGATCGAATTTACTTTGGCATAATGATTTATGATACCGCCTATCTCCTCCTGACCATGAATCGGAATACTGCTGCCGGCAATATAAAACACCAGCATAATCAGCAGTTTATTAATATGGTACACAAGTTTATTTATCATCAGGAAATGATATTACGACTTATTAAACGTTAAAATTGTTAAATAATTGAGAGGCGCTCCTAAATTTATGTCGGAATACCGGGAAATTCAATGAAAAAACAAGTCCCGCCCTCAGCTTCAGATTCGAACCAGATAGTGCCGCCGGCATTCTCAACGTTTCTTTTTACAATTGAAAGGCCAAGGCCCGTACCCGATGATTTTGTTGTGAAATTAGGAGTGAACATTTTGGTTTTCAACGATTCAGGTATCCCGCTGCCATTGTCGGATACTGTTACCAGAATCTTGTCGCCCTTCCTTTCAAGGTTGACTTTAATCAGTCCTTCCTGTCCAGGAGGAATCGACTGAATAGCATTTTTTATGAGATTCGAGAAAATACTGTTTACCTGCTCCTTGTCGGCATTTATTAAAAATCTATCCGAATGGGGCGATCCGATCCTGAAATTTATTCCGTCGCTGTTCTTAAAAAGTTCAAGCGTGACCCGTATCTGTTCCAGAAGATCAAGCTCAACGGGATTTGCCGACGGGATCCTGGCAAATGAAGAAAATGCCGATGCAATCGACGAAAGGTTATCGATGTACTCTATCTGGTTTTTAGTAAACTTTTCGAGCTTCTTTTCAAACCCGGGCGCACCATCGGTCCATGACTTGAATAGTTGCTGAATGTTCAGCTTCATCGGAGTCAGCGGATTTTTTATCTCATGTGCAATCTGTTTTGCCATCTCCCTCCATGCATATTCCCTCTCCGAGTTGGCAAGCTTCTGGGCGCTCTGTTCCAGCTCATCGACCATCCGGTTATACTGCCTCACAAGGTCGCCCACTTCATCATTTCCGTTGTACGAGAGATGCTCGCTTTTCTTTCCGAGCTCAACCGACGCCAGCCTGCTGCTGAGCATCGCGAGGGGCGCGGTAAGCCTGCCGCTTATTATAACGGCAAGACCTGTGGCAAGAACAATAAGGAGAAGAGTGAAGTTGATAACGGCAACTACCATGTTCGATATCTCCCTGGCCAGAATGCTCTGCATCCTGAAATACGGCAGATTGACATAAGTAAGAAGCTCATTGTCTATATTATAAAAAGGCGCATATCCCGAAACATATTCAAGATTGCCTATGTTTTCCTCCTGAAAGTACTCTGTCTTCTTAAGTATAAACATATTGATAAAGGCAATGTTATCCATACGCCTGCTCACCAGATCGCGGTAATAGATTTCGGGACGTGAAGAAGAGATAAGAAATCCGTAGGAATCGTAAAGATTTATATCGGTGTTGAATATATTTGAGAGTCTTACAAGAACTTCCTCAAGGGTGTTGTTAGTGTCATCCTTCCAGTCGCGCGACAGCTCCTTTTCAGCTGATATCATGTGATCGAGCTCCATAATTATTGAACTCAGCTTTTCCTTGATATTCTCATAGTGCTTCTCCCTGTATTGCTCGATAGTGAGGGAAGCTATCACAAAACCAATCAGAGTAAAGGATATCAGCAGGATAACGATGAAAGACATCTGCATTTTCTGCCTGAAGTTGAATCCGGCCGGTCTGCGGAGGGAAGGCCTCACCACAAAAAAGCCTATCAGGTTCGAAAACAGGAATATGAAAACAAAGATGTAGGCAAATGATATCAGCATGTCCTGGAACGAGACGACCGGCCTCCCGATAACCACGGTCACGTTACCGTTGCGGTAAAGTGAAAGATTGTATGAGTCGGCTGTGAAGAAACCATAATCCATCACATCGTCCACATACATCAGATCGGTGGTGTTGAAGGGAAAATCGCCTGTCCGGAGTACCAGATCGCCATTTATGTATTTTGCGAAGGAGTAATCCTTAAGTTTTGAGTAACCGTGATACTTCTTATCGAGCAGCAACTCCGAATATCCGGGCTGAAATACCTTGACGTCGCTGAAGAGGTCGATGAAAAGACCATTGTGCCTGGAATTTCCGAAATCATAAAATAACCTTCCAAGGTAGCTGGCCCTGCCCTGCTTGCTGTCGATAAAGTGAAAATCCGTTCCGGTCAGCTGATGCCCGTTCTCTTCTATCTTCTCACCGAAAAAGCTGTAACAGTCCTCGTACAACTGATTCTGAATGCCCACACTTATGGAATCATTCCTGGTGCAAAGGACAATGTTAAGGTTGTAATTGCCCCAATACCCGTTGAAATACCTGTCGTGCAGGTACGACAGAATATTGTTGAAATCGTCATTGCCGAAATAAGGGCGGTCCATCATCCTTTTCAGGGTGGAATCGGCCGATATCACCGGCCATAAGTCAAGTAGCAGGTGTTCGGCCGTCGGATCATTCTCGGTCGAATAAGTAAGAAGCTGTATCTTGATGTTTTCTTCGTTCTTCTTCTCTGAATACCAGGCAATTATAAGCAGGGAGTAAATGGCAAGCACCAGCGAGACAATCACCGACCTGTTTAACCGGCTGGCCCCGCGCGCGCTTAAAAACCACAATATAACAACTATTGAAAAATACAAAAGCGATATGGCAAGAACAGGAAGCAGTTCCCTGCCGAAAAGTACGGGGAAGGGGATCAGCGATGCCAGTGCAGCCAGGCAAACCCCGGATGCTGACGGACAGTTCCTGCACCGGAATAGAAGAAGTATATAAAGCAGGGGGACGGTGAACAGCAGAATGATCACCATAAATCCGGCCAGACTGAAAAGATCGAGGTTAAGAACTCTGTATGTCTCGAAATTTATGTTGGAATTGAAGACAAGGTGGCTGATAACCTTGTGATACAGACTGAATAACAATGAGCCCGGCAGGAGCAGCAATGCCAGAATATACCATCTGGAAATGTCAGTTTTGATTATCCTGTCGTGGTCCCTGAGCAGAGAAAAAACTATGTATGACAGGAACGAAAGAAGAATGCTCAGCAGAAGCAGATGTCCGAGCGTTGGAATAAATCCGTTCATAGTGTACCTGAAGGGAGAGAAGAGTTCGGTTTGTGACAGCACTGCGGGTTTCTTTGCCAGCAGGACAATAAGGTACACAAGGATAAGCAGGCCCGAAGAGATGAGAGCAGCCAGGCCAGCCTTCTTCCGGCCGGCATAGCGCCTTGCCAGGCGCAGCACCAGGTTCAGCATTGCAAGAAACGCCAGTCCCCAGAGTATCAGCGGAACATGTATCAGTCCCGTCTTTACTTTTTCCCGGGGGTAAATCAATGAGAACAGGAATGTGCCTCCGGATGAGTAGACATTATAGCCGGAAACATCGTAGGTTCTGCTGAATCCGGTTGAGGCGGGGATACGGAAATCATCTTCAAATCCGTTGCTTATTATATCATTCTCAAGGCTGTAATCGCTTCTGAGGCGGAGAAGACCCAGAATATTTTCGGGACCGGCTTCCACCTTGCGGGTAAGGAACCATCCATTCTGCAGGAAGACAAAAGGTTTAGTGAATAAGGAATCGTGAAGCACCCTCGGAGCATCAAACTCTGTATCTGACCAGCTTACAAGCCTGTCGCCCATGTATTCGAGAATTGTGATACCATTCCCGTGGGCCCGGGCAAACAGGTTGTTCTCAACATCAGTGCCATGAGGCACTCCGCTTGCGAGGATGGGCTTCATCCCCTCAAGGCACTGCTCCATGACCTTTTCCTTTTCCCTCAGTATCCTGTTGAACCTGCGGGTCTTGTATCTGTACTCGAAATCACCCATATAGATCAGCTCGGCAGCCATGGCAAGAAGGATCAGAAACACTGCCAGAATAAACGGGGTGATCTTTAGCTTTCCTTCTTTCATGGTCATACTATAATGATCTATTCGTGATGATATGGTTCTCCCCTGATAACGGTGAACGCCCTGTAAAGCTGTTCCAGGAACAATAATCGTACCATCTGATGTGAAAAAGTCATCCTCGAAAGTGACAGTGTCATATCAGCTTTCCTGCGGATTTCATACGCGAAACCCCAGGGCCCGCCGATAACAAACAGAATACGTTTTTTCTGAATCATAAGGCTTTTCTCAAGCCACGATGAAAATTCAGTTGTTGAAAACTCCCTGCCCTTGTCATCAAGAATCACAATGAAGTCATCCTCCCTGAAGATTCTGAGCATCTGGGCCCCTTCCTTCGCCTTCTGTTCATCCTCCGGCATGTTGCGGGTCTTCTTTATATCAGGCAGGGTGATTGTCTCAAATGATGAGTACCGCCTGATGCGTTCCTCATAGTTGGTCAACCCTTCCGCCAGATATCGTTCAGTGGTTTTCCCGGTCTGTAATAAGACAATCTTCATAATTATTGGCCCGACTTTTGCATGCAATCGTTTGTCCGGCACCGCGTACAAAAATAATAATTAATAACTTGCTCCGGCAAGCATTATGCGGCAAAGACCGGAAAGGGTTTACTTTGTTATAAATTAGTGTAAATTTGCATTCTGTTACCTGAACGCAGAATAATAATAAATTGAAATAAATGAGATTCATAATTTCCACGGCGATAATCCTGTTCACATTCAGCACACTGGGCGCCATATCTCAGGAGGATCAGTCAAAGATCCCCGCAGGAATCTCCCTTTCGATTAAAACGGGGAATGCTGCGGAACTGGCAAAATATATGAATTCAACTGTTAATCTGCTGCTCCTTGAAAAGGAGGATTTCTATAAAAAAGTTGTCGCCGAAACAATCCTTAAGGATTTCTTCAGCCAGCACCCGACAAAAGATTTCGTAATTCGTCATCAGGGAGCCCGGAATGATGCACAATATGCCATTGGCAACCTGGTAACTGAGAAAGGCAACTTCAGAGTCTATTTCCTTCTCAAAAAGGTAGGAAATGATTTATTAATTCATCAGATACGTATTGAAGCAGACAATGCACAATAGGATCCTGAAAGAATTTATTTCAGGATGTTTACTTGAAGATATTGGTGACGGCGATCATTCAACGCTTGCCTGTATCCCGGCTGATGCCGCCGGAAAGGCACGTCTGCTTATTAAGGAGAAAGGCATCCTTTCGGGATGCTCTGTCGCCGGTGAAGTATTCAGGATAATCGACCCCGCGATGGCATTCGAACCTTTCATAACCGACGGCAGCAGAATATCACCGGGGGAAATCGCTTTCCACGTAACCGGCTCAATACATTCAATACTTAAATCAGAAAGACTGGTCCTCAATATAATGCAGAGGATGAGCGGAATTGCCACAAGCACCGGCTCGTATGTTGAAAAACTGGCCGGTCTGAAGACAAAGGTGCTCGACACACGGAAGACCACTCCCGGCATGAGGTTCCTCGAAAAGGAGGCAGTGAGAACAGGCGGCGGAATGAACCACCGGATGGGTCTTTACGATATGATAATGCTTAAGGACAACCATATTGATTACGCGGGCGGAATTGAGAACGCCATCCTCATGACAAATGAATATCTTGCAAGAACAAAAAAGAACCTTCTTATTGAGATTGAGGCCAGAAACACTGGTGATGTAAAAAAAATACTGGAAATTGGAGGAGTCGACCGGATAATGCTCGATAATTTCAACCTGGCCGACACCAGGGAAGCAGTACAGCTCATAAACGGCAGGTTTGAAACCGAATCTTCGGGCGGCATTACCCTGGACACAATCAGGGACTATGCTGAATGCGGAGTCGATTTTATCTCTGCCGGAGCTCTGACACATCATATCAGAAGCCTCGATATGAGCCTGAAAGCATTTTAGTACTACAAACCTGTCAGGAAATGAGAAAGTGGATTTGCCTTATTGCTCTGGTCGCGCTGACCGGCTGTAAGGAAAAGGTTGTCAGTCATTATTTCACAGCAGAAAAAGCCTTAGCCTGCTTCAGCGAGATCGAGGAAGCCTGCAACAGGGATAACGGAACCCTGTGGGGCAAAAATCTCTACGGCCCCCTGATGTTCGTCGACCGCACCAGCAGAAAAATTACGGCAAACAAACCCGACAGCGAAGGTCTTCTGAAACTCAAGGACGGCGTCTATACTGGCCTTTACCCCACTGAAAGCATAATAAACATTACAACTATAAGCTTCGGAGGAACTACCTTCGGCCTGGCGCCTCTTCCGGCGGAAGAAGACAGTTTCAGAACCAGGGTTAGGGGAATCCATGCCCTTTTTCATAGTTTTCAGAAAGAAAGAGGCATAAACCACGAGAGTTTCAACATCGTCATCATGGATGAGAAGGAAGCCCGCCTCTGGATGAAACTCGAGTGGAAAGCGCTGAGAAAAGCCATCACCTCTGAAGGCGAAGAACAAATCCTTGCAATCAGGGATGCTCTCATCTTCAGGGGATCAAACCGGGAATCATACCCGCGGTATGCCCTTCCTGAGAACCGCTTTGAAACATATGAAGGGCTTGCCACCTTCACTTATTCCCTCCTGGGGTCAGGCACCCCGGGTGAATTCAGGACAAGTTTGCTGGAATACCTCGACAGAATTTATACTTTCCAGTCATACTCCCGTTCTTACGGCTCAATACACGGAGCCCTCTACGCAACACTCCTTCACGACAAGGGATTTGATTTCAAATCGATATCACCCGACACCGTTGACCTCGGCAGACTGGTCAAATTGCATTACAATATAGAACTGCCTGAAAAATGCCGCGACGTCGCCGGCAGTATAGCCCTTCATTACAATATAAATGAGATCTACAGGGAAGAAGACCAGAGGCTTGTTGAAATGAGGGAAAGACTGCTCAGCAGGGTGAGCGTATTCACCGAAAAGCCCGTTGTACTTCTCGAACTCGAAAGTCCATCGTTTGATTTCGAACCGGAAAACGTCAGCTATCTCGATACAGTGGGCACTTTGTACCACGGACTGCGTGTTTCGGACAACTGGGGAAAACTGACGGTAGATGAGGGTGACGGCCTGGTGTCAAACAACTACAAATATATCAGGATAACGGCCAAAGGACTGAAGGAGGACCGGAACCACATAACCGGCGAGGGTTGGCATATCATCCTCAGCGACGGCTGGGAAGTGGCAAAATCAGAACAAAGTTACTTTATCAGAAAAAGGATGCCATAGAATTGGCTATCTGAAAAAGCCCGCAGTTTCTTACCTTCCCGATTCCAGTTCCCGCTTTGTGCGAAAGACACCCACAGTTAAGATGTGGTTAATTTTTCATGAATTTTCTGCCGTGCCAAACATGCAGGATACCTTTATCAACACGCGGGGTATTGACTTTAAAGTGCCTAACTGTTCTCAATGATTTTCTGCCATGCTAACCATGCAGAATATCTTTAGCGACACCTGGGGTGTCGGCTTCCAGTAGCCCGGGTCTCACCCCGGGAAAAGTGTACCACACAACACGTACAACCCTGGAAGGGTTGACTTCCAATTGGTTATTTTGTTTATTTTGTTTATATTTGTTGAGCTGCTAACTTTTTATTGGAATAAATATGTCAACCTACACCCAGATTCTTTACCAGATAGTCTTTGGTAGTAAAGACTACACCGAATTCCTTAATATGGAAAACCAGGGTTCCCTTTTTGGCTATATTGTTGGCGTTTTGAGGAAAAGGGAATGCCACCCTTACCAGGTCGGAGGATATGGAAATCATGTTCATATTCTTACTCATCTTTCAACAACCGTTACTCTTGCTGATCTTGTACGGGATATTAAAAAGGCCAGCCATGAAATGATGGAAGGGGATAAAAACCTTTTTATGCTTTTCCCGGGATGGCAGGTCGGTTATGGCGCATTTACATATAACATATCAATGAAGCCTGTGATTATAAAATACATTCAAAATCAGGAGGAACATCACAGGAAAATTTCATTCAAAGAGGAATTGAAAGAACTTCTTGATGAAAATATGATACCCTTTAAGGAGGAGTACTTGCTTGTTTGATAATATTTGCTGAATTCCCATTTTATTAGTGAATGCGTGACGGTCCTGACTTGTGACGTCTCGTGAAATTAGTGCGGTTTTATTTTATAACACACTGAATATGAGTAGTAAAGAAATCTTATAATTGGATTTTACCGCACTAACGTATATTTTTGTATTTCGCTGTATCCTTAACAGGCTGATATCTAATCTCGTAACTTTCCCCTCCTTTCGAAGGAGGGGTGGCCCGGGCAGTAGTTTTGTACGGGCCGGAAT
>DIWB01000028.1:0-14910 GCA_002428385.1 Bacteroidales bacterium UBA6117
ATCAATTTAAAAGATAAGGTACTAAAGTTGTTCTACCCCCCAGCCCCCCTAAAGGGGGGTAAGGAACTAAAATTGAGTAATATAGTAGTTAGGGTGAAAGATTTGTGTTGATTGTTCGCCGTTTTAAATCGGATGCCAATCCTCATAGCCGGCGTCAGGCAATTAAAACCATAAACAGTTGTAATACAGCGGAGTATTAACCCCCCTTTAGGGGGGCAGGGGGGTAAATAATACAGGGGGATAAACAATACAGGGGGATAAACAATACAGGGGGGTTAAACAATACAGGGGGGTTAAACAATACAGGGATGTAAACACTTCAGGGGTCCCGAAAGCTTTCAGGAGGGGTGGAATATGAGGTGATTGGAATATAAAATGGCAGCCGTTTTCAAAAATTATCAAAATAACCAAAAAAAAATTTGCATTGTATTAAATCATTGTCTACATTTGTAGACAGATGTCAAAAAACGTAGACCTTATGTACCTTACAAACGCAGAAGAACAGGTTATGAAGGTGTTGTGGGATCTCGAAAAAGCCTTCATAAGGGACTTGATGAACGGATTTCCAGATCCCAGACCAGCCCAGACTACCGTATTTACCCTGCTGAAACGAATGATCGACAAGGGTTTTGTCGGATTCAGGCAGTATGGCAATTCGAGGGAATACTATCCACTTGTGAGCAAACGCGATTATTTCTCCAGGGAGATAAGCGGTATTATTAAGGATTTCTTCAACAATTCCACATCCCAGTTTGCATCGTTCTTTGCCGATGAAACCGACATGACAAAAGAGGAACTTGAAGAACTACGGCAGATCGTTGAAAAGAAAATTGCTCATAAAAAGGCAAAAAAATGACAGCTTACCTTATCAGATCAGGTGTCTGTATGGTCCTGCTTTTCGGGCTCTACCACCTGATCCTCAGGAAAGAGAAGCTTTTCAGCTTCAGCAGGTTCTATCTGATCTTTGCGGTAATATTCTCCCTTGCCGTTCCTTTCGTTTCGATACCGGTTGAAATTGGTTCCGGAACGGCAGCGGTTGAAATAGCAGAGGCACTCAACCATATTCAGCCTGTAAATTCCGGAGAGTATCCCGAAGTGACTGTTCAGCAGAATTCCATCGCTGACGAAACTGTTTTCACGGAACCGGCCGTGACCGGCTCATTCCCCCAGCCTGTGCAGGAGCAGGAGGGTCATGGCGGCACAGGGGTAATACTGCTGATCATCTACCTGGCAGGACTGGCCCTGATGTCGGCCAGGTTTGTAAAAAATGTAATGGTTGTCAGACGGATGTTGCTGAAATCGGAAAAGATTGAGCAGAGCTGGTACAGGATCGCCCTTCTCGATGGTCTTTCCAGCCCCTTCAGTTTTCTGCGTACGGTTTTCCTCGACAGGCAGGCTTACCGGAAAAACAGGATCCCGGCAAATGTCCTCAGGCATGAGCTTGAGCACATAAGGCAGGCACATTCCCATGATGTCATCTTCTTTGAGCTTATGAATATGATCTTCTGGTTCAATCCAATGCTTTACCTTTTCGGGAGAGCAGCAAGGATCAACCACGAATATCTGGCCGACGATGCAGTGGTAAGGGATTCGCGGGATCCCGAGACCTATGAGGGAGAGCTGATCAGCTTCATCCGCAGCAGGGCAATCGTTCCGTTCACATGCGGGCTTAACTCTTCGATGATAAAGGACCGGCTTCTGATGCTCAACACGGTCACCTCAGCGGCGGGCAGGAAGATCAGAATGGCTGCTGTTACTGTCATGTCAGTTCTTCTTCTTACCCTGCTCAGCCTCCGGCCGGCATATCCTGATGCCCAGGATGACAGGAACAGGAAGAAACTGTTAAGGGCAGAGGATATCGTTATTGAAGAAGTGAATTTCAGTGATCCTGGTTTCAAGCCGGTGAAAGCCCTCATGGTCATTGACGGCAAGCCGCTTTCATTCAGCGACACTGTAGTATTCGATCCGGGGCAGGTAAAGACCATCTGCGTAAGGCAGGGCCGCGATGCGATCCGCAGGCATGGCAGGGATGCGAAAGGAGGGGCAGTCGAGATAACAACCTATCAGAACGACCTTAAGTCTGATCCTGATTCAAACTACTTCAAGCCAACCTGGACGGTTAACAACAGGGTTCCGGAAGGACCGGTCAGGATTCCCGTTTCCAACTTCCGTACACTTAGTCTGTGGACCTATCCGGTGTTTCCGGAACAGGACCGGATCAGGCGCTGGAGGATAGTGGATATAATGACCAGGGACTATTATCAGATCAGGGGGAAGGTTATCAGGAAAAATGGTGACCCCTTCCCGGGAGTAAAAGTAAGCTCCACGGGAAATCCTTTCACCGCCACATCAGACAAGGACGGGCGCTTCCTTCTCGAGGATGTTGGAGAGGATGCAGTGGTCACGGTGACCGGTGAAGGATGCGAGCCATTGTATTTCAGGGCGTTCTTTAGACACGATCTTAAGATAACCCTCGACAAAGACAGTGAACCTGATTTCAACCTTGACAGTGAAGGTCATCTTTCTGTGGATTTTTCGGGCAGATGGAGATGCAGGGAAATGTATGGAATTCCTCCCAGTGAATCTGAATACATTTATTATATCCGCCAGTATGGTTCAGATTCTGTTCTGATCCGTCAATCGATGAAAGGTAAGGATGGCAGGGAATATAGATCTGAAACAGTATATGCTTTCAATACAATCAGAAGAGTAAAGACTGAACCAATGGAGAACGTGGAAGTTACCGTCATTTGTTCTGTCTCCCCCGACGGCAGGTCGTTTACGGGAACCACCCACAGAAAAAGCAAGATCGGGCTTTTCGAGGAGTACAGGACTAAAAACACCTGGTCGATGAGTGATGATCAGAATCAACTCATCATCAGTTCGTTCGTTTCTCAGGGCACAGGTCCTGATAAAGAAAAGGAACAGCCTGACATGGTTTTTGAAAGGATAAGGGAGGAGGAATGAGGAGCAGCCTTCGCTAAAGCTATGGCGGGCGAAGCCAGTAGCTGAGGAATTTAAAGCTTCTGAATCCGGGAAAATGACGGAGCAAAAAATTGACTTTTGTTACTTCCTTGCATAACTTTACAGGAATAAAATCTATACAGTCACATGAAAAGGGTTAAGATTAGATTGGCAGTTATAATAGCCGGCATTCTTCTGGCAGTAATTCTAACCGGTATATTTGCAATGGATATTTGGATCAGGCATGATGTAAAGGAGAACATCGCAATTGCCCAGGAGAATTATCCGGGAACTGCGGAAGAAGCCCTGATATCTTTTCTTCAGGATGAGGAGAATTCATTCAATGACAGAACGCACATAGCAATATGGACTCTTGGAATGCTGAAGTCGGAGAAAGCCCTGCCCGTTCTGAAGGGCTACTACCATGATGATCCGAAAGGCCTTAGCTGCAAGGGGCATCATAACCAGATGCTGTGCCAGTACGGATTGCACAAGGCCATAGTCCAGATCGAAGGCAGGTGGATGTATTCGACTACCGGTTTGAACAGGTAGGTTGTTCTACCCCCCTGCCCCCCTAAAGGGGGGTAAACAAGACACAGGAATGTAAACAAGCCTCCCCCCTCACGCCTCCCTATTAAAAGTCAGGGATATTATTTATATTTACCAGTGAGGAAGGCATAATGTTGCCCGACTCTTAATTACTATTCCTGACATCTCATTCAAAACTCTTCAGATATGAAAAAAACCTCATGGTATTTCAGGATGAAAGGGATTGCTGCAGTATCATTCCTGGCGGTGATCCTTCTTTTCAGCTCTTGCAGTCAGCCCGCTGCCAAACCGGCAGCTGTTGACGACCAGGTTCTCAGGGTCGGGGACGATATTGCCATTGCACAGACCGAATACGGTAAGGTGCAGGGTTTTATCCTCAATGACATCTTTCAGTTCAGGGGCATCCCATACGGGGCCAGTACCGCCGGGAAGAACCGTTTCATGCCTCCGCAGAAGCCGGAGCCGTGGGATAATGTCTATCCGGCAGTATGGTGGGGCAACAGCGCTCCCCAGATAATGGACAACAGATATGCCAATGCATGGTCGTCGTTTGTTGATCACTGGAACTATGATGATGTCAGCGAAGATTGCCTGAAGCTCAATATCTGGACTCCGTCGATTACTGATAATTCAAAGAGGCCCGTTCTTGTATGGCTCCACGGAGGCGGTTACACAAACGGCAACGGGATAGAACAGGACGGATACATGGGCGAGAACCTAAGCCGTAAGGGAGATATAGTATTTGTTTCAATCAATCACAGGCTCGGCCCGATCGGATTCACAGATCTCTCAGGCGTCGGGGGTGAAAAATATGCCGGCTCGGGCAATGTCGGAGCCCTCGACATGGTCGCTGCACTTGAATGGGTAAACCACAATATTTCAAACTTTGGAGGAGATCCCGGGAACGTTACCATTATAGGTCAGTCGGGAGGAGGAGCGAAGGTGTGTGTGGTGATGAATATGCCTCAGGCTGCCGGTCTGGTACATAAGGGCGTTCCGCTCAGCGGCTCCACTATTGAAGCCCTCGACCAGGAATACTCAAGAGGTCTGGGAGCTTACGTCCTGAAGGAAGCCGGATTAAAGCCATCAGAGGTTGACAAGCTCCAGGAGATACCATGGAAAGACTATATTCTCATTGCCAATAGGGCAGCCCAGAAGTATAACCAGGATAACCCCCGTCCGGGGATGATGCGGGGCGGTTTTGCGCCTGTAGCTGATGGTGTGAATCTTCCAAAAGGCAAGTTCTTTGCCGATCCTGAAGGATTGTCAGCGGGAGTGCCGATGATGATAAGCACCACCTTCCACGAGTGGTCGATGACCCGGACCAGTCCGGAACTCGAGAATATGACAGCCGACAGCGCTAAGGCGATGCTTGCCCGAAGGTCAGGCATGAGGGGCGGATATGGAGACAAGGCAGCTGAGATATATGATGCATATGCAAAGGCATTTCCGGAGGCATCACCTGTTGAACTGGCGACCTTGATAGGAAGCAACCGCAAGAGTGTTGTTGCCACAGCCAATGCCAAGGCAGTGCAGAAGGCGCCGGTTTATGTTGCATGGTTCGGATGGGAACCTCCGCTGTTCAATAACAGGATGAGGGCATTCCATTGTCTTGATATCTGTTTCTGGTTCTATAACACCGATGTGATGCTCACTCATACCGGCGGAGGCTCAAGACCCCGTGCCCTTTCTGAAAAGATGTCAGACGCCCTTTTGCAGTTCATGCGCACAGGCGATCCCAACGGAGGCGGTCTGCCTCAATGGCCGGCTTACACCATTGAGAATGGCGAGACCATGATACTGGATGATGTATGTGAAGCTAAGAATGATCCTGACAGGGAAGCACGTTCGGTGATACCGGAATGACCGTGGGACGTGCAGGATTCGAACCGGGCCGAGCGTTAAAAATCCCGCCGGTGGCGGGATTTAGCGAAGGAGCCAGGTCCCGGGGGTGGGGCGTGACAGATTCGAACTGTCGACCTCTTGCGTGTGAAGCAAGCGCTCTGAACCGACTGAGCTAACGTCCCGGAGCAGCAAAGATAAAAAAATACAGTTCAGGTTGAATGGTTAAAAGCATCTGGTTTTGCTGATATTGAAATTTCCGGAATTTTGTACATTTGAGTGGTTCTACCCCGACCGCCATGAAAACCATTGAAGAACGGAAATCCATTCTCGATAAGGATATCTTCAGACTTGTTAATCACGGCTGGAGGGTTGCCCACCGCTCTGATACCAAATGCCTTCTTGTGAAACGCCGGAAGCCAAACGGATGCATTCTCACCGTGCTTCTCCTGCTGTTCATCGTGCCGGGGATCATTTACCTGCTGGTTGACAGGGGGAGGAGCTCCCTTAAGATGGAAGTCACCGAAGATGGTGACATAAAGTATTTCCCCTCCGGATTATCTCAATTCGAACAACGCGAACTTACCTGGTACTGAGAGTGATTGAATTTCTTCAGCTTTTGGCAGCGCCAATGGCTGTGGCATACTCGGCATCGGCAGGAAACTCAAAATGAATATTGTACATCTTTGAAATGGATGTGAGTATTCTCTTTCCGATAACGTTGTTGCTGCCGTTTCCGGTCACCACAACGGTATCGTTGTTTTTGCTCTTTGCGGCGAAAACCGAGACCATCCCGATAACCTGGAAAGTGAGGTTCAGTATCCCTGCCGCCAGGTCTTCCTTTGTTGCAGTCTCCAGTATCTTTCCGAAGTTCGATGCGGTATACTCCCTGTTGAGGAAACCAATATTGCTTTCGGCAATGTCACCGATGTGAAGATCGACATTCCTGACATTGCCAATGGCTGCATAGCTCATTATCGTATCAAAGTCGGAAGTGTTGAGCATCTCCCTGGCCAGTCCTATTATTGTTCCGCCGCCCACCCCGGTTCCGCCCAGGTGGGTGATCCTGCCGTTATCGACTTCAAGTATCGCCGTTCCCGTGCCTATATTTGAAATGATGATCCGGTCCTTTTTTGCGAGAAATCTTCCGCCTGTTCCGATGGCAGTCATCTCGTCGATGCGGTTGGTTCTGATGCCGAACAGGTCGCCCGGGATCCTTGAGGCTCCGGCCCCGGTGATGTTTATCCTCTCAATGTTGCTGAGGTTTAAATGATTTTCAACCAGCAGTTTCCCGAATGCTCCGGTCGCCGAAGTTATCGCATCGACGGCCCTTGTCTTCACCTTGATTATATCTGTTCCGCCATTCATGGCAGCCACCTTTGTGGTGGTGCTTCCGATATCAATACCTATTACCATGACCCTGTGTATTTAAGGGCAGACTGTTACCGCTGCCTTTTTAACGCGGCAAATGTAATGATTAAACAGAAAAGACAGCCCTATTCCTGTTTTTTGATGCACCTCACCGATTCGCCGCGCTGACGGTTGTTATTGCTTCTTCCGAGCGATCCCCTTTGTCCGAGATAGTGGTCGAGTGCCGTTCCTGATTTCCCTTCGGTCGCACTCCACCAGATACCGATGCTTGCAATGTTGAGGAATATGCCGTTCTCCACGCGGTATCCTCCGGGAAGTCCGTTAAAGCCCGATTCGTCGGAGCCGCCGTAACCTTCCGCCCATCTGGTGGTGCTTTTCATTTTGGTTCCTGCCGCATCAGGACCTCCGAGGAACACTGCCAGCTGTGCCCAGTCGGCAGCGGCGGGTATTGACCATCCGGCCGGAGCAAGACCGCGGGGATCGTTCACCGCGAACCAGTTGTACAGTTTCCCGTAAATTGGCCCGTTCTTCGGATCGTTGTTGTAATAGCACCATGCAGGACTTCCCGATTGTCCTGCCGCTACCCATTCTTCATTGGTCCTGGCCTCGGGAATTGTATCACCGTTCCTGAAGGTTGCCACGTTCAGGTTAGCAGAGGCCCATGTCTGCGAGCCAATCCTTACAGTTCCCTCTTCCGGGACTTTTTTCACAGTCTGGGGTTTGGTGGCCGGCTGGGCAGGTTTCTTCTGTGGCGTAGTGCTTTTTTTCTTGACAGTGGTAGTCTTCGACTGCGTCGTTTTCGGCTTTGTGGTGGTTCCTGTCTGAGCTGACAGTTCGGGAGCCTGCAATAGGCCAAAGCAAACCAGCAATATCACGAGGACTCCCCCTTTTAACATCTTCTTAGCCATTTTTCCCCTTTTTATCTGATCATCAATAATAAAACGTTAATGGAGAAGGATTATTACAAGATAGGCCAGGCCGTTGAAGGATAAGTTAATGTTTATCAAATTCATATTGTTTTGGGTAAAAAAATTGTTGAATAACAATATCTCAGTTATTGTTATTCGATAAAAATTCGTACATTTGATAGCAATCCAAACTTCAGACTATGGCAATAATTATCAATCTCGATGTAATGCTTGCGAAGCGCAAGATGAAGCTTAATGAGCTTTCGGCTCTTGTTGGCGTGACGGTCTCGAACCTGTCGATACTGAAGAGCGGAAGGGCAAAATCGATAAGGCTTTCGACTCTTGATGCCATCTGCGATGCTCTGAAATGTCAGCCGGGGAATATTCTTGAGTTTCAGAAAGAGCCGGAAAAGGAGGAATAGGCCTGGAGGTATGCGGAAACCGCGTACCCCGCACCGCGTACCGCGTACCGAATAACCAGCACCCGCCTCCGCTACCACCTTCACTACGTTTCGGTGGTCGAAGATAGCTATGGCGGGCAAAGCCAGCAACCAGTAACCGCTTTATTTATTCACCACATTAACCGGAGATCCCGCAAGAAAAGCCTTAACGTTTTTTACCGCCTGATCCATAAGTCGTCTTCTTGATTCGAGTGTGGCCCATGCTATATGGGGAGTGATGATACAGTTTTTTGCTTTCAGCAGCGGATTATCTGCCGCAGGAGGCTCGGCAGCAAGTACATCGAGTCCGGCGCCTGCAATAATACCTTCATTAAGAGCATCCGCAAGATCCTGCCCGGCAATTATCGGTCCTCTCGAGGTGTTTATCAGGAAAGCGCTTTTCTTCATCAGCTTCAGACTGTTCATATTAATCAATCCGGCTGTGTCAGGGGTGAGGGGGCAGTGGATGCTCACTATATCCGAACGAGACAGCAGTTCGTCCGTTTCCGCCCATTCAAACCCGGGGCATTGAGGGGCTTCTCTGCGTGAGGGTGATGTGGCGATCACTTTCATCCCGAATGCAATTGCTATTTCGCAGACCTTCCTTCCAATATTTCCGAATCCGATTATTCCGATTGTAAGTCCCGACAGTTCTGTCAGCGGGTAGTCGCGGAAGGTGAAGTCGGGCGAGTCCGACCATTTCCCCTCCATCACCGAATCGCTGTGCCGCTGCACGTGCAAGCACAGTTCGAGTATAAGGGCGAATGTGAGCTGTGCCACCGAGTTTGTGCTGTAGGCCGGTATGTTTGTAACCGTTATTCCCAGACGGCGGGCCTCAGCTGTGTCAATTACATTGTAACCTGTTGCCATTACCCCCACATACCTGAGATCAGGGAGCGACCGGAGGATATCTGCTTCGAGAACCGTTTTGTTGGTAAGCAGGATATCTGAACCTGCCGAGCGTTCAACGGTCAGCTCACGGGGAGTGCGGTCGAAGACCTTAAGGTCGCCCAGCCTGCCGAGCTCGTCCCAGCTCAGGTCTCCGGGGTTTGTCGTAAATCCGTCAAGTACTGTGATCTTCATGAAATCTGTTTGTTATCAGAATTATCGGGATCAAATTTAGTTTGGATTTTTCAGAAATGGAAACTTGTTAATAAGCAGGAATTCAGGCTGAGTCAGAATCCATGTAAAAAATCTGAACGGATAGTATCCCCAAAGCCAAAATTAATGATATTTGCCGGCAGGTTAACACCGTACCCGGCAAAGTTTACCAAGGATGAGAATCATAAGGCTTATCGAGACACATTTCTGGATCGTGCTTCTGGCAGGGATCGTACTGGGACTGTGGCCTCCGGTTGAAATCGAGGCGCCTCCCATCGTTCCGAAGCTGCTGCTCGGTATGATGCTTTTCACCGCCTTCATGAAGATTGATGCCCTCGAAATCATCGAGAGCCTGAAGAATTTCCGCCTTATTTCATGGATCACTTTTGTATATATGCTGGCGACCCCGGTTGTATTCTATTTCATTACAGCGATCTTTGATAAGGAGTTTGCCATTGCAATGCTGCTGCTCACTGCGATGCCGGCAGGTGTTTCGACACCGGTGCTGACCGATATAGCAAAGGGGAACATTCCCCTTTCGATGAGTCTGGCAATAGTGACCCAGCTTGCAGCGCCCTTCACCGTTCCTTTGCTTTTCTGGATCCTCGACATCAATTCCCTTAGCATAAACAAGCTGATGATACTGAAGGATATTGCCATCCTTGTATTTGTACCGATGATCATTTCCCAGATCATCAAGAAATTTCTTCCGCGAACGATTGAAAGGTCACAGAAATTCTTCACATCATTCAACGTGCTTATCCTGTTTTCATTTGTATATATCACAATCTCGTCGCAGAGGGAGGTTATTCTCGGGAATCCGGCAGGTGTTGTGTGGAAGCTTGCTGCTCTGTACCTTGTATTTATTCTCCTGCATATAATCGGTTATATGTCGTGTCCGCGACAGAACCGCGAAAGCAGGATAGCGGTCGCGATAGGTTCGGCTTACATGAACAACGGTCTGGCGATAGTCCTGGCAGTGTCATATTTTTCCCCCTCTATCCTGGTTCTGATGGTACTTTCGGAGTTCCCGTGGAACACGCTTCTTGCGCCGTTTAAGAAGGTGATGGAGAAAATACCTGACCGCTCCCGGCGCTCCACTTAAGATATAAGGTTGAGGTTGAGGTTGAGCATCCGACGAAAAACACTGATTTGTTTCAGGATAGAACCGCAGGTTGTTGTCTTAAATTATGTTAAAGCATGATTTATCAGGTTTTAAATAATTAATTTAGAGCCAAAGGCACAATCTGATATTCAGAACCTAATAAACCTCAGTAAGAATGAAGAAGAAACTGTTTATCACAATTATCTGCATTTCTGTTTTTGCAGTTACCTTTTCACAGGAGCTGGCCAATTTCCGGCGTGCTCCGATCGTTTCTCCCGAGATAGGGGAGAAGACTGTCACTTTCAGGATAGCGGCTCCGCAGGCAAAGCTTGTCAGGATCTACGGCTCCTGGATGCGAAGCTTTGATTCGTCCGTTAACATGATGAAGGACACGGCCGGTGTCTGGTCGGTAACCATTCCGAAACCCCAGCCCGAACTTTATACCTACAACTTCATCGTCGACGGCTTTACCGTTAATGACGTCAATAATGTACTGCTTCAGAGGGATGGCACCCGTTACCTCAGTGTTCTGCTGGTTCCCGGTGATCTGACTGCAAACTACTTTGAAGCAGGTAAGCGCGGTAACCTCCACAAGGTCTGGTATGATTCCCCGACAATCGGCAAGGCCCGCAGAATGTATGTATACACTCCTTACGGCTATGATTCCGGAACGGAAAAGTATCCGGTGTTGTATCTGCTTCACGGCGGAGGCGGTGACGAGGATGCATGGGTAACCATGGGCCGAGCCTGCCAGATACTCGACAACCTTATCGAAAAGAAACTGGCTGTTCCCATGATCTGCGTTATGCCCAACGGCAATCCCACCCAGGAGGCTGCCAGAACCCTGCTTCTTCCGGAGGAGACATACGACCGAAGGGATCCGAAATTTGCCAACCTCTATATAAACAGCATAGTGAAGGATATAATTCCCTATGTTGAAAGAAACTATCGCGTTATTGCCAGTCCTGAAGCCAGGGCAGTCTCCGGGCTGTCGATGGGCGGCGGCCATACAATGAGCGTCACAAATGAATATCCGGGCACGTTTGGTTATATCCTCCCGCTCAGCATGGGAATCAGGGCCGATCAGCCCGACATCGATGCGAAACTGCAGGGCATAAAGAAGGCAGGCTACAAGCTTTACTGGATCGGCTGCGGAAATGAAGATTTCACCTTTGAAGGTGCAAAGCTGCTCGATCAGGCTCTCACCCGCAATGGCATGGAGCACACCTTCTTCGTATCCGGAGGCGGCCATACCTGGTCGAACTGGAGGATCTACCTGAATACCTTCGGACCTCTCCTGTTCAAATAGGATCTGTATGACTGACAAGTAACCAATTAATATCTAAAAAAGAAATATGATGAAGAGATTGACAATTATAACAATATGCCTGCTGGCCTTCACTGGTCTAAGCGCCCAGGAGCTGGCAAATTTTGCAGGACGCCAGCCTGTAATTTCCCCTGAGATAAAAGGCGGCGAGATCACTTTCAGGGTATCGGCCCCCTATGCTGACACTGTTAAGCTTAACGGATCGTGGATGGCCGGTTTCAGGTCGGCTGTTGATATGAAAAAGGACGAAGCCGGTCTGTGGTCCGCCACAATTCCGACCCCGACGCCCGAACTATACACTTACAGTTTCATTGTTGACGGTCTTTCGACCACTGACCCGAACAATGTGCTTATGCAGAAGGACGGTACGCGTTACCTTAGCGTTCTGCTGGTGCCCGGCGATGTGACTGCCAATTATTTTGAAGCAAAGAACCGCGGAAACCTTTCGCAGGTGTGGTATGATTCCCCGACACTTGAAATGAACCGCCGGATGTTTGTCTATACGCCCTATGGTTATGAGACAAGTACGACCAAATACCCTGTGCTGTATCTGCTTCACGGAGCCGGCGGCGATGAGGATGCATGGAGCACCATGGGCCGCACCTGCCAGATCATGGACAACCTGATTGAGAAGAAGCTTGCGAAGCCGATGCTGGTTGTTATGCCCAACGGTAATCCCGGACAGCAGGCAGCCCGTACCCAGCTTATTCCCGAGAAGCCTTTCGACCGCGCCAATCCGGGTATGGCAAATGCATATGTAAACAGCATTGTAAAGGATATCGTGCCTTATATTGAAAAGAATTATAAAGTGATTGCCAAACCTTCGTCAAGGGCGATAGCCGGTCTGTCGATGGGCGGCGGACATACCATTTCCTGCACCAACCTCTACCCCGGATTTTTCCAGTATATCTGCCCTCTCAGCATGGGCATCCGTGTGAATGATGAGAACAAGGCAAGGTACGACGCTGAGTTCAGGGGAGTGAAAAAGGCAGGTTACAAGCTCTACTGGATAGCATGCGGCGATTCAGATTTTCTTATCGAGTCGGCCAGGTCGCTCGACGCCACACTTACCCGACTGGGGATGAAGCATACCTTCTTTGTAAATTCCGGAGGTCACACCTGGACAAACTGGAGGATCTATCTGAATAACTTTGCACCGCTTCTGTTCAAGTGAAAATCAGCTGAATACTGACTTCAATCGACCCAAACCCAATAATCACTCAAATTATGAAGACCGAGAAAAGAAGAACATTTATCAAGAAAACAGTATTGGCCTCAGCCGGAATAGCCATGGCGCCTGCATACATCAAGGGATTTGCCCAGACTAAGCCCAGCGACAGGATCAATGTTGGTGTCATTGGCATTAACGACAGGGGCGGCTTCTACGGGGGCTCCGGTCACACTGCCAGTTTTACAAAGATCAGGGAGACAAGGGTGGCAGCAATATGCGACTGTGTCGATTATCTTCTGCCGAAAGCCATTCAGGATATCGAGAAGCTTGGGGGAGAGAAGCCGGCAACCTATGCCGATTACCGCAAGATGCTCGAGAACAAGGATCTGGATGTTATTTCAATTGCCACTCCCGATTACTGGCATGCTCTCATGGCAGTAAATGCCTGCCAGGCAGGGAAGGATGTATATGTAGAAAAGCCAATCTCATACACAATTGACGAAGGCCGGAAGATGGTACAGGCTGCCCGCAAGTACAACAAGATCGTCCAGGCAGGTACCCAGAGGAGGGCCTTCAGGCTGAACCGGAAAGCCATTGAGGTGTTGCGCGGAGGTGTGATTGGGGATATCTACATGGGTCGCGGAACCGTTTACCGTTCGCGTCCGAGCATAGGCAGAAAGCCTGACGGACCAGTTCCTGCGGGAGTCAACTGGGACCTTTACAGGGGCCCGGCGCCGATGATCCCTTTCAATGAAAACCATTTCCTTTACAACTGGCACTGGTATTGGGATACCAGCACGAGTGAATTCGGAAATAACGGAACACATGCCATGGATATCATCAGGCAGGCCATGAACCTGACCACGCATCCATCAAAGATTGCCTGCTCCGGAGGATTTTACGCTTATAAGGATGATTCGGACCAGGATGTTCCGAACCTCGAGGTTGCTACTTTCGAGTATGACAACGGCGCTGTTCTTGAACTTGAAGTAAGGAGTCTTCCCACACCTAACGATCCGTGGGGATACCTGTGGCTTGGAACCAAAGGCTATGCCTATACTTCCGGCAACAATCAGGTTCTGATTTTCCAGAGCAACAATGGTCCGGCCACAGCCGGAGGCCAGACAGGCACCGCGGCATTCAGCACGGGCATGCAGCAGGACAGGTCCAATAAACCTACAATCACTCTCACCAATGAGGATGTGGATCCCGATCCACGGTGGGACGAGATACTGAAGGCAGGCATCGATTATCATTTCCAGAACTTCGTCGATTGTGTTAAGAGTCGCGGGAGCAGCGATCTGATTGCAGATATAGAGGAAGGGCATATCTCGACTGCCATGATGCATCTCGGGAACATTGCATACCGTACCGGGCGTAAACTGATCTTCGATGGCAAGGCTGAGAATTTCGGCAACGACAAAGAGGCCAATTCCTACCTGTCGCGTCCTGACGGCGGAAGGAAGCCTTACAACATGCCTGACGTGGTATAGGTGTATGTGAACCTTGTATGATTTGTTTTACTGATCAGTTGTATAATCACAGGTGAAGCAATCCTGTATTAAATGAAATGAAGTACAGGCTGTCAAAAAAGGAAAAGATTGAACCCATTGCTCCTGTTTGCAGAAAGGAGGCTTATTTCACCTTTGAGGATGCTCAGGCGATGATAAAGCAAATAGAGGAGACACGTGTCACAAGAAAGATACGTGCATACCAGTGCAATATCTGCGGCTTATGGCATCTGACAAGCAGTCAGGGTAAGCAGTAAGGACAGGGATAGGAGATGTATTTCATGTTTTGTGCAAATATTATAGGCTGGCCTTCCATCCCGATCGCTATAGTGAGCCCCGGTACCATTTAGTGTAGTGGCATTATTTTCAATCCAGCCTTGAGGGCTGGACTTCCAGTAGCCCGGGTCTCGCCCCGGGATAGGGGCAATAATACCAATCCGACCCCGGAGGGGTGGCCTTCATACTTCATGGTTATGTTATGTAAATGTGCTAAAGCCTGGCTGAGGAATAAATTATTGGAAGTCAACCCTTCCAGGGTTGTACGTGTTGTGTGGTGCATTTTTCCCGGGGTGAGACCCGGGCTACTGGAAGTCGACACCCCAGGTGTCGTTAAATATATCC
>DIWB01000028.1:14926-24291 GCA_002428385.1 Bacteroidales bacterium UBA6117
ACGACAGAAAATAATTGAGAACAGTTGGGCACTTTAAAGTCAACACCCCAGGTGTCGTAAAAGGTATCCTGCATGTTTGGGGACTGCAGATAATCATTTAGAACAGTTGGGCAATTTGAAGTCAACACCCCAGGTGTCGTAAAAGGTATCCTGCATGTTTGTACAGCAGAAAATTCCTGAAATAATGACCTCGTATATTTTTTATGTGTCTTACGCATAAAACAAACAAAAAAGCCCTGACTGCATGATTGCAGTCAGGGCTTTTAATATTATCAGACTGATCAATTATGGATTATGGGATCAGGATTACCGTCGGGATCATTTACTACGTATCCATCGTCATTGGGATGTCCACCCGTGACAAGAAGTACTCCGCATGCATGAGGTGCTGCCATTGAAGTGCCGCTCATTGTTGCATAGGCATCGCCCTTGTAGGTTGAATAAATGCTGACGCCGGGAGCACAATAATCAACCGGAGGATTACCGTAATTGGAAAAGTAAGCCCAGACAAGGTTTTTATCGCAAGCGGAAATGGTATAAATATTTGTGCCGTTTGTGCGGGCAGGTGAATGATTGTTTGCATCATCGCTCTCATTCCCTGCGGCGAGTGCTACAAAAAGGCCTGCTTCTCCCATGGCAACAACAGCAAGGTCGACTGGTTCATAAACACCTCCTCCGAGGCTCATATTTACGGCATCACCTTCAGTTGCAGAAGCAGCGACATAATTAACTCCGGCAATTATTGTGGAATAAGCCCCGGATCCCCTTTTGTCAAGAACTTTTACCGGGACTACCGCAGCACCGGCTGCAACTCCAACGACACCAATAGTATTATTTATTGCGGCAACTATGCCAGCGCAATGTGTTCCATGACCATTATCATCCTCGGCTGAGGTTGTTCTTGGGACAAAGGTTTTTCCTGATGCACCATCAACATTCAGGTCGGGATGGTTTTGATCAATTCCGGTGTCAATTATCCATACTTTTTTAGTACCTGTATAGGAGGTCCCGCCACCTACGATGTTTATACCGGGAGGGGTAACCTGAGCAGGTTGCGTAACGGGAGGGCTTACAGGTCTTGCCAGAACAACCATCCTGTCGGGCCATACACCAAGAACACCGGGATTTTTAGCCAGGCTGGAAGCTTCATCCGGCGACAATTTAAGTGCAAAGCCTTCCACCGATGAAGCATAGACATGAATGGGCTCCCTTGCTACAATATCTGAAGCCTTCAGTATTTTGGGTATTTCGCCCAGCATTGCAACCTGTGCATCAGCATAACCCAACTTTGCTGATTTGATGGATGTTGTTCCATCTTTCAGGAGTACCACATACTGGCCAGGAATGACATCACCGTCGGAAAATGAAACCAGTGAACTGTCATCCTGCGGCAGAGATGCTTCCCTTTCTCTTTCGCATGAACCTGCAACTATCAGCAGAGCAGCAAAAGCAACAAGTAAAAATTTTTTCATATGTCAGGTTTGGTTTTGGGTGCACTAAAGATAAACAATTGATAATTGTGCAAGTAAGATCAAACCAAAAAAATCAGTTGATATTTATAATTACTGCGATCAGGAATTTTTGAAAGACCACGTGAGCCTTGCGGGATGTCCGCTGCCGGTAGTCAGTTCCCGTAATTGAACCTGACAATTGTCGGGATCCCCTTTGCCCCCTCGTTTGAGATAAGCATATCACCGTTTTCCATGAAGGTTATGCCTTCGGGCTGGGCGAAAAGATCTTTGTCGAGCCGCTCCATCGAATCGATTGTTCCGTTCATATTGAAGACAAAAAGGAGCCTTTCGGGACCGGAGATGGCATACAGCCTATAGGTAATCGGGTGAATGCCGATTGCCGAGATTTTCATGTTGATGTCCGGTACTTTTTCCTCTCCTTTTTTTCCTTTCATTGGCACCTTTATATTGTTTCTGACGGCAAATTCTTCAATCTTCTTTATGTCAAAGTCCATAACCGTGCCTTTTATGAGGGTTTTGGAAGCAAGGTTAAAACCATAGATATGCCTTGTAGCCTGGTTTGAAGGATTATCGGATGATATCTCTTTCGGGGATATCAGCAGCCTGTTGTTCTTCGGATCGTAGCACAGTCCTTCCGCATCTTTGCCCGGGATGCCTGTATCGTAAGCATTTTTAGGGGAGTTGGCTGAGGTGAAATCAACAATTTCAGTCAGAACCTCATCGCTTCTGAGGACGTAAAGGGCTTTGTTCACCCTGGCAATTCCCTCATAGTCGCCGTCAGAACCGAAGGCAACCTGTTTTGTTATGCTGTTTCTGTTCAGGTCATAGATGAAAACCATCCCGTGTTCATCCTGAATGCAGGCGACTGAAGAAGCGTCCACGGTTGTTATTCCACTTATCTCATGAAGCGACGGAGGCAGATTATAAACCTTATCGGGTGTTGTCAGATTGTAGCCTGTTTTATCTGTTACGCCCGGAGTATTAACACTCTCTGATGGGCATCCGGCGATCAGCTGTGATGCGATTGCCAGCCAGTATAAATGTCCTGCCATCATGATTTTGCCTTTTTGCTAATATAGTCAAAACACCTTACATGAGCCAATGTTATTCAGTCTGCCAAAATATGTTTCACAGCATACAGTGAAAAAAATGGACTGACAGAAGTTTTATAAGAAGAACAAATGGTTATTTTTAGCCTGGTTTTTAAGAATCTAACCCATAATCACTAATTGAAATGAAACCCTCATGTTTAAAATCACTGACAGTAATGAAAGTATTTGACACATGCAGGTTCCATGCGACCTTAAATTAAAATTATTTACACATGAAAGAGACTACAAACAAAGGTTTGAACCGACGCGATTTTCTTGGATTATCGGCGCTGGGCCTTACTGGCCTGACGATTCTGCCCAGCTATGTTATTAACGGTATAAGGGTGGCTCCGAGCGACCGGGTACTTATGGGTACCATAGGGCTTGGCCGTCAGGCTCTTTCTGATTTCCGTGGTTTTGCAGGCGCTCCAGGGCTTCAGGTTGTTGCCTGTTGCGATGTTGATACCATCAAGCAGCAGAGATACAAGAAGACAGTTGAGGAGTGGCAGAAATCCTTAGGCCTTGCTCCCAGGTGCGACACATATGAACAGTATGAACAGCTTCTTGAGCGTAAGGACATTGACGTGGTGGAGGTTGTGACTCCCGATCACTGGCATGCGCTGATGACTATTCATGCCTGCCAGGCCGGCAAGGATGTGTATGTTCAGAAGCCCCTTTCCTACACCATTCAGGAAGCTCTTGTAATGACAAGGGTTGCCAACGACAACAAGAGGGTTGTTCAGGTTGGCAGCCAGCAGCGTTCAAGCAAGGAGTTCCAGAAAGCTATTGAGTTGGTTCAGAAAGGCGCCATCGGACATATTGAAAAGATCTATGCAAAGGTTGGTGATCCGCCTAAACCATTTGATCTTCCTTCGATGCCCATCCCCGGCAACCTGAACTGGAACCTCTGGCTCGGTCCGCTGAATGACGACAAGATCCATTATCACTCCGACCTTGCACCGCAGATCACTCTCGATCCGGTTCAGAACGAGACACTCTGGGGCGCATGGCGCTGGTATCTCGAAATGGGGAACGGTTACACCGCCGACTGGGGAGCACATATGTTCGACATCGCCCAGGCAGCTATAGGAATGGACGGATCGGCACCCTGCGAAGTTATTCCAAAAGGATACAACGGTACGGAATACATGACCTTCAAATACAAAACGGGAGTTGTGATGACAGAACAGCCATATCTTGAAGATAATCCAGGCGCCCAGGGCATCAAGTTCATTGGTACCAAGGGATGGATTGAGGTTGCCAGGGGTTATATCGGGTGCTCCGATCCTTCACTAATCCCGGCCGAGATTGCAGGAAGCCGTCCTCAGCCAAGGGCTCAGCGCCCGGCAGGACAGGCAGCTCAGGCACGCCCTGCCCAGCAGGCCCGTCCGGCGCCAACCCGCGAAGGACTACAGTTCGAGATAAGCTCGCCTCATATGCAGAATTTCATCGATTCAGTTCGTTCCCGTGTAAAACCTATCGCTTCAATCGAGGTCGGCTGCAGTACAGCAATCGCCTGCTGCATCGGCAATATCGCCAATGAACTTAAAAGACCGGTCAAATGGGATCCGGCAACCTATACCTTTATAGACGACAAGGAAGCATGCAGCCACAGGCTTATGCATTACGAATACAGAAGGCCGTATCACCTTTAAGACATCTTAATTATTTACCAGTCAAAGCCGGAGAAGAGAAAACTCTTTTTTCCGGCTTTTTTGTTGCTTTGGTTAATTCTTACCGGCATCAGGGGATAAACATCTTTTTTTAACTTTGCATCATTAAAAGCAAACGCCATGAAGATTAACAACAACAATGAGATAACTGCCGCAGTGGTTACCACAGAAGGAGCCAGGGATGTCAGGATGAAGATACTCATTGGTCCGGCTGACGGATCAGACAATATTATTATGAGGCATTTCACCATTGCTCCGGGAGGGAACACTCCGTATCACAAGCATAACTACGAGCATGTTGTGAAAATTGAGGCCAACAGGGGGATTGCCGTCGATGAGAACGGGAACGAGTTTGAGGTTTCAGAGGGTCAAAGCGTATTTGTCAGTCCGGATGTAATGCATCAGTTCAGGAATCCGTTCAATGAGGATTTTGAATTCCTGTGTATCATACCCAACCATGCCGGTAAGGGGCAATAAATTTTAAAATTAAGTGGTTCGTGATTTCGGTGGTTACCGTCAGGTGATCGGGGCCAGTTCTGTGGGTTATTACGGATGTAGAGGTGGGCGGCGGGCACGTATTTGTGAATGTGCTGGGCTCATCCTGTAGTTTGCGGCGGCAGGCTTTACATAAGGCACGACGACAGATTGTTTGTGTATGATGTTAAGGAAGAAGGGCGTTAAGGCATAAAGGCGTAAAGGCGGCTTAATGTTGCTGGTTGCTGGTTACTGGTTGCAAGTTTCAGGGTTTCAGGCATTGACTTACTGAATACCGAATACTGAATACCGAATACCGAATACCGAATACCGTTCTTAACTGCCAACTGCCAACCGGGCATCAGGGCCCTGATCACCATTAATAATTTGTTTACCATCCCGGACGGTGTGTTGGCCAAAATAACACTGTAAAGTTTGATTTTGGTGTCAGGTTGAACTAACTTTGTCTTAAATAATTGAATAAAAGCACACCGCGTTATGCCGCAGCACATTTTCAACGAATACCCGAAGAGAAATACGGTAGCTTTCTGGATTTCGATTGCAATCGGGATAGCCCTGCTTGCCTGTGTAATAGTTCTTTTTGTAAAATACACGGCCATCTTGTTCTAGCAAGAAATGCAAAAGTTGCCCGCGTCCGGTTTTTTTACCGACCTGAAATTACTTTCAGTATCTTTAGCATAACAAGCAAACCGGGTATGGTATCGGACAGGGGCAGGTATTCACTTTCAGGAGCAGTGCTGATAATGGTGCTGTGGTCTTTCTTTAGGACAGCAGGGGATTCATCTGGATACTCACCCGCAACGGAATATCAAGGTTCGATGGTCTGGAATTCACGAATTACTTCAGGAAGGACGGATTGCCTTCCAACCTGGTAAACCGGATCCTTGAAGATCATCAGGGAACGGTATGGGCGTTGACCCTGGAGGGTTTATCGGAATACACCGGCTATGGGTTCCGTTTTTTTCCTTATCCGGAGAGATCATTCTCCGAAAACTTTGTCTATGCCTGCAGTTTGGGTGATTCCATTGCACTCATCCTCAAAAACCTGGCATCGGGACGCAACAGAATGATATCATTCAGGTCAGGAGTTTACACTGATTATTCGGATAAATATGACGGCTTTTCTCATTTGAACGTTGTCACCTTTCTTCCTGACAGGAATTCAGGAGACTTTGTAATTCTCGATTCGGTCGGGAATTTGTGGTTTATTTTGACGGCAGGGAGGTCACGGAGATTGATCATCCTTTATTATCATCTTATCTCATTGACAGCGAATCGAATCTGTGGCTGGGATCGGAGGTGAACCTTCACCGGCTGCTTTCGACTGCCTTTTCCTTCCTGACGGAAGATGACGGGTTACCAAAAAACACCTGGGCAATAGCGCGCGACAGGCACGGGCATATCTGGTTCGGTTCACTTACCGGGGAGTTAATTGAATACGACGGGAAGAAGCTTATTCCCAGGAATGATCACAGAAAGGTTTTTCCGGGTGACTTCAGCTTTTTCAAGGGGAGTATCACTGCATCCGACGGGACAGTATATTTCGTCATTTCGTCGGTGGGTTCAGTTATTATGAAGGGAAGCGCAGAATCGGCATATGACTATATTGTTGCCCTTTCGGGCCTGCTGCGATCGGCCATTGGGGATGGTTCGATAATGATAAGGACCCTTTCTGATGAAATTGATTTTGTAAGACGCTACTGTGAACTCCAGAAACTGAGATTCAGGGAGAGATTTACATATTTTGTCGACATCGGTGAAGGTACTGATATGCAGCGTATGTTGCCGAAGATGACAATCCAGACTTTCGTTGAGAACTCAGTCAAGCATGGCATTGAAAACAGAAAGGAAGGAGGAAACATAGTAGTAAGGGTGGGTCGTCTGAATGATGCCCTGCTGATAGTCGTTTCGGATAACGGCGTGGGAAGGGAAGCTGCTGCAGCTTCGGGAATAAAGGGATTTGGTCAGGGAATCAGAACAATTGAACGCATTTTTGAATTCATGAACAGGTTCAACAGGGAGAAGGCCGGGTTTGAGATACATGATCTTTTCGATGCATCGGGCAATGCGGCCGGGACCGAAATCAGGATTATCGTACCCGACATCTACAGGTTTGATGTTCCTGAAGGTAAGGAAGCAAAGGAGAAATAAAGAAGCACTGAGTAGTCAGAGTCTGCCGGCGTGTTGGCCGGAAATATCGGGAATGGAGATTGAATTAAAACAGAAAGACAATGGGCAAAATTGGAACAAGGAATATACCTGAGGCTGTGATCGTGGAGGATGAGCCCGAATCACTAAGTCTTCTGAGCAGCCTGCTGTTAAGTACAGGTCTGGTGGAAGTTACCGGGTCGACCCGCGAACCGTTGGAGGCTGTCAGACTCATAATATCTCTTAATCCTGATATTGTGTTTCTCGACATCAAGATGCCCGGGATGAACGGCTTTGAGATACTTGATGATCTCAACAGGATCAAATCGGTTCATCCGCATATTGTTTTCACGACGGCATATGATGATTATGCGATATAGGCTTTTGAATATGCCGCCTTCGACTATCTTCTTAAGCCCATAGAGCCATAGAGGCTTAAGGATACCCTTATGAGGTGCCTGGACAACAGGGAATCCGGCAAGGTTCAGGACACATCACTTCTTCTCAACTCATACAGGAAGTTATTTTTCAGGAGCATTTCGGGGATAGTGCTTATTGAGCCGGAAGAGATCATCTATGTCGAGGCAGACGGTAATTATTCGAAGTTCATTCTGAGCGACGGGAAGACCCAGGTTGTGACATCGCTTCTTCACAAGGTGGAAGGAATGCTTCCGTCGAGGGATTTTATAAGGGTCAGCCGGTCGGCTATAATCAATACTTCTCATCTCAAGAGGATCAACACCAAACAATCAGAGTGTGTGTTAAGCATTAACCAGGTTGAATACAGGATAAAGGTATCGCAAGAACGGCTGAGGTCTCTTATAGAAAAAGTAAGGGAAATGTAGTTTTGGCCTCATACTGCACTACGTAACTGACGGATAATTTCCTTTGCCCGTCAGATCCGATTGTATGGCAGGGGATTCTCTTTTTAGGGTTTCCGGGTATATTCTTTTAAATTTTTTTCCTGTTTGAGAAACTTACTTCCTGTTACGAACGTTATATTATGACTTATAACTTAAACATACGCGAAAATGAAAATGAAATGGATTAAGGGGATTTTTCTGGTACTGATTACCGGAATTGTATTTGCGTCGTGTTCAAAGGATTCGAATCCTGAAGAAGATATCCTGGGGACCTGGACCGTCGAGAATGTGGATTTTGAGGCCCAGATAGGGACAAAGTCACTGCTCCAGTACTACATGGATGAATTCGGGATGACCGAACCGCAGGCACTGGCTGTTATGGCCGCATTTGATGCTGCCCTTGCACAGCAGTTCACGGGAACAATTGAGATCAAAGCTGACAATACATACACAGCTACTATGGGGGATGAATCGGATACGGGAACCTGGAGCCTGAGTTCAGATTACAAGCAGCTTATCCTCGATTCCGATGCGGATGAAACAATAGTCCTGGATATCATCTCTCTGACATCGGCCAGAGCCGTAATGGGAATGGCAGAGGAGATCAGCGAAGATCTGAACGATGATGATGTTCCCGAGGATATCTCGGTTACAGTCGAAATGACACTCGAGAAACAGTAAGCCGGGATTCCTGTCTGTTAAAACAGTCAGTTTATCAAAACAGCGGTTTTAAGCAGTTTTGGTGAACTGACTTTTTTATTCTGCATATTCTCAGCTGTTTATGCGAATACTAAAGTCCCGGAAATGGATTTTCTGCTGATAATCTGTAAATTTCCGGGGAACTTTGACCAATCTTTCCCGGAAGTATATGAAGGAGTCTGAACTGTTTACAGACAACTGCTAATTGTTGGCAAAACAATTGAAAATCACCCTCATACATCCGTTTTACTAAATTGTCTCGCTTGGAATACTGACCTCCGGGGGATACCTTTACAATACTCTTTCATACCTGGCAAATGAAAATGTGAAGAATAAAAGTAAAGGTAAAGCAATTGAAAAAATCAGAAATTAAGGGATTGTTGCTCCTTGCAGCATTTATTCCGTTTATATTGGTTTCGGAAAGGCCGGCAAAAGTTCCTGGGAAAAACACCAGGAACTATTGCTGGCGGAAAAGAACCGTGGTATCTTATCCGGTATTGAATTTTGAAAAAAAGAAATCCGGAACGAATAAAAACCAAAAAAGGTCAAAAAGAAACAGGTTTTCCTTTCCTGTATAGCTGATTTATCCGGCTGACTCAATTATTCCGGTTATTTCGGGTAACTCTGACCCTCAAGTATTGATGTTATTCCCCGGCAGGACAATACGGATTTGTAAACCAACTCTTTTTTCTGTTTTGTGCGGTTTTTACGAGTTAAAAATGGTAACTGGCAGATATATACTCTTTAATGTAAAATTTTAATGAAAAATTGGGTGTCCCGACCTGAATTTTTCCAGCCCATTGCTGGTTGAATGAGATCCCTCGCCTCGTGGTCACTGATAACTTTTATTTCGCTTTGATCGTTTTCCAATGTGGGGATACTCCACGTTTTCCGATATCGACCGGCGAGGGATGACAGGTCGCT
>DIWB01000016.1 GCA_002428385.1 Bacteroidales bacterium UBA6117
GAGATGGATGGCTTCGGGACAAATATGGGGGTTATTATACTGGCCGCCACAAACCGGGCCGACATTCTCGACAGGGCGCTTCTCAGAGCCGGAAGGTTCGACAGGCAGATCCACGTGGAGCTTCCTGAACTCACTGAAAGGGAGGCTATATTCAAAGTTCATCTCCGTCCGATTAAGCTCGAAAAGGGATTCGATGTCACTTTCCTGGCTAAGCAGACACCGGGATTTTCTGGCGCCGATATTGCGAATGTATGCAATGAGGCTGCCCTTATCGCAGCAAGAAAAAATAAAAACATCGTTGAAAGACAGGACTTCCTCGATGCCATCGACAGGATAGTGGGTGGTCTGGAGCGCAAAAGCAAGATCATCTCAATGGGTGAAAAGAAAACCATCGCCTATCACGAGGCAGGACATGCCACGGTCAGCTGGCTTCTCGAACATGCAAGTCCGCTTGTGAAGGTCACAATCATACCTCGCGGAAGAGCTCTCGGGGCAGCCTGGTACCTGCCTGAAGAAAGACAGATTACAACCAGTGAACAACTGCTTGATGAGATGGCCTACGCCCTTGGAGGAAGAGCCTGCGAACTGCTGATGTTCAACAAAATATCGACGGGGGCCGTGAACGACCTCGAAAAGGTTACAAAACAGGCCTATGCGATGGTCTCCTACTTCGGGATGAGCGACAAGATCGGAAATATAAGCTTTTACGATTCATCGGGGCAGTCCGATTATGGCTTTACAAAACCATACAGTGAAAAAACAGCGGAACTGATCGACCGTGAGGTTAAACAGATAATCGACGAATCGTTCGAACGGGCAACAGAGGTGCTGAGGAACAACAGGGAGGGATTGACAAAACTGGCTGAACTGCTTCTTGAAAAAGAGGTAATATTCAGTGAGGACCTTGAAAAGATCTTCGGCCGGAGCAAGGCAGATATGGCAAGGGAAGAAAGGGAAAAAGCAGCCGGCAACAAAATCCAGACTGCCGGGGAGAACGCTGGCGAATTGCAATCGCCTCAACCTGCCACGCCCGATCCTGAAACGCCTGATCCTGCCACTCCTGATCAGCCGGAGGAAGAGAACACTACTTCACAATAGCCTGCCGGTAAGGTAAGGTGTATAAGCAATAAGATCAAAATACAGCAGAATTGGGAAATTTTTTCACGAGGACACTGACTGCCGTTTGGATAGTGGTTTTCATACTTGGAGGATTCTGGCTCCACCCGGTCTCATTTTTCCTTACCGGGCTTTTGCTGCTTTCCGGTGCGTTGTACGAATATTACCAGATGGCTAAAAGCACAGGCGTAAATCCCCAGACCATTGCCGGGATAATTACTGCAGCGGCCATGTACGTTATTTCCACCCTGGCAGCAGCAGGTATTGCCGGCTTTGAGTGGCTCCTTTTACTTATTCTGCCCGCGCTGGCGATCCTGATAACTGAGCTTTACAGGAAGCAGGAGAGACCTTTCGATTCCCTTGCTCACACATTTTTCGGAATTGTGTATGTTGGAATACCTTTTTCGTTGTTTCCATTTGCCTCGTTCTCAAGAACCGGATTCAGGTCGATACTTCCCCATCCCGATATTGTTTTTTCCCCCGGACTGGTTATTGGATTTCTGCTTATGTTGTGGGCTTATGACACAGGAGCCTATCTTACGGGAATGGCATTCGGGAAACACAGGCTTATGGAGAGGATATCTCCAAAAAAATCATGGGAAGGCTTCTTCGGAGGGATGCTGGTAGCCTTTGCTTTTGCATGGCTGTTTTCAGGATGGTTCGGAATAACAGGCACCTCCGGCTGGATTGTGATTGCCCTTATAATTGCGGTTGCCGGTACCTACGGCGACCTTGCAGAGTCGATGCTCAAGAGAAGCATAGGAGTTAAGGATTCGGGTTCTCTACTGCCCGGTCACGGAGGTCTGCTCGACCGCTTTGACAGCGCTCTCTTTTCGTTTCCTCTGGTTTATCTGTTTATAACACTATTTGGTTGATTGACAAGTCTTGATTAATTTTGCGGAAATTTTTTGAAGAATGGCTATTCACAAGGAAGGATATAGAATTCTTGCTGTCGGATTTATTATTCTGCTGGCTGTGAACATAATCCCAGGCATCGCCTGGCCCGATGACACCCTACTGAAATGGATGGTAATGCTGATCTCTCTGTCGCTTTACGTGTTCCTGCTCTTTTTCTTCCGCCTTCCCGCAAGGCATCTTCAACCGGATCCGGGACTTATCTATGCACCGGCCGACGGTAAGGTGGTGGTCATCGAGGAGACCATTGAAAAGGAATATTTTAAAGACCAGCGCCTGCAGATCTCGATCTTCATGTCGCCTTTCAACATGCACAGCAACAGGTATCCGGTATCGGGATCAGTAAAATCTGTCTTCTATCATCCCGGAAAATATTTGGTTGCCTGGCACCCCAAATCCTCTGAACTTAATGAAAGGAGCAGTGTCGTTATTGAAACCGAGAATGGAACAGAGATACTTGTTCGCCAGATAGCCGGAGCTGTGGCAAGGCGTATCGTGACATATGCCAAACCCGACCAGAAGGTAACCCAGGGAGGCGAACTTGGCTTCATAAAGTTCGGATCAAGGGTGGATGTTTTCCTCCCTGTCGGAACTGAGATTGAAGTGCCTATCCTTCAACAGGTAAAGGCAAATAAGAGCATTATAGCTAAAATCTGAAATGAGCAGGCATGGAACGAACTGACAACAGGGTTATAGATATTACCCCCGATTTGAAATGGATTGGAATTCTTGATTATGATATCCTTACCTTTGATATCGTAATGACAACCGAATACGGAACAACTTACAATTCTTTCTTAATCAATGCCACAAAAAAAACAGTGGTGGAAGTTGCAAAGGAAAAATTCCGGGATGTTTATATTGAGAAGCTTCGGACTGTATGCGATCCTTCGGAAATAGAATACGTTATTCTCGATCATACCGAACCCGACCATTCAGGGAGCCTTGGCCGTCTTCTGGAGCTGGCACCCGAAGCTACGGTGGTGGGAAGCGGAAACGCCATCAGATACCTGGGGGATATTGTCAACAAGCCTTTCCGGTCGATGGTGGTGAAGGACGGCGATACCCTTGATCTCGGGAACAAGACCCTCAGATTCATATCAGCCCCCAATCTTCACTGGCCCGATTCAATCTATACTTACCTGGTAGAGGATAAGGTCCTCTTTACCTGCGATTCGTTCGGAGCACATTACTGTACAGAGAACATCTTCAGCGAGCTGACCCCCGATTACCTGAGTGCATTCAGATACTATTTTGATGTTATACTGAAACCTTTCAGCAGGTTTATGGTCAGGGCAATAGAAAGGATAAAGCCTCTTGAGATAAATGTAATATGCCCGGGACACGGACCTGTTCACCGCGATACAATAGGCGAAATAATTGCGCTGACCGAAAAACTGTCGGATGAGTATCTTAAGCTTACTGCAGGCGGCGAAGTAAAAAGAGTGCTTATCGCCTATGTGTCGGCTTACAGTTTTACCGGAAGGGCTGCTGAATATGTGGCAGAAGGGATACGGTCGGAAAGCGGTTACATAACCGATGTGACTGATATAGAAAACATCGCGCCGGCTGAACTCGATCTGAAACTTGCATCGGCCGATGCCATCCTCGTCGGGTCGCCTACAATAAACCAGAACACGCTGCTCCCGGTGTACACGCTTTTTGCGCTTATCAATCCTTTGCGCGACAGGGGTAAGGTTGCCGGTGCATTCGGTTCATACGGCTGGAGCGGCGAGGCACCTAAAATCATTCTCGACAACTTAAGAAACCTCAAGCTCAAAACCTTTGATGAAACATCCGGTTTCAAATTCGCTCCGGATGGCGATAAAAAGGAAATTCTGATCAACTTCGGTAAAAAATTCGCCCGGAGGGTAGCAGAGGAATCTGTCAGAGAAGAGTAAGGATAAACAGGGCTTAGGGCGCGGGGCTCAGGGCGCACCGTGTCCACCGTAGCCTTGGCGAAGGTGGAGGGTTCAGGGTGTCTAAACTTCTCCCCTTCCTTTGGCCACCGTAGCCTTGGCGAAGGTGGCTCTCCCCTTCTTCTTTCTGTCTTCTGTCTTCCGTCTCAGAAACCATATCGTTTTGGGTAAAAAACTTATCGATTAACAATAACCTGCTTATCGTTTTGGGTAAAAAATTTATCGTTATTTTTGATTAACAGGGAGTTGTGACCAAATCTCAATCCGGAGACTTCCATGGTCAGACGTCTGATCATGGGGATTTTCTCATCAGCCGGCGTTGAAAATACCCTACTGTTTGAGCGACAAAAATTTGGGCAATTACGATTTTTCTGATTAGGTTTGTATATATATAGAAAAGACCCTTTGATGAAAACCTCAATCAGGACTATCCTGATCATTCTGGGCGTTATTGTCTTTATGTTCCTGTTATGGTATTTCAGGAGCATCGTTGTTTACGTCCTGGTTTCCGGGGTCCTTTCCGTGATGGGCAGGCCCCTCGTTGACATGCTTAGCCGTATCAGGATCGGGAAATGGAATTTCCCGAGGATATTGAGCGCACTGTTGACACTTTTCGTAATCTGGGGTCTGATAGCTCTGTTCCTTTATATCTTCATCCCGCTTTTAACCAGGCAGATAAACTACCTCTCCACCATCGACGGCTCAAAGATAGTGGAGCTGATTGAGGGCCCGGTAAAGAAAATTGAAGAGATGGTCACTGCACTTAATCCCAATATTTCCGGCAAGCTTTCGGTTACCGACTACATCGCCTCAAAGATCGAAGGTGTTCTTAATATCGAGGTGATTCAGAATTTCATGGGTTCCATGGTGGGCATCCTGGGAAATGTTGCCGTTGCTGCATTTTCAATATCCTTTATCACTTTCTTCTTTCTAAAAGACCAGCACCTCTTCTATGAGTCGATACTGATGTGGATACCCGACAAATATGTCGACAATGTGACCAGGGCCCTCAATTCAATTAAGCATCTTCTTACCAGGTATCTTATCGGAATAGTGATCCAGAGCACCTGCATCATGATACTGATAACCATCGGCATGACAATAGCCGGGATAGATTTTCAGCAGGCTCTGGTGATGGGACTTATTGTAGGCACCCTGAACATAATACCTTATGTCGGTCCGTGGCTCGGCTTTTTCATCGTTATGATCATGGGGATCGCCACCCACATCAACCTCGGCTTTTCAACAGTGGTCGTGCCTCTGGTGATGTACATGGCGTTGGTGGTAGCCGTGACTCAGCTGATTGACAATATTGTTTTCCAGCCTGTCATCTTTTCAAACAGCGTGAGGGCACACCCCCTTGAAATTTTTATTGTGGTCCTGGCAGCGGGGTTTGCTGCAGGAATCCCGGGAATGCTTCTCGGAATACCGGCTTATACCGTAATCAGGGTGTTTGCCCGGGAGTTCTTCTATGGATTCAAGGCTATCCAGAAAATAACCTCCAGCCTGTCGGACGAGGATAAGTACGGTGAGGAATCCATGGTGCCGGGAGCACAGGGTATAGGAATCAAGAGAAAAAGAAGGAGAAAACCCGGGCCGGATCTGGATAACCAGGAACAGGAACAATGAAGTCATTTGTGTCATTGCTTAACAGGATATTCAGGTTCTACTATGAGGGCTTCACCAGCATGTCGTGGTGGGGTAAACGGATATGGCTGATCCTGCTGATCAAGTTGTTTGTCATTTTCATCATCCTGAAGTTATTCTTCTTTCCCGATTTCCTGAAAAGGAATTACCGTACGGATGAGCAGCGGAGCGAACATGTACTGGAACAATTAATAAAACCAAATTAGCCTATGTTTGAAAGTTTAGACGTATCCCTGGTGGATTGGTCGAGGGCTCAGTTTGCCCTGACAGCCATATACCACTGGCTTTTTGTTCCCCTGACACTCGGCCTGTCGTTCATTATTGCAATAATGGAAACGATCTATGTCAGGACCGGCAATGAGGAATGGAAACGAATGACGAAATTCTGGATGACTCTTTTCGGGATCAATTTTGCAATCGGTGTGGCAACCGGGTTGATCCTGGAGTTTGAGTTCGGCACCAACTGGTCAAACTATTCCTGGTTCGTGGGAGACATTTTTGGAGCTCCCCTGGCAATAGAAGGAATCCTGGCTTTCTTCCTCGAATCAACTTTTGTCGCGGTTATGTTTTTCGGATGGGACAAGGTCAGCAAAAAAGCCCACCTGGTGTCCACCTGGCTTGTGGCCTTCGGTGCCAACCTGTCGGCCTTGTGGATCCTGGTTGCCAATGCCTGGATGCAGAATCCCGTTGGTATGGTGTTCAATCCGGAAACAGCAAGAAATGAAATGGTCAGTTTCTGGGAGGTGCTCTTCAACGAGGTGGCTGTCGCCAAGTTCCTTCATACAATCTCTTCCGGGTTCCTGCTCGGCTCTATGTTCGTGGTGGGGATAAGCGCATATTACCTTATCAGCAACCGCGAGGCCCTGCTTGCAAAAAGAAGCATGCTGGTTGCCGGGATCTTCGGCCTGCTCTCCTCACTTCTTGTGGTTTATACCGGGGATACTTCGGCAAGGACTCTGGCCTTAGCGCAACCAGTTAAATTTGCTGCCTTTGAAGCCCTTTATGAGGGAACGGAGAAGGCAGGACTTGTAGCAGTGGGCATCCTTAAGGAATCAGACAAGACGATAGGAGAGAAGGCTGTCAACGATTTTGTGTTCAGGATCGAGATTCCCGGATTACTTTCGGTGATGACCGGAGGAAGCACTGAGGCCTTCGTTCCCGGGATCTATGATCTTGTAAACGGGAATGCCGCCAGGGGACTGCTTCCTGTTTCGGAAAAGATGGAGCGGGGGAAAAAGGCAAGGGACCTTCTGATTGAATACAAGGAGGCAAGAAAGAGCAACGATACCCGGAAAGCCGAAAGTATTGCCGCACTTTTCAGCGATAAGAAATTCAACGAGGAATATTTCAGGTATTTCGGCTACGCATCACTTAATAAGCCCGAAGATGTTATTCCGGGAGTGAAGGTGGCCTTCTACACTTTCCACGTGATGGTGATGCTCGGATTTCTGTTTATCCTGATATTCTTCCTTACCCTTGTATTCCTGTTCCGCGGGACCCTCCAGAAGAACAAGTGGTTCCTGTGGTTGGCGCTCTTTTCAATACTGCTTCCCTATGTTGCAGGAGAACTGGGCTGGGTGCTTGCCGAAATGGGCCGCCAGCCATGGATTATCCAGGATCTTATGCCTGTAACAACGGCTGTTACCCAGGTCAGCACCGGATCGGTAATCACAACCTTCATACTTTTCGCGGTTCTGTTTACAGTCCTGCTTATAGCCGAAGTATCCATTATGATCAGGCAGATAAAACTCGGGCCAAAACATTAGGAGGACAAAGACATGAATATAATGATATCACATATGTTCCTGCAGTCTTACTGGTGGATCATAATCTCATTGCTTGCAAGCCTTCTGGTATTCCTCATGTTTGTCCAGGGCGGACAGTCGATGATCTTTTCGCTTCCGAAGAATGAACTTCAGAAAGCGATGCTGGTAAATGCCATGGGAAGGAAATGGGAGTTCACCTTTACCACTCTCGTAACCTTCGGCGGCGCCTTCTTTGCATCATTCCCCCTCTTTTATTCAGCAAGCTTCGGCGGTGCCTACTGGGTGTGGATCTCAATCCTGTTCAGCTTTATCATCCAGGCAATAGCCTACGAATACCGTTCGAAACCCGCCAACGTCCTTGGCCAGCGTACATTCGACACTTTTCTTTTCCTCAATGGTTCACTCGGCCCCTTCCTTATCGGAGTCGCTGTGGCAACCTTCTTTACGGGTTCACAGTTCAGCCTTAACGAGGTTAACCAGGTTAAATGGGGAACCCCCTGGCACGGACTTGAAGCCCTTCTGAATGCCAGGAACCTGGCGCTCGGACTGGCAGTTCTGTTTCTGGCCCGGACAAACGGGTTGCTTTATATTATAAACACAGTCGACGACAATGAACTCGTTGAAAGATCCCGGAAAAAACTTGGAGAGAATAGCATCTCATTCCTGGTTTTCTTCCTGTTCTTTGTAATTGTTCTGCTTGTTTCCGAAGGATTTGCCTACGACCGGGCTACCGGTTCAGTGGCTATGGAAAGGTTTAAATACCTTCATAATCTGCTTCAGATGCCGCTTGTCCTGATAATTTTCCTTGCAGGCGTAATCAGTGTCCTGTACGGAATTGGAACAGCTTTGTTCAGGGGAAGCCGTTCGGCAATCTGGTATACGGGTGCCGGAACAATTCTGGCAGTCATGGCGCTCTTTTTCATTGCAGGCTTCAACGGTACGGCATTCTACCCGTCGGTTACCCATCCCGGAAGCTCACTTACAATCGACAAGGCCTCATCAAGCTTCTTCACATTGAAAACAATGATGTATGTGTCGTTTATTGTTCCTTTCGTGTTTGCATATATATGGTACGCATGGAAAGCAATCAACAGAAAAAGAATCACAGGCGAGGAATTACAGGAGGGGGGTCATGTATATTAGGCCCAGGGCGCAGAGCACACTTTGTCCACCGAAGCTTTAGCGAAGGTGGAGGGCTCAGGGCACAGGGCAGGCATGAAGTTGTGAGAAGCCGCGTACCGCGTACCGCGTACCGCGTACCCCAGCAACCAGCAACATTAATCTGACAATCAAAAAACTGTAGTATGTATCTATCCGCAATATTGAACTACCTGATCTGGCCCGCTTTCATCATAGTGAGCTGGTTCGCCGTAAAGGCCGGTCTGAAATATTATGAGAAGAAACATCCTCCGGAAAAAGAGTTGAACTGAGCCGGTCAGGCATGATTCAACGGGAGGTTGTGCTGAAGATTTCTTTTGCCGGTCTGCTTCCGTACCTGTTACCGTGATTGAAATGGAAGGTACAGGGCTGCAACAGATATCAGTATATAAACAGGGATTATAAGGGGAGCAGAGGCAATGCCGAAGATCAGGAGCATTGCCACAGTAACTCCTGCCATTATGAACCTCCATTCATTGCCGCTGAAACGGAATCCATTGAATTTGTTCGACAAGAGCGGAATCCGGGTTACCATCAGTATTGATAATATTATAGTGTACACCGCAAGTGCAACGGGCGATCCGGTAAACGAACTGATAAGGGGTGAATGCGAGTATGCAGCAGCCAGAACGACTGAGATTGCTGCAATGGCATTTGCGGGCGTCGGCAATCCTTTGAAAACCGTTGACTGTGTGGTGTCGACATTGAATATTGCCAGCCTTAGTCCGGCAAGAACGGGCATCAGCAGTGGGACAAAGGGCAGGATTTCTGTCATGAAAGGGGAGGCCCCCTGTGCCTGGCTGACACCGGCTTCTATCATTTTATGTATGATCAGCGCCGGAGCTACACCGAAACTGACTACATCGGCAAGACTGTCGAGCTCTTTACCGGTTTCGGAGTAGGCATGGAGCAGGCGTGCGGCAAATCCGTCGAAAAAATCAAATACCATGGCCGCAACGATCAGCCACGATGCAGTTGTAAACATGCCCCTGGATGCAAAAATAACTGCAGTGAATCCTGCTGCCAGGTTGAGACAGGTGATGAAATTCGGAATGTGCTTCATGTCTGTAGAATCACGCCAACGGGATGATGGCCAGCAAAATTAGGATAAATTTTACATGATTGAGAGAAATTATTAGATTTGCATGAATTATTACTGTCTTGATGATCAGTTTAAAGAATATTAGGATTGCAGTGGATTTTGATGGTACCATTGTGGAGCATGAATATCCGGGTATCGGCAAGGAGAAGCTGTTTGCATTTCAGACACTCAAGGAATTTGAGAAGCTGGGTGCAAGGTTGATCCTGTGGACTTTCAGGGCAGGGCCTGAACTTGAGCAGGCAGTCGAGTTCTGCAGGAAGAACGGGATAGAGTTCTACGCCATAAACAGGAACTATCCCGAGGAAGTATATGACGAATCCATCAGCAGGAAGATAGACGCTGATGTTTTTATTGATGACAAGAACGTGGGCGGGTTCCCCGGCTGGAGCGAGATATGGCAGATGCTTGTCCCTTTCGATCTGCACCAGCAGGAAATGGAACGTCAGATCGCGAATGCAAGGAGGAACAGTCTGCGGCGTTTGTTTGGAAGGAGAGACAGACAGAATGAAGGCTGATAACTTAAAATCAATCATTGCGGTCATTTTTATCGTGATGGCTCTCATTGCCGGTTCATGCTCCAACAGGGCAGGAAATGCCGTAAAAACCTCAACTGAATCAGCGGGGAAAGCCAGCCCCGGTCTGCCGGCAAGCCTGATAAAGATGGAGTCTCCGGTTGAGAATGAGGAGTACAGGCTTAATGCCAGGGTTAAGATATCGCTTGAACCTGTGGCAGATGCAGGAACACTTGACTCGGTGAGGGTAACCTTCGATGGGAAACAGGTTGCCATCCTGATTTCGGCTCCATGGGAATGCACCGTCTCAGGTGATTATACCGGGATGACAGGCAGAAAACCTGTCAAGGCTGTGGCCTATACATCCGGCAAGACTCAATCGGTAACCCGGTTTGTTTTAATTTACTCTGATTTAACACCAAAAAAGCTTGGCTTCAGGATTATCAATACCTATCCGCATGATCCCGGCGCTTTCACCCAGGGACTGTTCTTTCACGACGGCGTTCTTTACGAAGGCACAGGGCAGGAGACGGGATCGACACTCCGGACAGTGGAGCTTGAAACCGGAAGGGTGATAAGGCAGCATATCCTCGATCCTTCTCTTTTCGGTGAGGGGATAACCCTTTACAACGACAGGATATTCCAGGTGACATGGCAGAACAAGGTGGGCTTCGTTTACAACAGATCCGACTTCAAACAGATCAATAAAATATATTATCAGGGCGAGGGATGGGGTCTTACCACAATCGGCGACAGGATCGTAAGAAGCGACGGCTCCAATATCCTGTATTTTCATGAGCCTCAAATGTTCGATGCCGTTTCGAGGCTCGAGGTTTATGACAATGAAAAGAAGGTTGACCAGCTAAACGAGCTTGAATACATAAACGGTGAGATATGGGCCAATATCTGGATGACAGATCTCATTGCAAGGATAGATCCACTTACCGGCAAGGTAAATTCTTACGTAGATCTCACACGGCTTTACCCCGAAGCAAAAAGACGCGAGGTTAATGCAGATGTCCTTAACGGAATTGCATGGGACCAGAATGGCGGAAGGATATTTGTAACCGGCAAGAGATGGCCCGGCCTTTATGAGATAGAGATCATTGAATAAGCTTTTTCCCTTCTCTTATCACTCCGGCTGCCCCTTCATAAACCAGCGGTATCCCGAACATCCGTCCCCAGTCGTTTCCGGTTCCGACAGGTACCAGTCCGATTGTAACTTCTTTCGGCAGACAATGATCCTGAGTGAAGACACCGTTGATAATCTCATGCAGTGTGCCGTCGCCGCCGATTGAAATTATCTTCCTGTAACCTTTGGCAAGAATTTCCCTGGTGAATTCCTTTGCCTGACCTCTCCCTGTTGTAGTAAGTGAGGTGAACCTTATGCCGTTCCTGCCGAGTACGTCTGAAATCCTGTCACGATCCTTCGATCCTTTGCAGTTGCCCGCGTTCGGATTAAAGATAGCGCACCATTCGGGAAAGGTTCCGGGTTTTTCCATCGGGATTCTTTTGGGCAAATATGTGAATAAATGAAGAATAATAGCTTTTCAGAGAGACTAAAATTACAAAATTGCAGTGAATCGCAACAGGTGAGCACATTAAGGCTTCTTAAGAAAAGACACTGTTAATAAAATGTTGATAAGGACAAATAAAATGTTTACAATTACATTATTGGCTCTCCAAAGCTAAAAATTCATAAGTAGTAAATTTGAAGCTCGAAATGAATAAGGAATTTCAATCTGGAAATAAATGGGACGGATCATAGCTATTGCGAATCAGAAGGGTGGGGTAGGCAAGACGACGACAGCAATAAACCTGGCGGCCAGTCTGGCTGCCCTTGAAAAGAAAGTAATTATCATTGATGCTGACCCTCAGGCAAATGCCACCTCGGGGATAGGCATTGACGCCCGTCAGCTGAAGTCAACTGTCTACGACTGTCTGGTTGACGGAAAGGAACCCAATGATACCGTAATGGTGACAAATGTTGAGAACCTGTCGGTGATGCCTTCCAACATCGATCTTGTCGGAGCTGAGATAGAAATGCTCGACAGGCCCGAAAGGGAAAAGATACTCAAGGGTATTCTATCGAAGATTTCCGGGAATTATGATTATGTGATCATCGATTGTTCCCCGTCGCTGGGTCTTCTCACCGTTAACGCCCTCACAGCTGCAAACTCGGTGATCATCCCGGTGCAGTGCGAGTATTTTGCGCTTGAGGGTTTGGGTAAGCTTTTAAACACGATAAAAATAATACAGGGCAACCTTAACCCCGACCTCGAGATAGAGGGTTTTCTGCTGACGATGTATGATTCGAGGCTCAGGCTTTCGAACCAGGTTGCCGAAGAGGTGAATAAACATTTCCAGCAGATGGTCTTCAAGACTATCATACAAAGGAATGTCAAGCTTTCAGAGGCTCCCAGCTTCGGGCAGCCGGCAATACTGTATGACGCCGATTCGAGAGGAACCGTCAACTACCTGAATCTGGCCAAGGAGCTTATCGAAAAGCATGATCCCGACGGGAAATAAAACGTTAACCGAAATGACCATGACAAAAAAGAATGCATTAGGAAGAGGGCTTGGAGCGTTGATTGATGGTGTTGAGAAAGAGGTACTTGAGAGAAAAGTAGAACCCAACATGGATATAGCAGTCGATTCGATAGACGGTAATCCTTTTCAGCCAAGGAGTCATTTTGATGAGCAGTCGCTTGAAGAGCTTGCTGCATCAATTAAAAAGCTTGGTATTGTTCAGCCACTCACCGTAAGGGAGACAGCGGGCGGACGCTACCAGCTGATAGCCGGCGAGAGGCGCCTCAGGGCGGCGCGCCTGGCCGGGCTGACACATGTACCTGCATATATCAGGACAGCTGATGACCAGGCAATGCTTGAGCTTGCACTGGTGGAAAACATCCAGCGTGAGGATCTCGATGCAATGGAAGTGGCAATCAGCTTCCAGAGGCTTATCGAAGAGTGCAGGGTGACACAGGAACAGCTTAGCGACAGGGTAGGGAAGCAGCGTTCAACAATTTCCAACTACCTGCGCCTTCTGCGCCTGCCGGCCGAGATACAGCTCGGAATCCGTAACAAGAGCATCATGATGGGCCATGCCCGAACGCTGGTCAATATAGAGAATCCCAAAACCCAGATGGATGTCTATTACCGCATTATCGACGGTGAGCTTTCAGTGAGACAGGTAGAGGAACTCGTCAGATCACTTCAGTCAAAAACGATAAAAGATACGGTCAAAACGGAAAGGAAAAAGAAACTCAATGAGGATTTCAAACAGCTTTCCGAACATCTGAACCGGATTTTCTCAACAAAGATAAATTTCAGGATAAATGAACAGGGCAAGGGAAAGATAGTGATCCCCTTCGAGAATCCGGAAGAGATGGAGCGCATTTTGGGGCTCTTTGACCGGCTTAACTACTGAAAATAATTATATTTGTCGCTCCGGTCCCGCCCGCCGCGGGAAAAAATCCGGATTCTGCTGGTTTTGAGAACAATTAAGGAAATAAAAATTATTCTCATCGCGTTATTTTTTTGTGTTCCGGCTGTTTTACCGGCACAGGACTCAATTGTTGTTTCCAGGCCGGCTAAAAATATCTTCAGACCAGAGCCGATGAAAGCCACAATGCTTGCAGTGGCATTCCCCGGCTTCGGCCAGGTTTACAACAGGAAATACTGGAAGATTCCATTTGTATACGCGGGTTTCGGAGGCATTGCCTATAGTGTTGGATTTAATTCAGGCAAATACAATGAGATGATGAAGGCTTATCAGGATTTCACAGATAAAATCCCGGAAACCGACAGCTATATCGGACTTATCAAGGGCTCCGATCCGGCTGATTACGATCCTGTCCTTCATCCTGAAACGTATAACCCTTCAACCAAATCGTGGGTCGAGGATAACCTGCTCAGAGCCGTCGATTACTACAAGCAGTACCGCGATCTCAGTTATATCGGCATAGCTGCATGGTATCTGATTACAGTGCTCGACGCAAACGTTGATGCCAGTCTTGCTGATTTTGATGTCACCGATCAGCTCGACCTTCAGGTTGCTCCCCTGCGGATGCCTGTGCCGGGTGTTGCAGGGGCCGGTGTTAATGTCAGTCTTACTTATAATTTTTAAACTTAATGACCGGAAGAATGATAAATATAAAGAAATCACTTGCAGGCCTCCTCCTGGCTCTGCTGTTCACAAACGCCTGGTCAGTAAATGACACCATTATCCTCAATTCAGAGATATATGCCGAAAAAATATCAGCCGACCTCGACAGCCTTGTTAACAGCTGGTATGTAAAATTGGCATTGGAAGGCCATCCTGATGATTTCATGGGCGATTCGGCAGGAATAGAATATCCCGATACCATCTACAAGGCAAGGATAAGCAAAATATATTCACTGATAAAACTTCCCTATAACAGCATCATACGGAACCATATCCACGTCTACACCATTAGACAAAGAAAACAGTTCAGTGCAGTTCTCGGCTTGTCTGACTACTACTTTCCCAGGATAGAAGATATATTTGATTCATATGGTCTGCCTGCCGAGCTGAAATACATGGCCGTGATAGAATCGGCCCTTAATCCGAATGCAGTATCGCGTGCCGGCGCCACGGGCCTCTGGCAGTTCATGTACAGCACCGGAAGAAGTTACGGACTTACCATCAATTCGCTGGTTGACGAACGAAGAGACCCGATAAAAGCCACACACGCGGCGGCAAAATACCTTAAGGACCTCTACAAGATCTACAATGACTGGATTCTTGTGATAGCGGCCTATAACTGCGGTCCGGGCAATGTAAACAAGGCTATCAGGCGCTCAGACAACAAGAAGGATTACTGGGCTATCTATTACAGGCTTCCCCGTGAGACAAGGGGTTATATCCCCCAGTATGTGGCCGCTGCATATGCATTGAATTATTATACCGAACACAGAATCAAGCCTCTGCCTCTCAATATCCCTGTTGCCACCGATACCATAATGGTAACCACCGATATCCACCTGAACCAGATATCCGAAGTGATGCACATTCCAATGGGAGAACTGAAAGCCCTCAATCCCCAGTACAGGACAGGACTGGTACCGGGTTCGTCAAAACCATTCTCACTGACACTCCCGATGAACCACCTTGGCGATTTTATCGATCTTAACGATACTATCAGGAACTACAAACCCGATATCTATCTGAGCAGGATTAACCAGACAGCCGATCCTACGCGTTCAACCTATGCGCCTCCTGATGTTAAGGGAAAAACAAAGCTGATTTACACGGTCAGGGACGGAGATAACCTGGGCTTTATTTCTGAGTGGTACCGCGTTGGTCTGTCCGACCTGAGGTACTGGAACAATATATACAGGAATACAATAAGGGTGGGTCAGAAGCTCGCCATCTATGTCGATCCTTCAAAGGCCGATTACTATTCGCGGGTTACCAACATGACCTTCGCGCAGAAGCAGGCTATGGTCGGAAAAACTGCACCGTCGGGTCCGGCGATGAGCTTTATTCAGATGGCGCCTGAAGGGGATTTCATTACCTACACAGTCCGGTCGGGTGATACTATTTGGGAAATTGTAAAACAGTTCGATAACGTCAGCGCCTCTGATGTGCTTCAGCTGAACAGCATCAGCGACGCGTCCAGGATAAAAGTCGGACAGGTATTGAAAATTAAGAAGAAGAGCTGATCTCTCTGACCCAGATGCGCCCGATAAGGATATTTTTGCTTTTGCTGATTTATCTGGTCTGCTTTGCAGGTCTTTCATATATTTTGCCATGGGACCTCGGTCTTCCCACCATCAACAACCTGTTCCCGGCCAACCTGCTTCAAACCCCTGCCCCTGGTAATTCAGAAACGAACGGGAACGCGGATTCCCTTGATACTGTTTTCCCTCAGGCACCTGTTCAAACCATTAAATTTGTAGCCGATTCCGCAGCTGCCGATACCATAGTCCGGCCCCGCGATCCCATGTCGGTTTTCCTCGACAGGCTCAGCTATTCAAAATCAGGGCAGATAAGAGTTTTGTATTACGGCGATTCCCAGATCGAGGGCGACAGGATCACTTCCTGGATAAGGCGGTATCTGAGAATGGAACATGGCGGCACCGGACCCGGCCTGTTACTGCCGGTGATGCCCGTCACCTATACCCGCTCGTTTTATGTAAGGGCCTCATCAAACTGGAAAAGATACAATTACCTTTCTTTCCGCAACGGGCAGATTACACATAACGATCTTGGACCCTTCATGGCCTTCTGCAGATACATGCCGGAGGGAGCTTTCTCCGCAACCAGGGTAAAGTCGTGGATAAGGATCGTTCCGTCAGTGCTTGCCGACAGCGATGAATCACAATTTGACTATCTCAGGATCTTCTACCGGAACAACGGGGGTGATATTAAGATCGAGATAAAATCAGGAGACAATCCGGTTATCACCGACACACTCAAATCATCCCCGGGAATGGCTGAGTATGTCTGTAAGCTGTCAAGATCGCGCAACATATTAATAGATTTTTCAGGCAATACAAGCCCCGACCTTTACGGGATAAGCATCGAAAGCACTACAGGGGTTGTGGTTGACAATATCCCGCAGAGGGGAAGCGCCGGACTTGAGTTCACCATGGTTGGCAAGGATAACCTGAAGGAAGCCTATGACCTTCTGAAGCCCGACCTGGTTGTGATTCACTACGGCCTTAACCTTGCCACAACCATCAGGAATGATTACTCCTACTATGAGAAAGGCCTGGCCCGTCAGATCGACCTGCTCAGGGAGATCTCACCCGAAACCGGCCTGCTGGTTGTCGGACTCACTGACATGGCTTTTCAGGATGGTACGCGGGTGAAATCGTACCCGAATATTCCCAATATTATCAACGCCCAGAGGAATGCGGCGGAAATGACGGGAGCGGCCTTCTGGGATGCCCGGACGGCAATGGGAGGACAATCGTCCATTGTGAAGTGGTTCACCATGAATCCTCCCCTGGCTAAACCCGATTATGTACACCTGACTGATCAGGGAGCCGACAGGCTGGCACAACTGATGGTAAAGGACCTTTTCACTCAGAGGGCGCCTGATCCGATAGTTAAAATTCCTCCTGTAGTTCAGATCGATACTTCTGCCCTTGCAAAGCAGGAGGCAGTTGTTCCCGTTGACGGCGCTCAACCACCGCAGGCTTTTATGAAGACTCTGATCTCTGATATCTTCAGCTTCGATCCGGCCAAAACATTCATTTTTACATCACCGGCATTCTGGATTTTCTTCCTGTTTGTCCTTGCAGGATTCATCCTGTTTCACAGGAAGATGTTTGTAAGGAATTTTTACCTCCTGGTGGTAAGCCTTTTCTTTTATTACAAGGTGGGAGGACTATTCCTCCTGCTGCTGGTTTTTGTCACACTTATAGATTACACTTGCGGACTGCTGATTTACAGATCGGAGACCAAAGCAGGAAAGAGATTTTTCCTGTTGCTCAGCATCCTGTCGAATATCGGACTGCTGGCTTATTTCAAGTATACCGGCTTTTTCGTGCAGACAATAAACGATCTGTTCGGAACCGACATAGTTGTAACTGATGCACTCGGAGCTCTGTCGAACAGCCTGCTTGGTACTAATTTCGATATAAGCTCTATCGTACTTCCTGTGGGGATCTCATTTTTTACCTTCCAGTCGCTGAGTTATACCATCGACATGTACAGGATGAAGATGGAGCCTGTAAGAAGGATCAGCGACTTCGGCTTCTTTGTTTCTTTCTTTCCCCAGCTGGTTGCAGGGCCCATTGTAAGGGCATCGGAGTTCATTCCTCAGCTTTACAGGGAATACAATGTTTCAAAAAGGGAGTTCAGCCATGCCGTGTTTCTGATTGTGAAAGGACTGACGAAGAAGATTATTATCTCTGATTTCATTGCGGTCAATTTCATCGACAGGGTCTTTGAACTGCCTACGGCTTATTCGGGATTCGAAAACCTGCTGGCTGTTTATGGATACGGGCTTCAGATATACTGTGACTTTTCGGGATATACGGATATTGCCATAGGTATCGCTCTGATCCTGGGTTTCCGGCTGCCCCTTAACTTCAATTCACCTTACAAGGCCCTGGATCTTACCGATTTCTGGAGAAGATGGCACATCTCTCTGTCAAGATGGCTCAAGGATTATCTTTACATACCGTTGGGAGGAAACCGGAAAGGAAGGTTTCGCACCCTGGTAAACCTGATGTTGACCATGCTTATCGGAGGACTCTGGCATGGAGCCAGCTTCAAATTCCTGATTTGGGGAGGACTTCATGGTTTAGGATTGGCAATCAATAAAATTAAGGGTTACCTTTTCGGTAATACGGTTCACAGGGGAAGGCTGGCAACAGCTTTGTCGGTATTCCTGACATTCAATTTCGTAAGTTTCTGCTGGATCTTTTTCCGGGCGCAGAACATGCACAGCGTGGCGCTGATGCTCAGGCAGATATTCAATGACTTTGTTCCTGCGTCATTCGGAACGATTTTTACTGCCTACAGCGGTGCATTTGCACTTATGGCCGCAGGATACATAATACATTTTCTTCCCGAGAAATTCAAGGAATGGTACAGAGGATTATTCATCAATACTCCCCTGGCCGTTCAGATGATCCTCGTGCTGACTGCCGGATTCCTTCTTTTCAGGATGAGCAGTGTCGCTGCGATGCCGTTTATTTACTTCAGATTTTAAGTCAGATTCCTTCTACAGGATATTTGATCCTGAAACCGGACGTGCATAAGCCATCACGTCGGCGCCGGTTATCTCATCCCTGCACAGAATGATAAGCCTTTCCAGCACATTCCTGAATTCCCTTATATTCCCGGTCCATTCTATCTTCTGCAGTTCCTGAATGGCATCTTTTCTGATGGTTTTTTTACTCATCCCGTATTCTCCGCAGATCAGGGTGTTGAAATGTTCTGCAAGCAAAGGGATATCGTCAGAGCGTTCGTTGAGGGTCGGAACATGGATAATTATCACACTCAGCCTGTGGTACAGGTCCTCCCTGAAGGTGTTATTCTCAATCTCCTTCCTGATATTCTTGTTTGTGGCTGCTATGACCCTGACATTGACGTGAAGATCCTTGTCGGATCCGACCCGGCTAATCTTGTTTTCCTGAAGGGCCCTCAGTACCTTGGCCTGGGCCGACAGACTCATATCGCCTATCTCATCAAGGAAAATAGTGCCTCCGTTTGCCTGCTCGAATTTGCCTATCCTTTGTTTTATGGCTGAGGTGAATGAGCCTTTTTCGTGTCCGAACAGTTCGCTTTCGATCAGTTCCGACGGAATGGCAGCGCAGTTAACCTCAACAAAGGGCGCTCTTGCCCGGTTGCTCTTTTCGTGAATCTGGTGGGCAACAAGCTCCTTTCCTGTTCCGTTGGCGCCGGTAATCAGTACCCTTGCCTCGGTCGGGGCAACACGGTCGATCATCTCCTTTACTCTAAGGATAGGCTCCGATTCCCCGACTATCTCATACATCTTGCTTACTTTGTTCTTCAGCGCCTGAGTCTGGGTCATCAGGGTTGACTTGTCAGTTGCATTACGGATGGTTATGAGGAGCCTGTTCAGGTCGAGCGGCTTTTCAAGGAAGTCGTAGGCGCCCTTCTTGATCGCATCAACGGCCGTATCAATATTGCCATGGCCCGAAATCATGACAACCGGTACATCCGAAGATGTTTCATAAATCTTCTGGAGCACCTCAATGCCGTCCATCTTGGCCATCTTTATGTCGCACAGCACTATGTCGTATGAATTGCTGCCGAACATCTCAAGACCCGAGGGCCCGTCCTCCGCAAGGTCAACCTCATGCTTCTCATATTCCAGAACTTCTTTCAGAGTGTTTCTGATAGCCCGTTCATCATCTATAACCAGGATTCGTGACATATTAAATAATGTTTGTAATGCCGATCATGCCGATCGGGCAAATTGTAAAGAATAACTAATCCGGACCATTCAGCAACCTGCGCTGCTTACCCGGAATACCTCAGCCATTTCCACATTTCCTTCCATGATGTCTTCTTCCCGTACATCAGGATTCCGGTCCGGTATATCTTGGCTGCCATCCAGACAAAAAGGATGAATGTTATTACCATCAACCCCATCGAGAGGATAAGCTGCCATGCAGGCACTCCGAACGGGATTCTCGCTATCATCACTATCGGTGAAGTAAGCGGGATTATTGAGAACCAGAGCGATAATGAGCTTTCGGGGTTTTGCATCGTTCCCATTGCAACCATCAGCGCCAGTATTATGGGGATTGTTACCGGAAGCATAAACTGCTGTGTTTCGGTTTCATTGTCAACGGCCGATCCTATTGCTGCAAAGATGGAGGCGTAAAGAAGATATCCGGTTATGAAATAGAAAATGAATGAGAAGATTATCAGTCCCCACGGCTGGTTCATTGCACTCTCGAACAGCTTGCTGAACTCTGTAAGTTCTGGACTCGTCTGTTGAATCTGAGCCTGTACCTCTGCCTGCTGCTCTTCATTCATGAGGCTCTGGGGACCAGTCCGGGTTATTTCAGTGAGATTTTTATCTTTCAGCACGGTGGCTCTTACAACTCCAACAATTGCAAATGTAAGCAACACCCATATCAGGAACTGGGTAAGTCCAACCAGAGCAATGCCAATGATTTTTCCCATCATAAGCTGGACAGGTTTGACTGATGAAACAATGACCTCCACTACGCGGCTGGTCTTTTCCTCGATAACTCCTCTCATCACCTGCGATCCGAACATAAAGACAAGCATATACATCAGGAAACCGCCTATGTATGCAAGCGCCATGGCAATACCGGTGCTTGTCTCCTTCACCAGTCCGGTATCGTCGATCTTCTGGGTCTGGATAGAGACATTGCTTTCGACATTCTTCATTATCTCATCGAGGTTCTCGATATTGTATGCCATCAGTTTCTGCTTCTCAATCTCCTTCTCCAGCATGTTTTCCATATACTGGAGATCTGCAATCGGAGGTTGTTTTTTCGAGATGAGTTGAATGGCATTCGGTGTGTTTACCAGCTCGGATGAGATAAACAGGATCCCGTAGTATCCTGCCTGTTCAAATGTCTTTTTCAGATCGTCGACCTTTACATTGTCGATGTAGACAAACTCAAGAGTACCGGAGTTCTTAAGGGCTCCCCTGAACAGGTCGGAATTATCCTCGATAACAGCTATCTTCTTGTAATCCATTTCCTGGGTTGCCATAAAAACTGTCGGGACAATTATCAGTGCAGCCATCAGGATGGGGGCCAGGATGGTCATTATTATAAATGACTTTTTACGGACCCTGGTCATGTATTCCCTGTTTATAATTGTGGAAATTTTATTCATTGTTAACGGATTAAATCAATTTTTGACTGGAGTGGGTTAATTCCGGGTTTCAACTACCCTGATGAATATGTCGTTCATAGAGGGCAGCGCGGGGTTGAATGAGATGACTCTGCCGAAGCTGACAGCCTCAGCCAGTATCTGGTTGGTGTTCCTGTTGCTGCCTGTCTTGAATCTAATGATGCTCTTGTTGTCTTCAGAATGTTTTTCGATGACCTTAAGCTCACCGTTTCCCGGCAATGTTACATCCCCCTCAAAAACTATCTCGTATTCGTCGCCTGCCCACTGCATTCTGATATCATCCACCTTCCCTTCGAGTATGGTCTTTGCCTTGTTTATCAGCGCTATGTTGTCGCAGAGTTCCTCAACCGATCCCATGCTGTGTGTCGACAGGATTACGGTGGCGCCTCTTTCCCTCAGAAAAAGGATCTCATTCTTGATAACATTAGTGTTTACCGGGTCGAATCCCGAAAACGGTTCATCAAAGATCAGAAGGCGGGGTTCATGAAGTACCGTGGTTACGAACTGTACCTTCTGCTGCATTCCTTTCGAAAGCTCCTCCACCTTCTTTCCCCACCAGTCGATCATGTCGAGCTTCCCGAACCAGTATTTGAGCCGTCTCATGGCTTCCGCTTTCGAGAGTCCCTTAAGTCGGGCAAAATAGAGGGCTTGTTCCCCGACCTTCATTTTTTTGTACAATCCTCTCTCTTCCGGAAGGTAGCCAATGGAGGTAACATCCTCCGGTTTCAGCTTTTGTCCGTTCAGGAAGAGCTCTCCCGAATCGGGACCAGTGATCTGATTGATTATCCTTATCAGTGTGGTTTTTCCGGCTCCGTTGGGTCCAAGCAGTCCGAAGATTGATTGTTCGGGCACGGAAATGCTCACATTGTTAAGTGCATATAATGTCCCGAACTGTTTTGTGATGTTTCTTGCTTCAAAGAGTGCCATCTCTATAGGGTGTATGGATAAAAAGAGATGTAAATATAGAAAACTCTGAAGAACTGGAGCAATTTCAACAGAATGCATATATTGATTCCGAAAAAAAGAATCACCTGTCTGTTACAGGAGCAAAGATGAATGGGTGCAGCCCCGGGATGGGCTCAGGCAAAGGCTACTGAAAGTAACCTCTCATTCTTTCAAAAAAGCCTTTATCGTCCTTATCGGGCTTTGGGGTGAAAGAGTCACTGTCCTTAAACTTTTCAATAATCTTTGATTCTTCCCTTGAAATGCTTTTCGGGATCCACACATTGACGTTCACAAGAAGGTCGCCCCTGCCGTAACCGTTTACCTCGGGAAGCCCCTTACCCCTTAGCCTGAGTATCTTCCCGGGCTGGGTGCCTGGCTCTATCCTGATTTTCACCTTGTTTTCCACTGTTGGCACTTCCACATTAGTTCCCAGAATTGAATCGGGAATACTGATGAAAAGATTGTAAATAAGGTCGTTGCCCTCCCTGATTAGATCGGGGTGTTCTTCCTCATCGATCACAACAAGCAGGTCGCCGTTGATTCCTCCGCGCCTGGCTGCATTGCCCTTGCCTTCCAGATTCATCTGCATCCCTTTGGCAACGCCGGCCGGAATATTTATTTTGATAATTTCTTCTTTCTGGACTATTCCCTCGCCGTAGCAGGAAGGGCACTTTTTGGTAATGGTTTTTCCTTCACCATTGCACGATGGACAGACTGCAGTTGTCTGCATCTGCCCCAGCAGGGTATTGGCTATGCGGGTCACATGCCCCGATCCGCGGCAGGTTGCGCATGTGGTCATGCTGTTTGCGTCGGCGGAGCCTGTACCGTTGCATGCACTGCAGCTTACATACTTGTTTACCTTGATCTTTTTCTCAGCTCCGCCCGATATCTCCTGAAGGTCGAGTTTTACCTTCACCCTTAAGTTGCTTCCCTTGTTTACTCTTCTTCCTCCGCTTCTTCGCGAGCCTCCGAATCCGGTAAAACCGCCGAAGGCATCACCGAATATGTCTCCGAACGACGAGAAGATATCCTCCATTGTCATTCCGGCGCCTCCAAAGCCGTTTCCGGCTGCGCTGCCCACACCGGCGTGGCCGTAACGGTCATACCTGGCACGCTTCTCATCGTTACTGAGAACCTCATAGGCAGAGGCGGCTTCCTTGAATTTCTCCTCAGCCACCTTGTCTCCTGGATTCTTGTCGGGATGATATTTCAGTGCCTGTTTCCGGTATGCTTTCTTTATTTCATCCTTAGTCGCCTCCTTCGATACCCCCAACACCTCATAATAATCTCTTTTTTCCATCCCGCACTTTTGTTTCTTCTGTTTAGTCTCCTATGACAACCTTTGAATGTCTTAAAATCTTATCCTTGAGGTAATAGCCTTTCAGCAGGACTTCCACCACCTTACCCTTCTTTTCTTCTTCCGCGACCTGAATCCTGGCGGTGGCATCGTGAAGATCCACGTTGAAGACTTCATTAAGGGCTGGTATCTCGCTGACTCCGTTACGTTTCAGATATTCAATTAATTTGTTGTATATCAGCATTACACCTTCCTTTATTCCCTCGCAGTTCTCCGACGATTCCATATGTTTCAGAGCCCTGTCGAAATCGTCAATCACAGGCAGGATGTCCTTCAGAACCTCTTCCCCTCCATATTTTGAGATATCCATCTTTTCTTTCAGGGTACGTTTTCTGTAATTGTCAAATTCGGCTGACAGCCTTAGATATTTGTCCTGCATCTCTGCCAGTTTTTCCAGTATAACCCTCTGTTCATCCTTATTTTTGTCAGCTTCCTCTTTAGTCTCAGCAGCCGGTTCGGTCTTAACTTCGTCGGCTTCGCCGCCTGAAGTCACCTCAGCATGATCAGTCTCTTCAGTATCCTGAGCAGTTGTATTATCTTTGTTTTCAGTTGTTTCGGTGTTTTCTTTTTCCTTGTCCCCGCCTGTTGAGAAAAATTTCTTCTTGACCATTACTAATTATTTTTTCTGAGTTATACCTTGAGTCAGCAAAATATCTGCCAACGTCCGTTATTTGACAATTTGACAGAAACGGAAACCGTAGCTGTTTATGATGAAATATTTTAAAAACTTTTTCGGGGGGAGGAATGAAAATCCGATAACTATAAGATCCTGGTGATTGATGCTCCGAGGGCATTCAGGCGGGAATCTATCTGCTGGTAGCCCCTGTCGATCTGTTCGATATTGTGTATGACGCTTTTCCCTTCGGCCGAGAGCGCTGCTATAAGCAAGGCGACTCCTGCCCTGATGTCGGGAGACGACATTGTCGTACCCCTCAGTTTTATCATTTTGTCCATTCCAATCACGGTAGCCCGGTGCGGATCGCACAGAATTATCTGGGCGCCCATGTCAATAAGCTTGTCGACAAAGAAAAGACGGCTTTCAAACATCTTCTGGTGGATCAGCACGGCTCCCTTTGCCTGGATGGCGGTTACCAGAAAAATGCTGAGCAGATCGGGAGTCAGGCCCGGCCAGATGGCATCCGCTATCGTCATTATCGACCCATCGATAAAGGTTTCGATCTCATAGTGATCGTGCCTGGGGATGAATATGTCGTCAGCGATACGTTCGATATTTATTCCAAGCCTCCGGAATGAATCGGGTATGATCCCCAGGTTCTCATACGAGACATCCTTTATGGTGATCTCTGATCCGGTCATGGCTGCAAGCCCTATGAACGACCCGATTTCAATCATGTCGGGAAGTATTGCATGACGGCAGCCGCCAAGCCGGGTTGTGCCGTCGATATGAAGAAGGTTAGACCCGATGCCCTCTATCCTGGCACCCATTGAGACAAGCATCCTGCACAACTGCTGAACATATGGTTCACAGGCGGCATTGTATATTGTTGTCCTTCCACGGGCAAGGACCGCGGCCATTATGATATTCGCCGTACCGGTCACCGACGCCTCATCAAGATGTATGTAGGATCCTGTCAGCGAACCGGCTTCAACCCTGAAAAACGGATCGTTGGTATCGAATTCGAACTTTGCCCCAAGTTTCGTGAATCCCGTAAAATGGGTGTCAACTCTTCTGCGCCCTATCTTGTCGCCCCCGGGTTTAGGAATGAAGGCACGCCCGAAACGGGCCAGCAGCGGGCCCACTATCATGATTGAACCTCTTAAGCTTGAACTCTGCGTCCTGAATTCCTGAGTCTGAAGATAATCAAGGTTGATGTCAACGGCTTCAAAGCTCATGGCTGAACCTGACTCTCTTGAGATTTTTACGCCAAGACAGCTGATCAGCTCGATCAGCCTGTTTACATCGCTTATGTCGGGGATGTTGGAAATTGTAACTTTTTCGGGAGTGATGAGGGTGGCGCATATTACCTGCAGGGCTTCATTTTTTGCACCTTGCGGTACGATCTCGCCCCGGAGCGGTCTGCCTCCGTCAACAATAAAACTACCCATTAATGGCGATTATATACTTTTTTCTTGTTGAAAGGCTTGTTCGGTTGTCTTCCCTGAGGCCTGCCCTGCTGAGGCTTCTTCTTGACGGGAGGGATCAGATCCTTGACCTCAAGGATCTTTATGCCATCGGTTATCTTAAGCCTTCCGCGAGACAGTAGTTTCAGATCATTGAAGATTACTTCATCACTTACCTGACTTCTGTTCCAGGTGATGTAGGATTTCTTCATCTGGTTCACTATCAGGTTGGTGAAATACTCCTTCTCTTTTCCCTCGTCGAGATGGACAGCTGCACCTATCATCAGCTCTATTATCCTGCCATAGTGGAGGAACCGTATATCACCCTGACGATAAGGAACCTCATTGGGTTTTGCAACTAATTTCTCGCGCTCCGGCGGAGAGAATGGTGAATCGATGTCGAGGTTGAAATCGGCAATTATGGCCAGGTGATCCCATAATTTATGCTTGAAGTCGCCTATATCACGGATCTGGGGATTCAGATTCCCCATTATCTGTATTATTGTCTTTGCTGCACGGTTCCGTTCATCCCTGTCCTGGAGGGTTTTAATGTGATCCACCATCTTCTGGACATTCCTGCCGTATTCGGGCAGCGCCATTCTTTTCCGTTGTGTGTTGTAATCGTAACTCATCAGGGATTTCAGTTTTTGCAAAGCTAATAAAATATATAAAAAGTCAGATAACTTCTGTCTTGTGTTTTTGGTTGCTGGTTGCTGGTCAGGCGGTGTGCGGTATGCGGTACGCGGTGCGCGTCCCTCAGTCACAGTCACTTCTTCCCATCGTCAGGCTTTAATGTTTACAGTCCCAGAAACCTGATCGCTACACCCGAGAGAAAGATCATGGCCCCGGCGATTACATTGCTGTACTTTTCAACCGGTTTCAGGTTTATCTTGCTGAAGCCGAGCTTGAAGGCAAGAACGACTCCCATCATGGTGGCAATGGTCACTATTGAGAAAAGAAGTGCAACAACGACCGTGCCGTGTATATTGTTTTCAGCAGCCGGGTACATGAGCACCGGGATAAGCGGTTCGCAGGGTCCGAAGACAAAGATCAGAAAAAGGATCCATGGTGTGGTCCGGGCTTTATCCGTATCATGGACATGGGTGTGCTCCGAGATATGGCTGTGCTCGTGGACATGGCTCCCTCTTTCGTGGTGAAAATGAGGATGAGTGTGCTTCTTCCTTCTGTAAAGATTTCTTATGCTGATGATCATGTATACAAGTCCGAACGCAATGAACAGCCAGGCTGCAATATTTCCCCTGAACGATTCAACCGATACAAGCCGGTTGACCGATAAGCCAATTGCAATTCCGGCAAAGCCGAGCAGAACAGAACTCAGGACATGCCCCAGGCCGCACAGGAAAGTAATCAGCATTGTTTTCCGGAGATTCCATTTTCTTGCCTCGCTAAGCACTATGAAGGGAAGGTAATGATCGGGCCCCAGTATGGTATGGATAAAGCCCAGTGATACTGCTGTTGCCGATAGTAGCGCTATGGAGTTTTCCATAAACTGGTTTATTGTGATTTCCCGGAGATCCCTGCTAACATCTGCAATGATATGAATTAATTCAATATATCCAACCCTCGCCTGAGTGTATTATCTCCCTTATGCCGGAATTTCCGGAGCTCAGAAGTCTTCGGGAGTTCCGGATGAAAAGCTGCATCTTCTGGAAATCCGAAGGTCTCGCGAAGTGTTCGGGTTTATTCTCAAATATGGAACAGGGAAGGACGTAGAATTGTCTTTTTCCATCCTCGACAGGAGTATGGACCCAGGTCAGATAATATCCCGCACGTGAAACTTTAGTCAGGCTGCCGGTCTTTTCGAGTTCAATCCTCACCATCGCGCCTCCGTCCCTCCGGATTGTTCGCTGGTTCGATACATAGTTGCCAAGTGAATAGACCACTATCCTGTCGTTCCGGCTTGAGTCGGCCAGGGTCCATTCCATCTGCTGAAGCACATGAGGATGTGAGCCAATCACCAGATCGGCGCCCCTGGTGAAAAAGAACCCCGCCAGCCTTACCTGTTCCGCTGACGGAAGTGTGTCGTACTCGATGCCCCAGTGAACAAAAGGGATTATAACATCGGGTTTCAGAGCCTTTGCCTTTGCAATGTCGGAAGCTATCAGGTTTGTGTCAAGCATGGTTACAATCGCCGGGGAAGGTACCTTAAGTCCGTTGGTCCCGTAAGTATAATTCAGAAGCGCTATGGAGATTCCGTTCCTTTCAATTATCATCGGGCTGAGCGTGTCCCTGGCGATTGAATCAGCAAATGTTCCGGTGTGCATGATCCCAAGGCTGTCGAGTCTCCTGATAGTATTCAGTATTCCTTTTTTTCCCCTGTCGACCGAATGATTGTTGGCAGTGGCCAGCACATCGATCCCTGCGTTCATGCAGGCTGAGGCAAGGGAGGCGGGAGAACTGAAGGCCGGATATCCCTTGTAGGGACTGCCGCCAAGAGTGACTTCCAGGTTCGCCACGGCAATGTCGGCTTCAGAAATCTCATCCCTGATATATCGGAAGACATCGTCGTATTCATAATTTTTGGTTTCACTGTTCCAGGCTGATGCAATCTGTTCGTCATGCCCCATAATGTCGCCGATGAACAGGAGAGTGAGTTTCCTGGCGGTCTGGCACTCTTCCTGGGCTGAAAGCACCAGGACGGACGGTAAAAGGCAGATAATGAGTAAGATTTTTCTCAACATAAAATTATCCTGTATAAAGAATGCCTAAATTTAAGAATTATTAAATTTGCCGGCCTGATTGGCACGATCCAAAAACTGATTCTTTAATAAAATGAACAGCGCGGCTAATCGCCCTGATATCAAAAAGCTCTCTTTCTTAGGGGTTATAGTCACTATGGGGATTGTGTTCGGTGACCTGGGCACAAGTCCTCTTTACACAATGAGGGCAATCCTGATCGGAGGAAGGGATAACTTCTCCGAACTGCTTATTTACGGATCGCTTTCCTGCATCTTCTGGACCCTCACCCTGTCGACCACAATAAAGTATGTAATCATAGTTCTCAGGGCCGACAACAACGGGGAGGGGGGAGTCTTCGCACTTTTTGCCCTGTTAAGGAAGAAATCATCATGGGCTGCCATCCTGACCATTGTTGGCGGGGCGGCCCTGCTTGCCGACGGAGTCATCACTCCTTCCATAACAGTTACCTCAGCCGTGGAGGGATTGCGTATGGTCAAAATGGATATTCCCGTGGTTCCGATTGTGATTGTAATACTGGCGGCGTTGTTTTTCATCCAGCAGTTCGGAACAAATTTTGTAGGCTCATACTTCGGCCCTGTAATGGGGATCTGGTTTTTCATGCTCGGAGCTCTCGGAGTATCCCAGCTGATACTCCATCCCTTCATACTGGAGGCAGTCAATCCCGTTTATGCCTTCAGGTTTCTTTCGGAATATCCCGGCGGATTCATACTGCTGGGAGCCGTGTTCCTCAGCACCACGGGCGCCGAGGCCCTGTATGCCGACCTCGGTCATTGCGGCAGGGCAAACATAAGAGTGTCGTGGATCTATGTAAAACTATGTCTCCTGCTTAATTATTTCGGGCAGGGCGCATGGCTGATAATGAATTACAGTCAGGGATCAGACGTCAATCCCTTTTTTGAGATAATGCCGCGTTGGCTTCTGCTGCCCGGCATACTGCTGGCCACTGCAGCCGCCATAATCGCAAGCCAGGCTATCATAAGCGGCTCATTCACCCTTGTAAGCGAGGCTATTTCCCTGAACTTCTGGCCAAAGCTTAATGTCCTGAATCCTACAAAGATCAAGGGACAGGTTTATCTGCCGGTCGTGAACTGGTTCCTGTGGATAGCAAGTTCGGCGGTGGTGATCGCCTTCCAGAGGTCCGATAACATGAGCGCGGCGTACGGGCTGGCAATCAACATAACGGAAATGATCACGACTTTCCTGCTTGCCTACTATTTGTTTCAGAAAGGAGTGAATCACAGGCTGATACTGCTTCTTTTAATGATCTACCTTACAATAGAGGGAAGCTTTCTTATCGCCAACCTTCACAAGTTCGCCAATGGCGGTTGGTTTACAATACTTGCCGCCTCGCTGTTCTTCGTTATCATGTACGGATGGTACTTCGGAAGGAAGCTTAAGAACCGTTATGTGACATTTACAAACCTGAACAAATACATCGATATGTTCAGGGATCTGGCAAATGATGAATCGGTTCCGAAGACTGCAACAAACCTCGTTTATATCATAAAGGCCAACAGGATCGACCAGGTTGAATCGAAAGTGATACATTCCATATTCCTTAAACAGCCCAAGAGGGCGGATACATACTGGTTGATTCACGTTGACAAGGTTGATGAACCCGACAGGATGGATTACCAGGTAACCCAGATAATACCCGGGATACTTATCCGGGTCGACTTCCATATAGGGTTTAAAGTGGAACCCAGGATCAACCTTTATTTCAGGGAAGTGCTCGAAGATCTCACCGCATCGGGAGAAATTAAGCTGGAAAGCAGTTATGACTCACTCAGGAAACACATGATTCCGGCTGACTTCAGGTTTGTTCTGATTGACAGGGTAATGCCCCGCGACTATAAGCTTTCAAATATCGACACCATGACTCTGACTCTTCACAGCTTTTCGAGACTTATCTGCATTTCGGATGTCAGAGCCTTGCAGCTTGATTCTGCAAATACAATTGAGGAGCAGGTTCCCATTACAATTGATCAGCCCCTGGGGAGGAGAATTAGGAGAATAGGTTCACCGCAATAATTCCGGCAAGGGCTTATTTCTTCCGGAGCAGTCCAACCGCACAAAGATATCCGCTTAATATGGTACCGGAGAACCCTCCTCCAAGGCTTCCCCATGCTGATGCAAAGTGCAGATTGTCAAAAATACCTGCATAGTTCACAGCTGGCCTTGACGGTACCTGGGCAAACCCGTAAACTGCACCTTCCGGATTAAGAGTGTAGCATGTGACTGTTAAAGGGTGCCGATTTCGTAATACTCTATCAGACTTGAACTTCCCGGTATCAGTTTCTCAAGCCTCCTTATGAATATCTGAGCAGTTTCCTCTTTCTTACGTTTGTATTCTTCTTTTGACAGTTTTTCCCAGTCATCCGGATAATCAATGCAACAGATTGCCCCGACGCTCCTGCCTTCAGGGGCAATCGCTGAATCTGCCTGTCCATAATCCACGAAAGCGAAACTTCTTTGTTCGAAATCGCTCCTGTTGTTTCTGACGATATCCGACTGGGTCTTTACAGAACCGTCGAAGACCCCTGGTTTTCATATCGGAAGGGGAGGGCCCGTTCATTTCGTGCAAGCTAACTTCGAGGGTATAGCTTCCGCGTGTAAAGGTAGTTGCGCAACCACCCGGTTTGCTGTGCTGTTCAATCACCAGAACTTTCTTTCCTTCCCTGGCCAGCTTTGCACCGGCTGTCAGGCCTCCAAGTCCGGCTCCAACTACTATGACATCATGTTTCATCCTTGTCAGTTTTTAAAATCCGGTATAGGGTGTCTTTTAAATCCCTCCATACTATTTCAAGCCAGAAGCGCTCACCTTCAACTTCATCGAAAGTGTAAAGCCTGCCCTCTTTTATGTAATCTTCAAGGGCGGGACTTACGCATTTGAATAGTTTTTTGTTGGAAACCATCACCATTTTTGCACCGCAATTCTGCTGAATGAATTCATATTCTGAAGGTTTAAGCGATGTAAATACCGGAACATGAACCACTCCCGGCATTGTCATACCTACATTGATGAATTTCCATTCCGGCCGGCTGTTGGAAATGGATACAATCTTTTCTCCTTTTCTGAACCCGAGTTCATAAAGACCGTAAAAGAAGTTGACTGAATGATCAATGTACTGCAGCGAACTGTATTTTATTCACTTCCCGTTATGCTTGAAGCACAGAGCATTGTCCTTGTGGAATTTCTCTTCATATAGTGAGAGAATATCAAAAATCCTGGTAACTTCCATTTCGTATCTTTTATTTCAATCGGGAAAATTCTGATTTTCCCGTAAAGGAAGAAAAAATATCCCGTTTGGCCGACGGAATATGATTATTTTGATTTATTACGGAACAGGTACCTTGGTTGTTCTTAAACGACTCCTTATATATTAAACCCTTTCAGGGTTTTACAACGGGTGGTGGTACCTGGCCGCCGGTTGCACCGGCGGTTATTCACATTAAACCGCTGCCGCGGTTTTTCCATACCGGTAGTGTCCACAAATAACCAGCTGTAGCGGTTTAGGGCAATTTCATGATACAAAAGTCCTGATCGAAGCTTAAATATGTTATTTTAGCCCCGGTTAAGGATCACAAATAAAAGGACCTGCGGCTCCACCCTGCCACAGGTTTTAAGGCCCCCTTTAGGGGTCCCGAAATCTTTCGGGATGGGGGTGAAACAGGCCGGAAGGCGAATTTGCTCAAATAGCTTAATTTTAAATAATTAACAACATATAAAATGAGATATAAAAAGTAAAAATCAAATTCGATAATCATAACCGATACTCATATAACAAACTATAATGAAAAATTTTCTTTCTTTTCTGTTGCTGTTGTTTATGATGACATCCGGAACGGTTTTAGCCCAGCAGCCACTTGAGATCTCGATTCAGGCTGATAAGCCCGGAGCTGAGATTCAGCCCACAATGTGGGGTGTATTTTTCGAGGATATCAATTTTGCTGCCGATGGCGGTATCTATGCCGAACTGGTAAAGAACCGTTCATTTGAATTTGAACTGCCACTGAGCGGCTGGAGTCAGACTGCAAAACAGAACGGAACGGGGAGGATCGTGCCCGGCTTCTATTCTCCCTCGAATTCCGGGAATCCGCATTTTGTAAGTGTTTACATCGACCCTGCAGCCGGATCGTTCGGACTGACGAATGAGTATTTCCTTCTGGCCGGGGATATGGGAGCAGAACCGCTGCCGATACTGAACTGCGGTATGTCCTGCCAGTTCAATGCAGCCGAAGTGGTGCCGCTTGAGGAACTTGACACTTACATCCAGGATGCACTGGATCTTATTGAATTTGCCAACGGCGATCCTTCAACCAGATGGGGCGGTTTGAGGTCTGAGATGGGCCATCCTGCGAAATTCAACATGAAATATCTGGGGATAGGCAATGAGCAATGGGATGAACAGTATATCGAACGATACTGGGTGTTTAAAAAAGTTCTTAAGGAAAAACATCCTGAGATAAAGATTGTTTCAGGTTCCGGCCCTTCGTCGGCAGGAAGGATGTTTGAATATGGATGGAGCGAACTGCGAAAGCTTTCACCCGACCTTATCGATGAGCACTATTATATGCCGCCCGAATGGTTCCTGGAGAATGCAGCAAGGTATGACAACTACGACAGGAAAGGAATCAAGGTTTTTGCCGGCGAATATGCAGCACATGGAAAAGAGGGCACAGAGGCAGAATCGAGAAATACCTGGTGGAGCGCGCTCTGTGAGGCTGCCTTCATGACCGGACAGAACGGGATCTATGCCAGCAGTTCAGTCGACAGGAAGAACGGCAAACTGTACATCAAACCAGTCAATTCCTCCGAAAAGCAGGTTCCGGTAAGACTGGCTCTTGGAAAACTTCCATACACTAAATCCGCTGTACGGCAAACTCTTAAATCTGAAAACCGGGAAGACTTCAATTCTGTTTCAGGTCAGGAGCTTATCATACCGTCCGAAATACCAGTCAGCATAACAGGAAGGAGAATAGATACCGTATCGGAGCCGCTTTCAGTGAACGTAATAATTATTGATTTCAAAGTAAGATGATGGATCTTATTCAAACTGTGGTTGATTGGTACATGGCCAATCTGAATTATTTTACAATAGCCTTTCTGATGACGATTGAGAGTTCGTTCATACCCTTCCCTTCCGAGGTTGTTATACCCTTTGCGGCTTACAAGGCCGCGGAAGGTGATCTGAATGTTTTTCTTGTTGTACTGGCCGGGACAGGCGGCGCTCTCATCGGGGCTATTATCAACTATTACCTTGCAAAATATCTGGGCCGGCCGCTGGTTTACAAATTCGCCGATTCGAACATCGGGAAAATGTTACTCCTTTCAAAGGACAAGGTGGTTCATGCTGAGGAGTATTTTATAAGAAACGGCAAGTCCTCAACATTCATAGGAAGGCTTGTACCGGCAGTCAGGCAGCTCATATCCATTCCGGCAGGACTGGCAAACATGAACATGAGGGACTTTATAATCTACACCCTGGCAGGAGCCGGGATCTGGAACATCATACTCGCAGTTATCGGCTATTATATCTATGACCTGAAGGATAAGATATTCCCTTATATTGACAATATTCTGATAGTACTGGGAATTATTTTTGTGGTCTATCTTGTGGTGAAAGGGGTGATGAAAAGGAGGAGGGCTGAATAAGGGAATAAGATCCCTTCGTTTCGCTTCGCTCACTCGGGATGACGTTCCCGGGGGAGGGGCATTACAAAATTGTTGGGATCAGAAACAACAATCCCAGAAGGCCGATTGAGCCTATGATGACTCCCGGACCTATCCTGTGGTTCTCGACTTTTACAATATTTTCCATTGGCACGGTCAGACGGCCGTTTTGAATCTTTACTTCCGACAAAGGCTCAGCATATATCCTTACCTGCCTGCTTTTCTTTACAACCTCCGGCTTATATATTATACCTGCGAAATGATTTCCCGCTTCGGTAACCGGCTTTACTATCCAGGTGCTGTCGCCGGAATGGAAAAAGTACAGATTTTTCCAGTTCGGAGCTGAGGACAAATCACCCACGGCGCTGCTCTTTGATGCGGAACATCCAGGTATTACCAGGAGTGAGGCTGCGAGTATTATGAGGATCACATTACTATATAATCTAAGCTTTAGCATTTGCAGGTATATTAGTGTTTGTTTAGAAACCGTAATTCAGATCTTTTGTTCACCTGAAGGGATCAGAACAGGATCCCGTCGACCGGTTTGCCTGAATATTTCCGTTCATGGTCAATGAGCCATTTTTTTTTATCGAGACCTCCTGCGTAGCCCACAAGGTCACCGTCGGAACCGATAACCCTGTGACAGGGAATCACTATTGCTATCCGGTTTGAACCATTTGCTCCGGCAACTGCCCTGAAGGCGCCGGGGTTGTTTATCATTCTGGCCAGCTCCAGATATGAAATTGTCTCTCCGTACGGGATCTTCTTCAGGGTGTCCCAGACTGCAGTCTGGAAGTCGGTACCGGAGGTTACCAGTTCGAGTGTGAATTCCTTGCGCTTTCCCCTGAAATATTCCTTTAGTTGTTTTTTCAGGGCTCTCAGATGTTTGTTTGTGCCGGGCTTCACTGTTTTATTAAAGGTAAGGGCAAGCTTGTTGAATTCTGATTCGAGGGCTGGCCTGCTGGTGAATTCGAGGAGGCAAATACCCTCCTTCGTGGCAGCAGCCGCCATCTCGCCCAAAGGGGTCTCTATATTTGTGGTACTGATCATTATTAATCATTTTCACGGCCTCTGGTTCTTCTTGGGGAACATTGCGGATGTGGCTTTTATATACTTGATGTTCCTGAACCTTAGCGCTGACCACTCCTCATTGACGGAGACCATCCTCATCCCGTAGAAATCCATGTCGTTCAATGGTTTCCAGCCGTGATCCCTATCCAGATCAGAGCTCCCTTTTTTTGAATTTTTCTTCTGGTAGCAGAACCACAGCACCCCGTCGTCGGTAAGGTTATGCAGGGCAACCGGTGCAAAATTCCTGACCTCGGAAATCTTCCTTACAAAGATCATCATGAATTCATAGGGATACCTCAGGTCAATATCATTGTCGACCTGAACATCCTTAAGCTCATCGCCCGATGCCAGAGTGAGGTCCTTACCGGCATTCATGACCACTATCCTTTTCTGGCCTTTGTAATTCAGTTTCTCGAGAAGAGTTTTCATAAAATCCCCGTTTGACACGGCAATTTAACAAAAAATGCAATTGACTGCTAAGTTTCCCCTAAAAGATGTAACTTTGCCATATCATTTACGGGGTGCCTTAATACTACGGGCTGAGATCATACCCTTACACCTGATCCGGGTAATGCCGGCGGAGGGAACAAGTAATGCACCCGGTATATAATTTTTAACTGAAGCAGAAATGAAAAAGATTTTGTTTTTTCTGTTAACGGTTGCATCTTCGGGTTTTCTTACCCTGAACGTGACCGGCCAGAGCCTTGGCGGAAGAGTGACTGACCTTGATGGTGAACCGCTTGCAGGTGCAAGCGTGGTAGTCGAAGGGACTTTTCAGGGTGTTCACACTGATGCCGGAGGGTACTACCTGCTTGAAGGACTGAAAGAGGGCGGGCACAGGATCAGATATTCCTTTATGGGTTATGAGACCCAGTCAAGGGAGATCAATGTAACGGGCGATGTCAGGGAGGATGTCAGGCTTAAACCGACCGCCATAATAACCGACGATGTGATAATCAGCGCCACAAGGGCCGGAGACCAGACTCCCCTGGCTTATTCAAATGTGACGGGTGAGATACTTGAAAAGCAAAACTCCGGCCAGGGAATACCTTATCTCTTAAGTCTTACACCGTCATTTGTCGAGACTTCCGAGTCGGGGAACGGGATAGGTTATACCAGTCTGAGGATCAGGGGCACCGATGCCTCAAGGATCAATGTAACCATCGATGGCATACCTCTTAATGATCCTGAATCGCAGCAGGTTTTCTGGGTCGACCTGCCCGACCTGGCTTCTTCAGTCGACAATATCCAGGTCCAGAGGGGGGTGGGGACCTCATCGAACGGAGCGGGTGCATTCGGAGCTTCCATTAATATCCAGACTAAAGGGATTGAGAACGAACCGTTTGCAGAGATCAGTTCAGCCGCCGGATCATTCGGGACTTTCAGGAACAGCATTACTGCCGGAACCGGACTGCTGAAGGACAGGTTTGCATTCCAGATGCGTTATTCTGACCTTCGCAGCGACGGTTTTGTCGACAGAACAGGGTCGAAGCATAATTCAGCATTCTTCAGCGCACTTTACCGGACAGGCAAATCGCTGATTAAGGCTAACGTAATTCTCGGAAAAGAACTTACAGGCATAGGCTGGTGGGGTGTCCCGAAAGAGATTCTTGAAGTGAACAGACAATACAATCCTGCCGGAGAGTACACCGATGAATACGGCATTGTGCGCTATTACGACAACGAAACCGATAACTATACCCAGAATCATTACCAGCTGATCTACAGCCGCAGGATGAACGATTATCTCTCCCTCCATTCGGCTCTGCATTACACCTTTGGCAAAGGCTATTATGAAGAATTCAGGGAAGACGCAGGTTATTCCAAATACGGTTTGCCTCAGGTGTCAATCGGGGAAATCACCTTCGACGCTACCGACATCGTCAGGAGGAAATGGATGGCGAATGACTTCTACGGGCTTGTTTATTCGCTGAATTATAAAAAGGACAAACTGGATGCAAAGCTCGGCGGCGGTATAAACCTCTATTCCGGCGACCACTATGGCAGGATAATATGGATGAGGTATCCGGGCTCAACTGAGAGCAACCACCAGTGGTATTTCAACAACGGTGAAAAAAGGGAAGCAAGCCTGTACGGGAAGGCCGACTATTCATTGTCGGAGCGACTGTCGGTTTTCGGCGATCTTCAGTACAGATTTGTCAACTATTCTCTCAGGGGTGACGACGATGATCTGAAGGATATCGGACAGTCTCACAGTTTCAGTTTCTTTAATCCCAAGGCAGGGCTTTTCTTCAGGCTTTCCTCCGGTCAGGAGGCATTCCTGTCGCTTTCCGTGGCAAACAGGGAACCCACACGCACCGATTTCAAGGAGGCTGCCGGCGACAGCGAGGCAACGCCGCGGCCTGAAAGACTGTATGATCTCGAGGCAGGATATATATTCAAATCGGCCAGGAGCTCGGTCGGACTGAACCTTTACGGTATGTACTACCGCGACCAGCTTGTGCCTACAGGCGAACTCAGCAATGTGGGCTATTCGATTATGACCAACGTTGAAAAAAGCTATCGTATCGGAACAGAATTAACAGCCGGCTTCAAACCATCCGGCTTCATCGGACTGGATTTCAGCTTTACCCTCAGCAGCAATAAAATTGTAAATTTCCTTGAGCGCTACATCGACTACAACACATCTGACTGGTCAGAGGAATACAAGAGCAATAATCTTGGTACCGTCGATATCGCCTATTCGCCCTCAATAACAGGCAGCAGCGATCTCTATGCCAATATATTGCCGCCGCTTAAGGTGCATCTGATAAGTAAGTATGTGGGCAGGCAGTATTTCGACAATACCATGAACAGTGAAAGGATGCTTGATCCGTATTTTGTAAACAATTTAATGATCGACTTTGAACCTTCTCTGAAAAGTCTGCGGGGAGCCAGCCTCCAGCTGCTGGTAACCAACATTTTCAATGCACAGTATGAAAGCAACGCATATGGCGGCAACTGGTTTGAAGACGGACAGGAACAGACATGGGCTTATTACTTCCCTCAGGCCGGCACCGGTTTTATGCTGAGGCTCGGACTGAAATTCTGACGATATGACTATAGCGGAATGGCTGGGAAGTAACTGGCTTGAGGTATTCGGAGCCATTACAGGTATAATTTACGTCTTTCTTGAAATACGGCAGAGCATCTTTCTGTGGCCTGTGGGACTGGTGACCAGCGCTGTTTATATAATAGTATTCTTTACAACCAGGTTCTACGCCGACATGAGTCTTCAGGGATATTATCTTGTTATGAGCTGTATTGGATGGTACTGGTGGGTGAAAGGCTCAGGGCGCAGGGCGCAGGGCACGGGGCGGAGAGCGGAGAGCGGGGAGAGCGGAGAGCGGAGAGCGGAGAGCAGGGAGAGGGGAGCAGAAAATAAGAGTGGGGGACCAGGGGATGAAGAGACTGATGGACTTCAGGTGACAAGGCTAAAGACGGTAACGGGCTTAATTCTGACTGCAGTGTTCATTTTATTGTATTCAGGGACGTGGTATATCCTGTCGCGGTATACCGATTCCCCGGTGCCGGAGTGGGATTCATTCATCACATCGTTGTCGGTTGTCGCCACCTGGATGCTGGCCAGGAAGATCTTTGAGCACTGGTACCTCTGGATACTGGTGAACCTGATCTCAGTGATAATCTTTTCGATGAGGGAATTATACCCCACAGTTATCCTTTATCTTGTTTACCTGATCATGTCGTTTGCAGGACTCAGGACATGGAGAAGGTCGTTAAGCAGGTAATCCTTTCTGTGTTACCGACAATCGCATTCAATATCCCAGATGATCCGTTGCTGAAGATTCATTTCTGTAATGCGTTCTAACCTTGATTTGTAACATTTGTTACATTTTGAAAACAGTTCCAGGTCCCAGGTATCAGCAAATACCCGGCCAGCCTGCTTTTCAATGCCGTATTCCAGTACCCTTTCAAGAGAGGTTAATGAAGGAAGCCCGAAAAGACCATTTTCCTGAAGCTTTTCCATTGATCCGTTTCCTCCCCTGACCGGTATTATTGTACAGCATTCACATCCTGTATCGAATGCAAAATCGATTGATCGCTTAGACCAGAATATTGCCTCTTCTTCTTCAAGAAAGGGAGGCCGGAGAAGTATAAAGGCTCTTGTAAAGATGTCATTGTCGAGAAGAAACTCTGTCCGGTCAGCAAAATCCCCGAGAGTCATACGCTTATTAAGAAGGCTTAATATACGGGGATTGGCACATTCCAGTCCCATTGCCACCTGAAGGTCGGCCCCGGTTTTGTCTCTGAAATCCGGGCATTCATCGTTGATGAAAAAAGGATGGCACTCGACTATAACCGTTTCAAAGCCTTTCACTATTGAGGCTATCGCTTCACGCTCCCTGACAGGTACGGCTCTTTTGTCAAAGAAGCTTCCGCTGTTGTAGAGCTTTATATGCTTTACCGTGCCTGCATTTGTGAGAGCCCATTCAAGCTGACCAGCCAGAGCACCGTCAGGAAGAGGCTCATCGACCGTATTCTTCCAAAGGTCGCACATAAGGCAATGGAAAGGACACTCCCTGTTTGTGAGGAAAACGGTCAAAACTTCTTCAATAGTTCCTGCGGGAGTTCTCTCTTTTTCGACCAGCCATGCGTAGGGCCGCAAAGGATCCGGATTGTTTTTCCGGCCCCGGCACGACAGTATCCATTCATCATTTATGTCAAAGCCAGCAATCTTACTCATAGCTGGCAAGAAACTCTTTCCGGTAGGCAATCTCTTTTTCCGGGAAAAGTCTTTCGAATGAAGATTCCGCTACAACACCATGCTGAAAGCGCCTTTTTGGGAAAACAGGCATTTTATATCCTGTTATTGCTTTTACTCCTTCGGAAACAATTTCTCCCTTAAGGTCATACAGTTTTTTGTGATCCCAACCGGTGAGATCGATGAACGGAATGCCTTCAGAAACCTCAATCACATTCGGGAGGGTATAGGGACTGAAGGTTTCGAAGCCAAGGGAATCGCCTGTGGCGTACATTCTCATTATTCCCCTGCCAAGACCTCCGGAATATGTAAGGGAGTGTTTCATAGAGTCGACTCCCCACCCTTCGTGATAAAGCATAAGATTATTAAGAACACTTCTTATAGTCAGTTCAGGATTCTCTTCAATGGGATAGTCTTTTAGGTTCTCGTTCCCTCCCTCTCCGGCGACGATATATTTCCAGTCGGGATAGCGGTTCCGGATTCCCTGCATCAGAGCCAGATTCATTGTTGCCGATTCAATATCGAGGGGTTTGTAGTCTTCAATCACTTTTACTGCCTGTTTCCAGCTAATATCCTGGTATCCAACCTCTACCACCTCCAGGAAAAAATCAAGGTTCAGGTCCCTGAGGAATTTGCGCGACTGCACCAGATCCTCGCTTCCTCCCTCGACGCTAAGCGTGAAAGCCTTTAGTCTTGAAGGGCTCATCCCTAGTTCCAGGATTGCCTTGTAGGTGAGAAGGAAAACAGCGCCGCTGTCGATCCCGGCAGAAAACGTTACACCAATCGGACCTTCTGCGGCACGGCCGCTGAGCCATTTTTTTATCTCGTCGTAAATGGCACCGATATAGATCCTTCCTATGTCCGAAGGATCGAAGGAGTTGAATCTGTTTCTTTCCGGTTTGAAGAAGCGGGTATATACCGGATTGGGATCGGGGCACCCAAGAAGTTCGATCCTCGTGATGTAATGAGCAGGGATCATCCTTGTATAGGAGGGATGAAACTGATGGTCGAGTTTCTCTCTTTTGAGGTAATCGTAAATTGTATCAATACGTTCTGCAATTACCAGTTCAGGACCACCAGGCCTTTTAGCAATAAAATAGCGCATCGGCCTTCCCAGTGATCGCGCCATCCTGATCGTCTTTCCGTCGACTGACACCAGGGAGAACTGGCCGTCAATCCCTCTCACTTTTTCGGCATCACCCGATCTTACACACTCAACAGCTTCCTCGTGAGTCATGTTATAAATAACATTTTTTTCAGGATTTGTCAGGTCAGTGACATGGGTTACATAATGGTTGCTCATACAGTTATTGTTTTGTTTGAAATTTCTGCTGTAAAATACCTGTTTATGGTCAGTCAACGCTAAATAACGTTGACCTTTCTATTGCTTATTTTGTTTTTTCAATTATCCCGCTACCTTCCAGGATGCTTATATACCTGTCGGCAGGGATATTTTCGAAAGTTTCTTTCCCGCCGTCTGTCCAATAGATCTCGAGCCTGTCTACCTTTTCAGCATTTCCAAGACCGACAAGAACACGAGGGTCGTTGTTTGAAAGGTAACTGGTAGCCCACTGGTTAATGTGGACCTGCCTTTTCCCTCCGGCCGTCACCACTACTTTAGCTGCAATGGCTGATGCAGGACCATTCCTGCCCTTGAGCGATATGCCCAGCCAGTGGTTTGAGTTTCCTCCGTCGTTCCTGAGAAGAGTGGCTGTTGCCGTAAGGTCGACGTGGGATATAATAATGTCACGGTCGCCGTCATTATCGTAATCCCATACTGCGAGACCCCTTCCCGACCTTTTTGTGTTGAAGTATGGTGCATATATTCTTCCCCGGTCTCTGAAATGGCCTGTCCCGTCATTTTCGAGAAGAAGGGGATATTGCAGGATAAGCTCATCAGCAAAACCGTTCGCAGATACAATGTCGAGATCGCCGTCGTTGTCGAAATCGATAAAAGCCGCCGCCCAGGCTCCTTTGCCTGCAAATGGACCTGAGATGCCACTTGTCTCCGAAATATCCTCGATAAGTCCGTTGCCCTTGTTTCTGTAAAGGGCACCATACTCAAGATCAACTACAAGGATATCGATAAGACCGTCGCCGTCTACATCTCCTATGGATCCATGCATAGAACCGGAACCCTTTCCCTGTGTATTGGCCGCTACTCCTATCTCCACACCGACTTCCCTGTAAACTCCATCATCATTCCTGAACATAAAATTAAGCTGATGGTCGTTTGCCTGGAAGATATCAATATCGCCGTCGTCGTCGTAGTCAAAAACTGTTAGTCCCATGCATTTGGAGTCGGGATAGAAAAGACCGGAGGCTTCAGTGACATCCACGAATTTTCCGGTGGAGTCCTGCTCATACAGCATGGATGCCTGTCCTTTATATTCCGACGGATGGGGCATGAGGTCGGGGGTTGCCGGAGTAAAGTATTCAGGATCGAATGCAAGGAAATTACCAACCATGGCATCCAGTCTTCCGTCGAGGTTATGATCCCAGAATGAAACACCTATACTCCATTTTTCAAAACCGTTCAGCTTTTCAGGGCCTCTTAGACCCACGTCCTGGGTAATGTCGGAGAATGTTTCGTCGCCGTTGTTACGGAAAAACCTGTTGGGTCCGTAGTTTAAAAGAAAAAGATCCTCGTCTCCGTCATTGTCATAATCGATGGCTCCTGCGGCCATGCTCCATATAGTATCGTTAAGTCCGGCCTTTTCACTGACTTCAGTGAATCTGCCGTTACCTTCGTTCCGGTAGAGTCTGTCGGGAGTCTGTCTGAAAACCTTTCCCCCTTCGTCGGAAACGCCGTAAATATAGGTACCGTTCATCATGAAGAGGTCCATGAGGCCGTCTTTGTTGTAGTCGAATACTGTTACACCCGATCCGCTGCTCTCCAGAATATTCTCGTAATGGTAGTCGCCGAAAGTGTAACGGAAGTCGATGCCTGATTTTCTTGTCACGTCTGTGAACCTTACACCAAGCTGTTTTACTGACGACTGCAGGATAAGAGCCGAAAGAGCCAGAAGGAAGATCCAGGCAGCTCTCATGAAATTGAACTTAATGCCGGTAAGATTTGCCTCAGTTTTTTTCATAGGCCCTCACTGCATTGGCATATTCTTCAACATCAACTACCCTGGTGTTGTATTCGCGGTTGTATTTTTCAAGCTCAGGATCGTCGGGGTAATTATCTTCGGGGGATGGGGGATAACTTTTCATTCCGTGGAATGGCAGGGGCAATACAGTATTCCCGAAAGCTGTATTCATGTCGCCGTCTTTTACCCATCCAACGCTTCTTATGAGAAAGTCCCTTTTCCATCCTTCCTTGAGCGGGGGCAGGGTTCCTGCATCAAATTCAACCGTTGTTTCGTCTCCTGCGTTGGTTATCACATATTTGTTGTCAGATTCTGTAAGGAGAGGAAGCACGTCACCGAACCTGGTGTAGTTGCCTGTCAGATCTCTCCACCTGGGGGCTTTTTCAACTGATGAATAATCGAACCAGTGAGGTCCGTAACGCCCGCCCTTCCTGTAAAGCTTCGAGAAGCCACGGTAATGAAGGTCACCTGAAACCGGCTGCATTACCGTCTCCTCAGAAGCAAGTTCCGGATTATTATTGGAGAGGAATATTTCGTCCCAGTATATCTGCATGTTTGTCCTGATTCTGATACGGGTATCTTCAGATAAAAGTTTTCCGGAAAGATCTATTATAACTGTTTTATCCTTGCCCTGTGGGAAGCCGGCACTTTCTACCACGGTCTCCCATTTTCCCTTCCTGTTTATTACCTGAATCAGGGGAGGGACCGACTTGAGCGAGTCAGACTGCGACATGGCAAAGTTTATACTTGCGTCGGTCGGGAAGATCCAGCCTGTCATGAAGAGGTGAAGTCCTTCCTTGTCAACTTTTCTTCCGGGGTCGATTATGATGTCGTGCATTTCGGTTATTCCCTGATATTTGCCTTGGGCAAACCAGGAATAGAATATGTCGTCCTTTTCTGAAACAAATTGCAGAATGTCATTCCCTTTTGAGTCGACTGCTGAAGCTGGCGATATCTTCTCACTGATCTTTATTATCTTCTTGCCCGGAAAAGGGGGAGGGGAGAACTGTTCCGGAACATATATTTCCGTGTTGCCTGGATGGTCGACAGCAACAAGTTCGAGCTGATCGATATATATTGTCTCCCACAGTTCGGATGTAACCTGGATTGAATACCTGCCTTTATCGGGCTTCATGAACTCGCCCGGGATCTTAAGATAATCATCCGAAGCATCTGCAAAGGCATATGAGGTGTTTCCCCCCATGATCCCTGTAGGCATACCGAGACCGCTTCTCCATAGGATATCCTTGACAAAAATGTATTTGTCTCCATCCCAGGTATAAAGGAAAGGACACGATCCCTTGAGTGTTTGTTCTTCAATAAGGGCCTGGTCTGAACCTGGGAGGAATATGTTCTGCGGTACACCATTCGTCCATCTTATCCTTATTATATCAGCCCGAGGTTTGTTTCCCAGTCCGAAATGGACCTGGGGATCAGTGACAACAAGAACCTGGTATTGATCCCCGGCCCTTATTTCAACCTTGGCGCCGATTCCAAAATGATTGTTCTTTGCGCTCCCTGCCTTCAGGCCAACCAGTTTCATGGTGATGAAGTGGTTGTTGTTGCCTCCGTCATTCCTGAGGAGGGTGACCCCACCATGGAGGCCTGAGATAACTGCATCCAGGTCACCGTCATCATTATAGTCGAAAACAGTTATCTGTCTTGAAGATTTTACCGTTAACGGAAGAAGTTCCGATACGTCTTTGAAGCCTCCGTTCCTGTCGTTATAATAAAGGAAGACTCCCCGGCCGTCAGCAGAAGCAGCCTCACCGGCAGCCATGATATCGAGGAAGCCGTCGTTGTTGAAGTCAAGAGAAGCAAGATCGTAGATCTTTGCATTATCCAGTGATGAGAACATTGAACCTGAATTCTCTTCCTTCCGGAAGGTTCCGTTTAGCTTGTTCATATACAGGACCGGATTTCCCCCGGCTGATGAGCAAGTAAAAACATCCAGGAATCCGTCATTGTTGTAATCTCCTGTAGTAATGACAGATGCATTGTAATTATCTTCAAGTCCGCTTCCGTTTACAATATTCTTATATACACCCTGACGCTGGTTTGAATAGTATATTGGCTGGGAGTTCAGGCCTGTGACAATAAAATCTATATCCTCGTCTTCGTCAAAATCGCCGAATAAGGCATCACTGCTGACTGTGCTCTCCCTGGGCTGTTCCAATCCCTGGTTGCTGAGAGTGAATGTTCCGTCGGCATTGTTCCTGAACATAAGGTTCCCTTTTTCAGTAAGTTCGTACAGATCGAGATCTCCGTCATGGTCCATATCAAAGAAAAGAGCCTTTTTCCCACCCTCCGGGCTTCCTGCTTTTGATTTTACAGTTACGTCCTCAAACTTGCCGGCACCGTCATTCCTGTAAAGAAGATCACCACCTTCCCTCATTATGAACAGGTCAGGGAACCCGTCATTGTCAAAATCTGTAAAAACGGCGCCATATTCGTAACCCGAGTGTTTAAGTCCTGATTCTTTGGTAATATCCGTGAACTTGCCCATTTCATTAAGAAACAGAAAATGCCTGAATTCACCGGTGACAGAATCATGGCTGCCTGCATAGAGATCAGCATCTCCGTCGCCGTCGTAATCACATGTAACAGCCAATGCAGGATATTCTGCTGAGGAAGCTCCCGGAATTATGCCTAAGCCCGCCGTCTCTGAAGCGTCGGCGAATTTTATGACGTCGAGGAGGGTTAGATTCTCATTGCTCTGCATTATGCCCTTTCTGTCGAAGGTTATAACGGGGAATCCTATCAGTGAACCTCCAGGTCCCTTAAGGTCAACGATGCCTGCCTGGTAGGGAGCTGAGACCTTAAGATAGTTGTGGAAGATAGTAAACTGAATTATGGCATTCTCCTTATCCTTTTTCCTCAGCAGGTCAATTGTACTGTTGTAGTATTCAACAGCCTCCCGGGGAAATCCGGGGAACTGCCTGTTTATTGTCTCCATCTGTTCGAGTGCAGCGTCGAAATCACCTTCACGTATAAGTATATCGGTGAAGTTAAGGCGCGGAACAGGATTGCCTGGTGCTTTTTCAACAAGCAGACGGGTGTATTCATGATGCTGTTTTTTTGCATCTTCTCCAGACATCGTTGAATAGACCTCGGATAATTCATAAAGGGTTTTGACATGATCGGCAGAAAATTCAAGAGCTTTCTTCAGTTCTGCTATCGCCTTTTCCTTCTGGTCATTCATCCTGTGAACAGTTGCCAGGATGAGTCTGATGTCAGCATCCCGTGGATCGATTTTTATTGCCTTGTTCAGCTGTTTTTCAGCATCATCGTATCGTGACATCCTAAGATATGTCAGTCCCAGGTTTGCATAACCGAGTTTTTCATTGGGGGCAAGTTCAATGAAATGAAGGAACTGCTCCTCGGCTTCTTCAAGCTTGAACTCTTCGAGGTAGGCAAGTCCCAAAGTCTTGACAGTCATGATATCAGCCTGCTTTTCGGCCTTTCTTTCACCGGCATTCCTGCAACCACTTACAGAGATGATACCGATAATTGCAATCAGGAACAGATAGTTCTTTTTCATGCAATCAAAATTAGAAAATAAAATTTCATAAAGGTGCCCCAGGGACACCGTTCCTGATTTTTAAAATCCCGAAACTGCCATTACGGTTCCCATTTTCATCGAAGCTGATTGGACCGGTGATACCTTTCAGGTTTGTTTCCTCCAGAGCCTTCTGTATCATCTCCCTGTCGGCTGAACGGGTTTTCTTAAACGCATTTATAAGGACGTTAGCTGCATCATAGGAGTAGACCGCTGCCATCCCAGGCATTTTCCCAAATTTTAATTCATATTCTCTTCTGAATGAATTCCACTCTTCATTCTGCCACTGTCCGGAAGGAACCCGATAAACATCGTCGAAATACTTTATTTCGGCTGATGAAAGGAAGTTTTCGTCAAGAGTCAGCAGTGAACCGTAAACAGGAATACTGACTCTCTTTTGTTTCAGAGTCTTCATTATCCCTGCTGATGTTGGCGGACTGCTGAAAAGAACCAGGCATCCGGGATCTGATTTGAGAATTTCATCTACCAGTGCATCATTTTTCCTTCCCTGTACACCTGAATCAATAACCTTCGGTTCAGGATGTTTGTCCAGAGCTATCTTTTTCAAAAAAAAGTCTGAAGCCATTCTTGAATCATAGTTGTTTCTGTCAGTGACAACAATGACACTGTTAAGTTTTCTCTTATGAAATATTTCTTCAGATAATGATTCTGCCTGTTGCTTATCAGTCGGGATACAATTGAAGAACCATGGGACAAAAGCTTGTGTGAGAGTTGGATCGCTTGACCAGGCAGAGACCATCGGTACAATCGACTTTGTAGCTGCCTGTTCGACAGTGTGGGCATTGCGTCCGTCATGGGAACCCATAAGTGCCCAGACCTTTTCTTCGAAAATTAGGCCGACAGCCTGTTTTGAGCCTGTTCCCCAGGGGCCTTCCATTGACCTGATAACAAGTTGAAGAGGCCTTCCGTCAATTCCGCCATATTCGTTTGCCTTATTTATTGCCATTAAAGCTCCGTTAACAGCTGCCAGTGAAGTGCTGTCAGTTATCAGAATGCCGATTTTGACCGGTGGCGGATTCTGCATTCCGGAAGCTTTTAATGAAGCTCCATACTGACCTGATGAAATCAGTGTCATAATTGTAAGCAGGAAGCTGATCATATAACAGGGCTTCATCAGGTGCTGAAAGTTTCCCACTATTAAGCCTTTGTCTTTGGCTCTACAATATACCTGCCTACGGCCAGAGCAATCTTTCTTATATCGCTCATCAGCCCGGTAAGTTCATCCGGATCGATCGACTGATGACCATCACACAAAGCCTCTTCAGGTTTATGGTGTACCTCCAGAATAAGACCGTCGGCACCTGCTGCAATGGCTGCCTTCGCCATGGAAGGTACCATCCATCTGTGACCTGTACCATGACTCGGATCCACTATCACTGGCAGGTGGCACAGATTTTTAAGCACAGGCACTGCACTAATATCCAGTGTGTTGCGTGTTGTAGTCTCAAAAGTCCTTATTCCCCTTTCACAGAGAACCACCTGTTCGTTGCCCTGATTAAGTATATACTCGGCGGCCATCAGGAACTCCTCTATTGTAGCCATCATCCCCCGCTTCAGGAGCACAGGCTTCTTCTGCATTCCCACCTCTTTGAGCAGGGTGTAGTTCTGCATGTTCCTCGATCCAACCTGAAGCATGTCGGCATGTTGCGAAACAAACTCAACCTGCCTTGTATCCATAACTTCAGTTACAATTGGAAGGCCTGTCTTCTCCCTTGCCTCCTCAAGCAATCTTATTCCTTCCTCACCAAGTCCCTGGAATTTATAGGGTGAGGTCCGGGGTTTAAACGCGCCTCCTCTCAGCATCATGCCTCCTGATCTTTTTACAGCTTCCGCTGTCACGAGAAGCTGCTCCCTGCTTTCCACCGCACAGGGTCCTGCAATAATCACGATCCCATCCGGACCAAAGCTGATGCCCCCTGCTGTAACTGTTGAGGGAGCGATCCTTGATCTGCTGCTGACTCTTTCCGGAACTGTACACCCATCAATTATAGAAGGATCGTTATAGTGGTTCATTTCCATTTCAAACTCCTTTTATTTTATTTACTTTATTTAGTTTCTGCTTGCTTTCCTGTAAATTACATTTTCCTTTTCAAATTTAGGCGCAGGTGAGAACTCAATTTTGCCATTGATGACTTTCGCCATAAAAATAGGTCTGATATTGTTATAGGTCGCATCAAAAATGACCTCACCTGTAACTCCCTTCCAGTCCTTAAATGTTTTATAATCGGTAAGAACATCGAGGATAAGCGCCCGGTTAAGTCCTGCCTTATTGATGGCTAATATTATCATGTTTATTGCGTCGTAAGCGTGAGCCGAAAATGCGTCGGACTCCATTGAAAACCTTTTCCTGTAGTCTGCCTGGAATTTTTTAAGTTTCGGATCATTGGCAGTTGGATTGTACTGGCATGTCATAACCACGCCTTCTGCATATTTTCCTGCTGCCTCAAGGAATTCAGGATTTACCATCCTGTCTGAACCACAGATTGGTACATTCATCCCGAGCTCCCTTATCTGTTTTACGATAAGGCCCGACTCTCTGGCATTTCCCCAGATAAGAATAGCATCAGGTGATGTCCTCTTGATACGTTCCAGCTGGGAAGTGAAATCTGTCTCCGTATCGTTAAAGCGCTCCTCAATGACCGGAGGAAATCCGAGGCGGGTAGCAGAACGGTTAAAGTGAAGCACTCCGACTCTTCCGTACCTGTTGTTGGCTCTCATCATGGCTATGCGCTTGTAACCCTTTTCAACCGTCATGTATTTCACCAGGGAATAGCTGCTTTGCCGGTCGTCGGGGATGTTTCTCAGGACCCATGGAATATTTGTTTCGGTAAAAGTCGGATCAGGGTTTGCGGGATTGATGTTCGGTATCTCAAGCTTAAGAGCTGCCCTTATCGCAACATGGGAGTTTGTGTCGTCAATAGTACCGATCCATGCCCACACTCCTTCATCATCCATCTTTACCAGTTCATTGGCAGCTGCTCCCCACAGACCCACATCATTGTGTATCATAAGCTTGAAGGGCATTCCCTTGTAACCGCCTCTTTTGTTGGCTTCTTCAATGGCAAGTATTGCCCCCTGCATCATCTGTTCTCCAAGAGGACGGATAATTGAACCTTCAAGGGGCCCGAGAAAACCAATCCTTACTTCGGTGAGATCAACAGGCTCTTTCTTTTCACGCCCGGCTCCAAGGAATGGTGTCGGTTCTATAAAATGGTACTTGTAGGCTTTCTGATATTTATCATAAGCCATAAGACTGTCAGGTATATTGCCATAGTTCCCCGGAACGCTCTGCGCGGAGGACAGTTGGCCTGTAAGCAAAAATACAAGGCCGGAGATGATAACAACAAGAAAAAACCTTTTCATATTGTATTTTTTATTTTTCTATTTTACAAACAGCGTATGCCTCTATTTCAATGAGAAGCGTTTCCCAGCAAAGCCTTACCTGAATACCGGTGCTTGCCGGCAGTGGGTCAAGTTTCATCCAGTTGAAGAATGATGTTCTGATCCTGTTGAATTCCTCGTAGTCTCTTTCAATATCCCTGAGGTAGTTTGTCGTCCTGACTACGTCGTGCCAGGTCATATCTTCTGCTGCAAGAAGATTTGTTATATTCCTGTAAGTTCTCCATGTCTGTGCCCTGAAATCCCCGATGTGTTCTGTTTTTCCTTCTTCATTGACGCTGGCGGTTCCTGAGATGAGAAGGATTTTGTATCCTCCGAATTCAAGACGCAGGGCACGTGTAAAAGAAGAGGGCCTGCTATAATCGTAAGCTTCGTTTATTACCCGGGGAGCATGAACAGAATGTTTTTCAATCGGGGGACGCCCTGCATGTACAGCGGGATATTTGTAATCTGTGATAAGTTTGTTCTCAGAGAGGATTCCCAGTTTTGTCATTTCGATAAGTTCACCCTCTGAAAGTTTTGAAAGATCAACGAGTAGTTTGCTTTTGTCCATTTCAGATATTTTATGTTTGAAAAATAATTTTCAAAGGATACAGATATTTTATGTTTGAAAAATAATTTTCAAAGGATATAAGTCTTTAATTAATCCGTTCTCCGCGGGATACCCCTGAGGAAGTTGCAACCCATAATACATCGTCTTCTGCATCTACACCAATAACATAATTATGAGATATGGAAGGGGTAAGGGGTATTTCCTTTACCACCCTGGCACCTCTGTAGACGAGAGCTTTGCCATCAGGTTTTTCATCATTTTTCTTATAGGTGATCCAGGTCTTTCCGTTAAAGCTGCTTAGTCCCTTGTCGCTGCAAACGAAAACCACCGGTCCTTCGGCCCTCACGAAGTTTATAAAATTACCTGCCAGTCCGCTGTCATGATCAAAATAACCATTCCAGTTTTTCCCGTCATAACGGCTCATTCCGAAATAGGTTGAGACCCATAGTATGCTGTCGCTGTATGCTGTTGCAGTTGTTATATCGTGAATAAGGCCATCATCGGGCAGAAGGTCTATTTCCATGAATCCGTCGGGGTCGACATAATCCCTGAATTGTTCTGTCTGCATGTTATATTCAATCACTCCTCCACCCCAGGCGGCTATCCATACTTTGCCGTCACCTGCCGTAAGAGCATAAGTCCATGGTTCATGCATCGGGGCATTCATTTCAGTAAATATCTTCCAGTCTTTCTTATTTGTATCGTAGACTCCCGCTCCGCCACCTGTTGCCACCCAGATGTCCTTGCCATAACAGAACACATTATATACAAGATCATTGGGCATTCCGCTGTTGAACTGTGTAAATGTTTCGAACTTGCCCCCTGACCAGCGATTGAGGCCGCCAAGTGTTGCCAGCCATACATCGCCGGTAAGCGCACTTACATCTATCGAAACAACACCATTATGAGCCAGTCCGTCTTCAGTTGTATAAGTACGCCATTTCCCCTTTTCAAGAACGGCCAGGCCATCGTGTGTCCCAACGAGTACCCGGTCTCCGTCTATTCTCACGGTATAGCATTTATCCGAAGGAAGTCCATCCTTCATTGTATACGACTTCCAATTGCCGTAGACCGGCATGGTGTCGGAATAACTGCTGATAATATCATCCCTTTCAGCCCTTTCGAACGATTCGAGGGTAGGATATTCAGACAGGTCTATCCCGCCTGATTGACGGCTCTCGCCTGAAAGCGCTCTCTTTTCGCTTTTAAACAGGCGGGGAAGGCTTATTGCTGCTACAACTACAAGGATTAACAAGGATAAGAGGACAATATACCTGGTTTTGGAGTTTTTTTTCATTTGTTGGATATTAACGGTTTCAACGAGGATTTGCTTTGGCACGGAGTATCTTTTCCTCATCCCTGTAAAACTCCGGATCGCCCAGGGATTTAAGGTATTCCATAAGTTCATTAAGTTCGATCTTGGTCAGATCATTTACCCTTCCGTGAGTATCTTTATGAGCGTATACGGTCCATATTTCTTCAAGTGAAAGGGCAAGACCGTGGTGAAGGTAGGGAGGTGATGCATAAATATTGTTGAGATGAGGGGTGTCGAAAAGCATCGAATCATCACTGGCTATTAATGAACCCACATCCTCAAATTTTCTGTTTGTGAAGTAGGGAGGCGGATGGCATGTTATGCAACGTTGTTTCTCAGGGATTTCGTTACCCATTTTGTCTATGGTCCTTTCATACAAAGCTTTACCCCTGAGCTGCATGGCATTGAGCTCGCCGGTGCGATTGTAAACAAGGTTGGGGGGGTATGGAATCCCGGTAACAATATAGGCAACCAGCGCATCCAGTTCTTCATAGCTGAAAGGCTCGTTCCTTGTAAGAACAGTCGAGAAACGCAAACCGTCCTGTTTGTAAATAGTGTGGTTCTTTCCATTCCACTTGTAAGGGGCTGTTTCGCTTATATCCCTGAGCGATTGTGTGTTGGCAAGGTTACGGCCCATGTCTTTTGAGGCCATGTTGTAAACAAGCCCGTCTTCGTGACCCTCGGGGTGACAGGTGAAACAGGTGTACTGGTTCTGGAATGTCCCCTTGGAGTTATTCAGCAGCCTCCGTCCTTTCCGGGCTACCGTAATCCGGCGGGGCCCCCCCAGATCAATGCTGCCTTCTGTTTCAAGACTTCCGGTATTTATCACCCCGATCCTGTCCTCAAGGTGTTCGGCAACGTAAAGTTTACTACCGTCGGGCGATACTGCCATACCTTTCGGGTTGGCTCCGGTGGGGATCCGCCTGATCACAAAATGGCAGCTTGTTCCCAGATGATTTGAATAGTATTCAAGCTCTTCGGTTGTGTGGCTGTTTATGAATGAACGGAGTGAGTCGAGATCGATCGCCGAGATCTGGTCGACGCCTGCATGAGATACGAATGCTCTTTTTCCATCGGGTGTAATGGCAATATCAAAAGGATCGGCATAATATGAATTGGGTTCATCAAGTAGAAGCTGAATTGTCCTTCCGTTCTCTTTCTGTTCAATAATGGTAATCCCGTTGGTCATAATAAAACCTCCTTCAACCTGAATGGATGGAATGAGGTTCTTGGGCCTTATCATGGGTATCAGTGCAAGGTCGCCGGCAGGAGTGAACTCTATGTTCTCGAGCATGTAGACCGATTTGATATCCATGCGCCCGGCAATCCTTTTACCGGCTTCTTCAATTTCGGTAAGTTCACATTCCACAGGATCGCCATAAGGCGCGAGAAGTGCACGCCTGCTCGTTACGAACAGGCTGGTCTTTGCGGGATTCATTCCAATACCTGAAGGATTATTGCCGGCTGAGAATCTTTTCCATTCTTTTCCGTTTTCCAGATTTATTAATGAAACGTCATTAGAGTAGGAGTTTACGACGTAAAGGTATTTTTCATCCGGGCTGAGGGCAAGGCCGGCAGGACCGTTGCCTGTTTTTATCTCACGGACAACACTGTATTTCTCCAGGTCGATTACCGATACAAAATCTGACCACTGATTACTTACAAAGGCAAAATCACCATTCTTGTCACAGGTGACGCTGTGGGGCTTATCGCCCACCTTAATCTTTCGTGTCACTTTGCCTTTCCGGGTATCTGCAACAAGAAGTTCTCCCGATTCTTCAGCCACGATATACAATTCATCTCCTTTACCCGATATAGCCAGATTGTAGGGTGAATAATAGTCTGCATTAATCAGTTTTGGAATGAATCCTGTCTTCTGATTGTAAAGATGACAGGAGAAACAGTTAAGAGGATGGTCCTCGGTTGCCGTGATATAATTGACATGCCCTCTTGCCCATCCGTGAAAAGGAGATAAAACTATCAGAATAAAAACAGCAATAATGCCTGCACTTATAAGCAGTTTCTTGTAAATCTTTTTCATGTTATTCCAGTTCAACACTTTTCTCATCTATCCTTGTAATATGAACAGGGACAATTACAGGGCTTTTTTTCACAGCCATGGGTATTCGGTTCTCGGGTACAAGTTCGGGATCCTCGTGACAGCCCACGCAGCCGCGCCTCTCGTTGGGACGCAGCCAGAGCCATGAGGACGATTCATCAACTACCTGGCCTTTGTCGTCGAGATTTCTGATCCTGAACGGTTTATCAGCAAGTACCTTGAGATAAAAAGACCCGTCTTCCTCAACATCCAGAACACCAAAAGTTGAATCGACTCCCAGCACCTCGATCCTGGAAGCTTTCGGACCTGTGGAGCTGTCAAGGGAAGACTGGAAGCCATGGATATTGATATCCTGGCACATTATAAGTCCTGTCTTTACCTCCGGATCGACTTCGCTCGGAAGGTTTTTTGGCCTCTGATATTCTTCTGCAGGAATCACCTCAACTATATTGTAATCCGGATCAGAATAAACCGGCTGACCGAGTGATTTGTGAGCGGGATCAAACTCAAAAAGTCCGTAGCGGTCTTTCGGGGAAGCACGGTGTGACACAAGGAGTTTTTCCGTTTCCAGGGGAAGGGCAAAAATGAAATCCCCTTCCAGATCTGAGGTGAGGTTGATACGTGTGTAAAGTGGCCTGTTGTAACTTATTGAAATGATATCTTTTTTCCCTGAGCTGACATTAGCGGACTCGGCGAATACTATCTTCCCATCCTTTGTCTCACAGGCTCTGCTTACAACGTTGCTTCCTTTGGGTATCCTGTACATCATGTCGCCCTTTGTCCCGTCAGGCCTCATGACCATCATCATGGTTCTTCCCTTCTCTGGCAGGACATCTGTTGAGACAGAAAGGACCCTTCCGTCTTTTAAAACACAGTTTGCAAAATATGATGCCGGGCTGAAGGTTATCTGCCGGAGTGAGGATCCATCGAACTTGCACATATAAACGCAATGAGCGTTTACAACGGTATCGTTAACAGTTCTTTTACTGAAGATTATTCTTCCTGCCGGCAGATAGGATGGGTCGGTGCAATCATCGTTGCTGCTGATAACCTTTCTGTATTTTCCGTTTTTTAAGTTCATCTCCCATATCTGCCAGGGCTCGCCTTCATTTTCAATGGCAGAAAAAAGCATCGAACGGCCATCGTATGAAATATGAGGGAAGGCTGCAGAATGGAAATCGCCCGTAAGCACTTTCGGTGAACCCGGTTTTCCCGGGACAATCTTGCTTATCCTTGCTCCGGATATGTATCGCCAGGACTCCCCGCTCAAATAATCCGGTGAACCCAACTCACCTGGAGCTTCTGTAAGGATCAGCAGAGACGGCCCCGGTTCATTCCTTCCGCACGACAGGGTCATAAACAGAGCCATGCCAGCTGTCAATATTTTTGAAATTATTCTGGTCAGTCTTATCATTTAAAAATACAGGATCAGGGTTCTTTTATTTCAACTATCTGGTTTGAATCAAGGTTTTCAAGTATCTGGCTTTTTCCCGAAGGCCATATTATTTCTATTTTGTCGACTTTACCGCTCTGCGCAAGCCCGAAATGCATCCTGGGGTCATTCTGCGACAGATACCCGGTTGTGCTTTTTTTCTGGGCAGTCTGGGTTTTCCCTCCCGCGGTGACTTTCACCCTGGCGCCAATGCCATCCCTGTTGCTTGTGGTCCCGGTAAGTTTAAGGATCAGCCAGTTGTTATTGTTCCCCTTGTCGTTTCTCAGAAAGACAGCCTTGTCGTTAAGATTGATAATAAAGATGTCGAGGTCGCCGTCGTTGTCATAGTCGCCAATGCATGCACCGCGTCCGACAAGTTCCCTTTGGAAGTACTCGCCGAGTTCGAGGGAAACATCCCTGAAGGTGCCGTCACCTTCATTCTGAAAGAGCTGATCTTCCTGTCCGTAAAGATGTTTGAGGGCTCCGTTTGTTTTAAAAATGTCGGCATCTCCATCATTGTCATAATCCATAAAAGATGATGACCAGCCAACGAACTGGGCTGCTGCCATTGAGATGTTGGACGCGATACCCTTATCAGAGAACACACCATTGCCTAAATTCTCGTAAAGCGAGCAATATGTATCATCCGATACAAAAAGATCAAGCAGTCCGTCAAAGTTGTAGTCAGCGAAGTCGACCGACATGCTGACAGTGGCTTCTCCCGCCTGGCTGAAAGCAGTTCCCGACATGACACCCCTGTCCTCAAATCTCTTCCCCTCAACATTGTGCCACAGATAATTATGGGTGTGGTCGTTGGCAACATAGATGTCTACCCAACCGTCGGCATCATAATCAGCTGAGCCTACACCCATGGCTCTTCCATCGATGTCGGCAATACCCATTGCGGCACTCACATTCTCAAAGGTTCCGTCGCCGTTGTTATGGTACAGAAAATCGGGCTCTGCATCGTATGCCATGGGGCCCGGAAATCCGTCGGGAGCATAATAGTAGTTATAGTCCGGATCAAACTTCAGGAAGTTTCCAACGTAAAGATCCAGAAAACTGTCATTGTCATAATCAAACCATGTTGCTCCTATACTACATTCATTGTCTCCTGAAACATTTGCACGTTTGGTAATATCAGAAAATGTTCCGTTACCGTTATTCTTTAGAAGGACATTCGGTCCATAATTACTAAGGTACAGGTCGGGGTAACCGTCATTATTGAAATCGCCGCAAGCTACGCCCATACTGTACCATGGTCCGCCGACACCTGCTTTTTTAGTCATGTCCTCATAAGTCCCGTTACCGAGGTTACGGTAAAGATGATTCCCGGGCAACTCGGAAGGTTTCTCACTTTTGCTTACACCTTCAAGCCAGGTACCGCTGCAGGCATATATATCAATATTTCCATCCCGGTCATAGTCGAGGAAAGCTGCGCCTCCTCCGTCTGACTGGATAATGTTGGAGAGGTCATCATCGCCTATGGAGTGAATAAAATTCAATCCGGCTTCCCTGCTTATCTCCTGAAAAAAATCATCACTGGCAGCCGGGACAGAGGTTTCAGACTGCTTTGCTGGCTTAGAGGCTGGTTTATTACCAAACCTGCAGCCTGCAAGGCATACTAGTACTATTAAGAGTACAGGATAAATACGATTGTTTTGCATAGCAGGTTATGAAATTAAGGGCTGGAATATTTCAATTTTGTTTTACAAATAATACTTGCAGACAATCTGCCCGCTTTTGTCCCTCAAGAGGGTACACAATAAAAGCCTAACATGTTACCCAGAAAAGTTGACTGCCCAAGGTTAGGCAATTCCTGTTAAACAGGAATTAAATCCGCGTTAAAAAACAATTAAAAATCCATCAGGATTACTTTTTGTCAGGAGGTATCCGTCAAAAAGAATTCTGGAGTAAATTTTCATGAACTGGTTGTCTGGATATTAAATAATTGAGAGGGCAGAAAGAGTTTTAAACTCAGTCAGCCCTCTCAATTATTTAGTCAGGTTCTACAATAAAAACCTTAACCCTAAGGAGGTTTTAACTTTTTTAATAACCCGGGTTCTGGGTGAGATTCGGGTTTGCATCCAATGCAGTCTGTGGGATAGGAAACAACAACCTGAATTCAGGAAGTGCATTTGCCCTCCAGCCAGGTATCGGGTCCAGGAAAGTGCCGAAACGAATCATGTCCATACGTCCCCAGCCTTCCCATGCCAGTTCCCAACGACGCTCAAGATAAATGTCGTCAAGAGTAACGCTGGTTTTAAGTTTTGCAGGATCGACAAATACTCTCTCCCTTATAGCGTTAACAAGCTCTGTTGCTTCTGCATTGTCTCCGCCCATTCGTACGATAGCTTCTGCTTTCATGAGGTAAACATCGGCAAGCCTGAAGATAGCATAGTCGTTTTCCATTGCAGTGGCTCCTTTTTTGTACTCCCATTTGTTGCATCTCGCACCGTCTTCCTGTTCAGTCTGTCCCCAGCCGTCAGCATCAATTGCATACTTGATTGTAATATCAATTGTATGGATAAGCGGGCGTCCGTGAGCAGTTATCAGAACCTCACCGGTTGAAGGATCAAGCTGAGGGCCGATAATGAAACTTCCGGCATAGCGTTTGTCAGCCGGATCAAAAGATTTTACGAAATCAGCATGGGCAGCAATACCGTTGTTTGCGCTTCCCGGAATACCAAGTGCTTTGGGACCAAGATAATGAAGGGTGTAACCACGAACTCCAAGGTTGGATGAAATGCTGTTCACAGCAACAAGAATGGCTTCCTTTGAATTCTCGTTGTTGGCGCTGAACTGCTCTTTCCAGTTGGGTTCAAGAGAATATGGCAGTGCCATGATTTCATCGCAGGCATCAATACATTCCTGCCATTTTGATCCACCAGCAGGATTCCATACCTCAGCGTTAAGATACATTTTGGCAAGCATGAAATAAACAGCGCCCTTGGTATACTTACCATAGCTTGAAGCGCCTACATCATCCCTGATCACGTCCTTTATGTCATTGAGTTCAGTAAGGACAAAGTTGTAAACTTCAGCCCTCGGCTTTGTAGAGGGTTTTGTGAGGTCTGCGAAATCAGTAACAATCGGCACATTGCCGTATTCATCAAGAAGCACCATGTACCTGAGAGCTCTTGCAGCCCTTACCTGTGCCAGATATGGCTCCTTGTCAGTAATTGCAGCGCTATTCTCAATCATGTAAATGATACGGTTACATTCAGTGATCCTTGAGTAACTGGTATTGTAATCAGCAATGATGGGACTGGTCTGTGGCCTCCAGCTACCCTGTGTCTCTTCCTTGAATGCACCACCATCCCACCAGTCTCCACCTCTGCGGGTAGGAGTAACAAACATATCAGTGGTATTATTTACAGCATTCCTGATGGCATTGAAGTCCCTCAGACGCGAGTAGATCGGTGCAATCAGAGAGTTTATCTCTGCCTCTGTAGTTCCATATGAATCTACAGGTACCTGAGAGTATACTTCTTCATCCAGATCCGTGCATCCTGCAGCAAAAAATCCCAGAAAAGAGATTAATGCCAAGTATAGTGTTAACTTTTTCATATTCTATTTGGTTTAAAGTTAAAAAGTTACATTTATGCCCAACAGGTATGTTGTTGTCTTCGGATAATATTCCCTTCCTTCTACGCCGGGATCAAGTCCGGACATGGGCACTTCGGGGTCAACTCCCTTGTATTTGGTGAGAGTGAGTAAATTATGCGAGGTGGCATAAAATCTGATTCTGCTAACACCAAGAAGGTTCTTCGGCAGCAAAGAGTAAGCCAATGTAAGGTTATCGAGTCTTGCGAAAGAACCGTCCTCAATGTAGTAGCTGTTGTAGAACGGGCTCTGCTTCAATCCCATAGTGAGAGCATCGCTCAGAACATTTGCTCCGGGAAGCCACTGCAGGTTGGCATATGACATTTTCGAGAAGTTGAGAACGTCGTTGCCTAATACACCACGGATGAAGAACGACAACTCCCATTGCTTGTATGTCAGGTTGTTACTGATACCATATGTAAGAATGGGCTGAGCTTCTCCGATATAGGTATAGTCGGTAATAGTGAATCCTGCTTCACCGTCGACCATGTCGTTAATGATATATTGTCCGTTTTCATCAATTCCGAGACACTCAGGCCCGTAGAACTGGCCAACCTGATATCCTTCCTTTATAATATGGGTTGTGTTCGAAGAACCACCTCTTACCCATGCACTACCTGTCTTGATTTCCGATGTGGTAAACTCTTCATTTGAGAGGGAAACGATTTCATTCTTATTATGTGCAGCGTTTACTGACATCGTCCATCTGAAATCATTCTTCCTGATGACATCACCTGTCAGCATTAATTCGATCCCCTTGTTCGACATTGAACCAACGTTTGCAGTCATCGAAGAATACATGTAAGGGGGAACAGGAACGGGATAATTGTATAGGAGGTCCTCTGTAAGCTTGTCATAATATTCAATTGTACCGCTCAGCCTGGCATTCAGGAAGCTGAAGTCAACACCCACGTTGAACATCGACGTAGTCTCCCATCTCAGGTCGGGGTTGGCATTCTGACTTACTGCATAGGCTGTGTGCCATGCTCCGTTGTCAAAATAAAGACCTGATGAGCCGAAGAGCTGCATCGACTGGTAGGGACTCAGACCGCTCTGGTTTCCTGACACACCGTAACCAGCGCGAAGCTTGAGTTCATCCATGAAACCTTTTGCTCCCTGCATGAATGGTTCGTCAATAATACGCCATGCTGCTGAAACAGAGGGGAAGGTACCCCATTTGTTGTTGGCACCGAATTTTGATGAGCCGTCACGACGGACAGTTGCTGACAATATATAACGGTCGGCAAACGAGTAGTTCACCCTTCCGAAAAATGAGATCAGCTTGCTCATATCAGCGCTTGAACCAACGTCTCCGGGCTGAAGCTGTTCACCGGCATTAAGGTTGTTTGAACCGAAGATATTTGTTATAAAATAACGGTTCTGCGCAGAAGCCGACTGGTAGTAGTAGTCTTCATATGAATAACCGCCAAGCACATCGAAGCTGTGGGTACCTATTTTCTTGTTGTAGTTAACAGTAGTTTCAAGGAGGTTCTTGTCGCTGGTTGAGAAGGATCTCGAAGCGAACCCGTTTGAAGCTCTTCCATACCTGGTCCTCGAATCGGTGTAGTTGCTTGCATCATATGAATTCCTCTCCTTGTAGAAGTTGACGCCTGCGGTCAGTCCTTCGAAAATCTTAAGGTTTGCCTTTCCATTAACATAGATCAGTCCTGTTTTACGGGGAGCTGTGTTATATGTAAGGTTTCTCACAGGGTTACCCTGGTCGTATTCATCCGAATCCCACCATGTTCCGTCTTGTTTGTAAACCGGGATGGTTGGTACAACATTATAAGCAAGAACAAAGTTACCGGTTGCTGTCGATTGGTAGTCCCTCTGGTTCAGACCTCCTGATATTGTGAGGTCAAGTCTGTCCTTGAGAGCCTTCTGATTGACTGAAAACCTTGTATTTATCCTTTTCTGATAGTTGTCGAGAACAACACCTTCCTGATCGAGATAGGAAATAGAAACCCTGTAGCTGTTATTGGTCCCTGCTCCTGATATGGAAAGGTCGTGGTTCTGGCTTACACCGGTTCTCATTATTTCGTCAAACCAGCTGGTATTTGCACCAAGATCAAAAACGCTGATGTCAATATTGTTATCACCGGCGTATTTTCTATATTCTGCTGCAGTAAGAACATCAGGCACGTTGCTGACTATATCCAGGGCGCCGTAAACATTGTAATCGACAGTTGTCCTGTCCTGGGCCCCTCTCTTCGTGGTAATAAGAATAACCCCACTGGCCGACCTTGATCCATAGATTGCAGCTGATGAAGCATCCTTCAGAACGCTGATCGACTCTATATCCTGAGGTGCAACAGAGTTAAGACTCAGCCCCGGAACTCCGTCAATAACAACAAACGGCTCGCTGCTTCCGGTAAGTGAGGAGGTACCTCTTAACCTCATCGACTGTGATTGTGTAACATCACCGGTGGGTGTGGTAATTGTAAGACCGGCAACTTTACCCTGAATGAAGTCGGCAGCCGTCCTGGTGATACCTGCATTGAATTGTTTTTCAGTAACATTGGCAACAGAACCTGAAACAGCTCTTTTCTGCTGGGTTCCATAACCAACAACAACGATCTCGTCCAGACCAATGGCGCTCTCGGCCAGTGTAACATTAACTGTGGTCCTGGCTCCGATGGTCACTTCCTGTGTCGTGTACCCGACAAAGGAGAAGACCAGCACAGAGCTTGGGGAAGCAACACTGATGGTGAACTTACCGTCAACGTCTGAATTTGCTCCGTTAAGCGTTCCTTTTTCCAGGATGTTTACACCAGGCATTGCCTGCCCGGTGGCATCTGTGACACGACCGCTGACAGTCCTCTGTTGATCTGATGCAGTAAGGATCTGAAAAGATCCTGACAACAACAAAACAATTGTCAGTTTCATGACTTTTCTCATGTTTCTATGAGATAGCAATGAAACGAAATGAAATAATTTCTTTGTCATTAAGATTAAGTGTTAGGTTATTAAAAATGCTTTAAGGCTTTAGGGTAGAAAAGCCGAAAGAAAGTGTTGACGTGATATTTACACGTCCCGAAAAGGTTGGGATTATCATAGGCAGATATATGGTTTAGGGTGTTTCAAATCGTTTGGCAATATATTAAAAATATATTAAAAAAAAAGTTAAAAAGAAAAAAACTTGCGTACATGACAAAATTTTAACAGCTGTGATTTTCATCTTCGGTTAATCCTTATTAAAAACAGTTTTATAAATAGCAGCTTAAGTTAATTTGTTAGTTTTGCATTGCATCATTGCGTTCATGGTAAACATTGTTTTGGCTCCCGATACACAAAAATTAAAAGACATTAATCAATAGTATTATCCAGCTATATGAAAATCCTGATAGTTGAGGATGAACCCAAGGTAGCAGCATTCTTAAAAAAAGGACTTGAAGAGAGCCATTATGAGGCTGATCTGGCATACGACAGCTCCTTTGCAGAAAAACTCGCCGGACAGTATAAATATAATCTTTTCGTACTTGATATTATTATTCCCGGGATCGGCGGTCTTGAACTATGCAAAAGGATTAAGAGCCTTCACCCCAATGTTCCCGTCCTTATGCTTACAGCGCTGGGAACTACTGAGGATAAGCTCGCCGGATTTGATGCCGGTGCAGATGATTACCTGATTAAGCCGTTTGAATTCAGGGAGTTACTTGCCAGAGTAAAGGTTTTACTGAAGAATGCTGATCAACCTCGTGAAACAGGTAACAAGCTTGTAGTTGCTGATCTTGAACTTGATCTTGACCGGAAAGCTGCACGCAGGGGAGCTTCATATATAGACCTGACCGCAAAGGAGTATTCATTGCTTGAGTATTTCATGAGAAATGAAGGACGGGTAGTTTCGCGAAATGATATTGCAGAGAAGGTATGGGATGTCAGTTTTGATTTCGAAACTAATGTTGTCGATGTCTATATAAACTTCCTGAGAAAGAAGATTGACAAAGGATTCGATAAAAAGCTGATCCATACAAAAGTAGGATTCGGCTATTTGTTTGGAGTTATGAGTTAAATTTCGGATTTTATGATCTGAAGTCCCAAATCCGGGATCCGCAATTATCAATACAAAAGAATAATAGCTTAAGCTTAAACTAAAATGCAGATCAGAACCAAATTAACATTGCAGTTCCTCCTTTTGGGAGGATTAATTATGTTAATTGCTTCAATTACAATATATTACTCCTCTGTTAACTTTCGTCGCAATGATTTTAATGACCTGCTAAGATCCAGATCAGTGAGCATTGCCAGGCAGGCGCTCGACAGTTATGAATTTAACCCAAATCGTATCCTGCGAACCGGAACTGAATATCCTGCCAAACTTCCTGATGAAAAATTCATAATTCTCAATTATGATAATGACACCTTATATTCATCAGACAGAAATTGGGTATTAAAAGATCTGAGTACTGTCATCGGGCAGGTAAAATTAAATAAAGAGGTATCAGGAAAACAGGATGAATATGATGTACTTGGGATACCACATACCAGGGGATTATATCGGTTTGTAGTGATTGGTGCGGCCATCGACAGGGACGGCCTTTTACACCTGAAAAAATTGAGGACTATTCTGTGGATAGTCTGTCTCGTAAGTCTTTTATCGTTTTTTATTGCCGGTTGGTTTTATTCGGGAAGAGCTCTTAAACCAATTTCAGATGTGGTAAAAAAGGTAGAGGATATATCAATAACCAGTTTGAATTTAAGAGTTCCCGAAGGTAATGGTACGGATGAGATTGGACAGCTGGCTAAGACATTCAATAAAATGCTGGAACGTCTTGAGACCTCATTCGCCATGCAGAAAAGCTTTATCGCCAATGCCTCACATGAGCTGAGAACACCACTAACATCGATAAACGGGCAGCTCGAGGTGCTGATGTTGAAAGACCGTTCGGCCGACGAATATAAAACTGCACTTGGTTCGGTTCTTGAGGATATCAAATCTTTGATTGACCTTTCGAACCGGCTGTTGCTTATAGCCAGAACAAGTGCTGAGGGTCCTTCCAGCTACAGGAATAAGATCAGGATTGATGAGATCCTGTGGCAGGCTAAGGAGGAAATTAAAAGGTTCAATGCCGGATATCATGTTAATATTGAGATGGACAAATCTGTGTCCGATTCCGATCAGATGATTGTCGCGGGTGATGAGTATCTGCTTAAAGTTGCAGCCTCAAACCTGATGGAAAACGCCTGCAAATACTCTGCTGATCAAACTGTAAATATAAGATTCGGATACGCTGAGAGGTGGATAAAAGTAGCATTTGAAGACAAGGGTATTGGCATTTCAGAGCAAGACACCATAAAGATTTTTGAACCTTTTTACCGGGGAGCAAATGCAATTTCAATACCGGGGACAGGAATAGGTCTTTCGCTTGTTAATCAGATAATTATTAACCACAATGGAACTGTAAAGCTTAAATCTGAGATCGGGAAAGGCACAACTGTTACCCTGATTCTACCTTCATCTGGTTAGGATTTAACGGAAGGTTACTGCCCCATCAGACAGCAGATTGGTAAGCCATTTTTTTATCAGGTATGTATTTGAAAGCATAGCTGAAACGTTCCGGATCGACAAAGAAAGAGTCATGGGAATCTTTCCCGAATGCGGACCTGTTTCACGTTCAATAAGATTTATCAAAAGCTGTCCGGCTTCCTGATTTTCCACCGCTAATTCGCCTTCCGGAGACATTCAAAAATATTCAGATCTCCGTTATTGACCCCGGCAAGTATATATTGTTTTCCTGCCACAACTATCGGCACAACCCGTCGGGCATCGCCATCTACCGCAAAGCCTGAGACAGAAGGGAAGGGCATTTTGTAGCTAAGGTCGGGCTGGCCCAGAAGGCACCATCCGTAGCTGGCATCCTGGCGCCCGAAATTGGGTTTGAAGGTGTAGTCGTTTCCTGCAAGCAATATATCAGGAACGCCATTGAGATCCATATCCCTGACATATATGTCCCTTACCGGAGAGGTCTGCGCGGGGATTGGCAGCCTGACTGTTTTAAAAGTACCATCTCCGTTATTTATGAAGATACAGCTTTCAAAAAGTACAGCCTTCTTTTTGATTGAACGCCTTATTGCTTTCCTTCCGAAAATATCCTTTGCGCTCTTACCGGCGAAAGCTGAATATCCGGGATATTTTTTGTCAAGGCCGGTTATCTGGCCTTTAAGTTCATCAACCATCGCAACAAGGTAACTTTCACCGTCCTGCCAGGCTGTAATAATCTGATCTACAGTACCGTTATCGTCAAAATCGTTAAGATACATCTCCACCGGTTCCTTCACTGAGGCTTTCATGACATTGTTAAGGCCCAGGTTGCCACCGATGAGATCCATGTCGCCATCATTGTCGAGATCGGCCGGATAGATACAGTTCCACCATCCCGTTGTCTCTTCAAGTCCTGTCTCCCGTGTCTGGTCACTGAAGTTGCCGTTGTCATTCCTCAGAACAGTCACCTTCATCCATTCTCCTGTCAGGATCAGATCAGTGTCGCCGTCGTTGTCATAATCGATCCAGCAGGCGTCAGTAACCATTCCTATCCTTCTTAGTTTCTTCATCCTGTCTTCCGTGACGTCGGTAAAATTTCCCTTTCCGTCATTCTCCAGAAGCATCTGGTTTGGCGACAGGCCATAGGCTCCCGGTATGGATCTTGAGCCCACGAAAAGATCGATATCGCCGTCATTATCGAAATCGCATGGAGCCACACACGATCCGTTATTGGCAGTAAAAGGAAGAGAACCTCTCTCGCTCTCTCTCATCCCTCCCTGACCGTCGTTTATCAGAAGACGATCGGAAAGTGATGCGTCTCCAAGCGTTGCTCCTGCACCTCCGCGAACGATATAGAGGTCATTGTCGTTATCCCCGTCGGCGTCGAATGCCGCTGCATCGACATCTTCCATAAAAAGATCCTTAATAAAAGCGGGCGTAACACTTCTTATGAATGTTCCGTCTGCCTGCTGAAGGAAAATTACAGATACCTGCTCTGATGCGCCGCCGGCAAAAATATCGTCTAATCCGTCGCCATTCAGGTCAGCTACGATCAGAGCCGGTCCTTCTGAGGTGAGCGAGTGCGGAACAAGAAGCTCCTGCCTGGAATCGAGGTGATCGTTTTCAATGTGGATGAAATCAATTCCCGGGATGCTCGTTTTTGAAACCAGCTTCTGCCTTTCGTCGGGTTTCCCGGAGCTGCTGCTGGTTTTTCGGGCATTGCCGGCATCAAGTACTATAGTGTTGTTTACAGCAACATTCTTAATAACTTCTTCAGAAAGGTTGGGCCATCGGACTAACAGGGAATCAATGAGTTTAACTTTTCCGAGTCCGAAATGCAGATTCCCTGCGCTTGACGACATGAAGCCTCTTGTCGGAGACTGCTCCGAAACCTGAGTCTTACCGTCGTAAAAGAGAGTTACCCGGGCGCCATAGGCTAACTTATTGTAATCATTTCCCTTCAGGGCTACCGTGAGAAAGTTGTTTTCAATTTGTTCACTGGCATTATTCCGGTAAATGAATGCATTTTCGTTTATGTTGTTTGTTATAAGGTCGAGGTCTCCGTCATTATCCAGATCGGCATACGCAGCACCATTGGAGTATGTCCGGGTTTTGGATCCCCATTCTCGCGACATATCCGAAAAGGTGAGATCCCCGTTGTTTCTGAATATATAATTATAATATGGATAGAGGGGCATCTGGTTATACAGCACGCTGTCGGGAGTATTCTTGTTATGTTCGGCCGAAAAGAATTCGTTTTCGGTAAGGAATTTTATGTAATTAAGATCATTTGCCCTTCTGTAGATCCCGTTTGAAATAAAAAGGTCTTTAAGTCCGTCGTTATCAACATCGCAAAGAAGGGGAGACCAGCTCCAGTCGGTAGCAAATATACCTGAAAGTCTGCCTATTTCGCTGAACATTCCGTCTCCCAGGTTGAGTTGCAGGTTATTCCTTACGAACTGATAGCCGTAACCATACCCCAGTTTAAGGTTATAGAGCTCATAGTCGTCTTCTCCTCCTGATTGTTTCCGGATATCCTGTTCCTCGGGAAGCATATCCAGCACACAAACATCGAGAAGACCATCATTATTGATATCACCCACATCATTCCCCATCGATGACCTTGTGGTGTGTTTCATTAGTTCCCTGAAACGGTCGGTGAAAGTACCATCTCCATTGTTTATATAAAAGTAATCATCTTCGTGAAAATCGTTTGATATATATATGTCAGGCCAGCCGTCGTTGTTGATGTCACAGATATTTACTCCGAGGCCATAGCCTATCTGGCTGTTGAAGATGCCCGACTCGCTCGTGACATCCGTAAAATGGTTTCTGCCTTCTGATATTTCGTTTCTGTACAGCCTGTCGCCGGCCAGACTATCATGGTCAAAACGGAGGTCGGAAGCGCCGTAACTTCGTGATGTATGAACAGAATGGTTCAGAAGATACATGTCGAGATCGCCGTCGAGGTCATAATCAAAAAAAGCAGACTGGGTAGAAAAACCCTGAAAATCAAGTCCGTATTCTTTTGCTTCATCTTTGAAGGTCAGATCGCCCTGATTTATGAAAAGCTGATTCCTGCCCCTTATTACCTTATAGTTTCCAACCTGGCAGAGGTAAATGTCAGGAAGACCGTCAGCATTCACATCAGCCATGGTGACACCTGTCTTCCAGTCCCCTTTGCCTTCCATACCGGATTTTTCAGTGATATCCTCAAATACCAGGTTTCCCTTGTTAAGGTACAATTTATTCGGGACCTGGCTGGCTGAGAAATAAAGGTCGGCCAATCCGTCATTATTTATATCACCGGCAGCGACACCGCCACCATTGTTAAAATAAAGGTACTGGATCATGTTGAACTGTTCGCTCTCGGTGATCTGGTTTGAGAACCCCACATTTGTTTCTTCAGGCGACAGGACAGTGAAAAGCTCAGGTGCTGATTGTTCTTCTTTCAAACAGCCTGAAAGAAGAAGAAAAATAAAAAGGAATAGATTGTATTGTTTCATTTCTGCTTATTTCTGGTGTATATGTTTAGTAATATAATGAAATGGAGCAATACACCGGATTTTGGATTTCTTTGTCTTTTAGAACCGGCATCAAAAATAACATTTTGACTAAGATGTTTCAGGGAATTTTTTTTTAATCTTTTCTTCTTTTTTTTAATTAACTCAAGTTGCTGGCTAAAACATTATACAACAAAGGCGTACGATCTCAAAAACGACAGATTTCAACGTGTTGCCCCGGGTTTTCAACCTTTGGGGAGTGTTTTGATTGGGTAAATATGAGGTCGATCAATTTTATGCTGTAAATTATTAACAATGAGCTAAATGAGCGTGTTTATTACTTGGTAAAAATAGAATAATCCTCCAGATTAAGGTCAGCAAACCAATAAAACCTGGTGATCCCGGCTAAGCGCTGTCGAGGGAGGATATTGAAAAAGCAGGGGCGAAGAGGAATCTTACCGCACACCGCATACCGCACACCGCATAACCAGCAACTCAGCTATAAACCCTAAAATAAAACTGCTTACACAACTTCCCTTCCTATTGCCGCTGCCACTTTTTTGATACTTGTCATCAGCAGGCTGAAATCATCGGGATCGAGCGACTGATATCCGTCGCACAGGGCTTCATCAGGTTTGTAATGCACCTCCATTATAAGGCCGTCGGCTCCGGCGGCAACAGCTGCACGTGCCATTGGTGGGACCATCCAGCTGTGACCTGTGCCGTGGCTAGGGTCGACTATTACCGGTAGGTGCGACATGTGCTTGAGCATCGGGACGGCGCTTAGATCGAGGGTATTCCTGGTGGTCGGTTCAAAAGTGCGGATTTCCCGTTCACAAAGTATGATCTGATCATTGCCCTGACTTAGTATATACTCCGCTGCAAGCAGGAATTCCTCGATAGTTGCCATCATACCCCTTTTCAGAAGAATGGGTTTATGAGTCAGGCCGACCTCTTTCAGCAGAGGATAGTTCTGCATATTGCGCGAACCAACCTGGAGCATATCGGCTTGCCCTGCAACAAATTCAACCTGGCGGGTATCCATTACCTCTGTTACGAAAGGTATACCGGTCTCACGGCTTATTTCCCTGAGCATCAGTATTCCTTCCTGCCCCAGTCCCTGAAAATTATAGGGCGACGACCTGGGCTTGAATGCTCCGCCCCTGAGCATGGAGGCTCCTCCTGCTTTCACAATTCTTGCTGTCTCGGAAAGCTGTTCGCGGTTCTCAACTGCACAGGGTCCGGCAATAATTACCACTTCACTGCTTCCGAAGGTTATTCCTCCGGCAGTGACCTTTGTGGGATAGGATTTTGACTTCCTGTTCACAAGAGGCGGGATGGAACATCCTGCACCAGGGGAATCATTGTAAAAGTCACCAGCCATAAATTCTTCATAAAATCAGGGATTGCAAAATTACTATTTATTCCGGAATTATTAAAAATTATAGCTCTCTAAACCTTTCGGTGCTGATTCATGATACCTCAGCTACTTTACAAATGACAGTTTACAATATGTATTTTATCCCATATGTTGTTATTTGTGATTTTTTTCATATATTTAAGGAATTATATGTAACTTTTATTCTTCAAATCTGTCCTTTTAAACTAACCTAAAACCTCGGCCATGAAAACAATCAATTCCTCCTGATCAATCTCCGGATAATGCACTTATGTTGCATTTATTCCACTAACAGATTGATTTTTAAATCATAATCTCTTAAGGCTGGTTATGATAAACATTATCTTTTACTTAATATCTAATTTATTAATCTTATGACAAAAAATCAAAAGGTATTTGACTTCCTGTGCCCTATCCTGAATCATACAGGATCAGGCCTGAAGCAGATAACAATCCTGTTAATGATGTGGATACTACTGACTCCATCCGCCAATGCCGGGAGTATCCCTTCTGACGATCCGCAACGGATTACTGTCACGGGTCGTGTCACCGACAATACCGGGGCTGCTCTTCCCGGTGTTAACGTTATTGAAAAAGGAACGACCAACGGGGCAATTACGACTGTCGACGGGGGTTACACTCTGACGGTAGCGTCTTCCGCCTCGGTGCTTTCTTTTTCATTTGTGGGTTATACAACCCAGGAAATTACAGTAGGCAATCAGACCTCAATTAGTGTTGTCCTGGCCGAAACCGTGTCCACACTCGATGAGATTGTGGTTGTAGGTTATACCACCCAGGTGAGGAAGAACCTTTCGGGTTCCATCTCAACTGTTCAGGAGGATGCACTTCAGATTGCGGTACCGGCTCCTTCCGTGATGTCGCGTCTTCAGGGCCAGGCATCAGGAGTGACTGTAAGTTCTGCAAACCGTCCGGGTGGTGATGCAATTATAAGGATCCGCGGTGTCGGAACAATAAACAACTCAGAACCATTATACGTAATCGACGGCGTACCAACCGGTACCGGTAATAATATCAGTTCAAACGACATTGAATCGATATCGATCCTTAAAGATGCTGCATCAGCCGCCATTTACGGCGCCAGGGGTGCAAACGGTGTTATTATAATCACTACCAAACGCGGCCGTGCCGGCCAGGAAGCCAACATTGACTTCAATTTCAGAACAGGAATGCACTTGAGTGCAAACCAGTACGATCTCCTCAATACACAGGAATATGCCGAGGCAGTATGGCTCTCTTACAAGAACAGGGGAGTTACACCAAATCATGCTCAATACGGAACAGGAGCATCTCCGGTAATCCCTGATTATACCCTGCCTGCAGGGAAGATGGAGGGAGATCCTGCAGTTAATCCGGCACTTTACAGTTATCCCGACTACCAGATATATAAAGCAAATAAAGAAGGTACCAACTGGTATGATGAGATATATCAGAAAGGTGTTACTCAGGAGTATGACCTTTCAGTCCGTGGGGGCGGGAACAGGTCAACTTATGCCTTCTCGGGTAATTATCTGAATGAAAACGGATTGCTGATCCATACAAATTTCAAGAGGTATACTTTCAGGGTCAATTCAGATGTTCAGGTAAATAGCTGGTTCAAAGCCGGTCAGTCATTGCAGGCTATTTATATAAATGAACATGGCAACCTTTCGCAAAATGGCGAAGGCGCTCCAATATCAAATGCCTATCGTGCACAGCCTATCAGCCCGGTATACGATATCCAGAACAACTTTGCAGGATCGAGAGCTCCCGAAATGGGTAATTTCGGCAACCCTGTGGCTGATCTTTACCGTTCCAGGAATAATGAAGGTCAGTGGGCAAGGGCGCTCGGTAACTTCTATGGGGAGTTTACAATTTTAAAAGGGCTCACCGCCAAGAGTTTGTTTGGTTACAACTTCGGACAATGGAATTATAAAGGTTACACAATTCCGAACTTTGAACATTCAGAGCCCAACAAAGTTAACGGGCATAATGCCAGTTCAAATTTTGGTTTGCAGTGGAACTGGACCAATACAATCAACTACATTGCAACAATTGCCAACGATCACAAAATCAATGTAGTTCTTGGTACTGAAGCCATTGAAAGCAAGGATGAAAATTTGGGTGCAAGCAGGAGCCAGTATTTTTCAGAGGATCCCAGTTACATGTGGCTCAATTCCGGTGAGATCAATAAGGATAATTACGGATCAGGTTCATCATGGTCATTGTTTTCGTTATTCGGACGTGTGAACTATGACTACAAGGGAAGATATCTTGTGGAGGGGACCATTCGCCGTGACGGTTCATCACGGTTTGGTTCAAACAACCGCTATGGTGTATTCCCCGCTGCATCAATAGGATGGACAATCACGGAAGAGGATTTCATGCAGGGCATAGGCTGGCTTAACTTCCTCAAGATGAGAGCAGGATGGGGTATGTCTGGTAATGACAGGATAGGTAACTATAACTCCTATACCACGTATGCATCAAATAACTATACGGCCGCATACGCACTGGATGGTTCAAACTCGGCAGCTTCAACAGGATTCCAGCCATCAGCCCTCGGTAACCCTGATGTTACATGGGAAACAACCACCACAATGAACGTGGGCCTTGATGCTATGCTGATAAACAACAATATGACCTTTGCTTTTGACTTGTGGCAAAGGAATACAAGCGACATGCTTTTCCAGCAGCCGATACCGAACGTTGTTGGTCTTGCATCGCCTCCCTATATAAACATTGCCGAAATGAAGAACACGGGTTTTGACCTGGAACTTGGTTACAGGAATACAGGTCTTGATGGCAAATTCAGGTATAATCTGAAATTAACACTCTCACATTATACCAATGAGATCACAAAACTTGCCCCGGGAGTTAACTATATAGGAGGAACTTCCGAACGTCAGGTTGAATATTCCCGCGCTTATGTAGGTTCAGCATTTCCGGAATTCTATGGATATGAAGTGGAAGGTATTTTCCAGAATGCCACTGAAGCTGCTGCTCATCCGGCTTTTGGGAACACCTCTTACAATGCTCCCGGACATTTCAAATACAAGAACCAGCTGACAATTGACTCCGACGGAGATGGAGTGATGGATGAAAGCGATGATGTCATCACACCTGCCGACATGACATTCATTGGCAACCCTCATCCTGATCTTACCGGAGGTCTGAACATTGACCTCGGCTATGGCAATTTCGACCTGAATATGTTCTTCTATGGCAGCTATGGGAATGAAATCATCAACTATGTTACCAGGTGGATTGATTATGGTCAGTTCAACGGCGGATTAAGCAAGAATGCCCTTTACAAGACATGGGGCAGCCCGTATCTTGATAATAATGCAGATGCTACACTTCCGATGCTCGACCAGAATTCCAACTCACAGAACTCAAACTCGGCTTTCGTCGAGGATGGTTCATTCCTGAGATTCAAGACTCTCCGGCTTGGCTACACCATTCCGAAAGATTTTGTCAGCAAGGCTCAGATAAGAAGCGTAAACCTTTATGTACAGCTGACGAATCTTTTCACCCTTACCAATTACAGCGGACTTGATCCTGAACTCTACAGATCCGGCACAGGGATGGGGCTTGATAACGGCTCATGGCCGACATCCAAACAGCTTATGTTCGGAATCAGCCTTGGTTTATAATGATTAATAATTATAACATAAACACTGGAACAATATGAAAAAACTATCAATTATACTGGCTGCATTTCTTCTTATAGCCATGTTCTATTCCTGCTCGGAAGAATTTCTGACAAAGACTCCACAGGGAGCAACATCAGAGAATGTCTTTTATTCCGAGAAGGGTATTGATGCGCTGGTAACCGGAACATACGGGATGGTTAAAGGAAGCGCTCTCTGGACTGTTTCGTGGGGTGCATCCATTACAAACTGGACCTACGGATCGGTTGCCTCAGACGATGCCTACAAGGGTTCGGAAATCACCGACCAGGTTCCCGTCAATGAGATTGAACGATGGGAAGTAGTTACAAACAACGGCTATCCTGCCGATAAGTGGAGGCTCTGCCTTGGAATGGGAGTCGACCGTGCCAATAAAACCCTCAGGGTAATTCAGAAAACCCTGGACGACGGGATAATTTCAGCAGAAGTTGCTGACAGGTACAGGTCTGAAGTACGATTCCTCAGAGGTCTCTTTTATTTTGAAGCATGGCTGGTATTCGGAGATTATATTCCGATAATCGATGAGACTGTGGAGGATCCTGCATCTGTTTCAAATCAAAATGCCGAGGGAGCTGTACTGAATTTTATCGTTGCCGACATGGAATATGCAGCCGGGATACTTCCTGCTACACAGGCACAGCCGGGCCGTCCGACAAAGTGGGCCGCAAAGGCCATTGCTGCAAGAGCTTACCTGCAGGAGCTGAAGTATGCCGAGGCAAAACCGCTTCTGAATGATATTATCACCAGCGGGCAGTTCTCATTAATGCCTAACTTCATCGATAACTTCAATATTGAAACCGAGAATAACAAAGAGTCGATCTTCGAGATCCAGGCAAATGTCAACGACATTAATGAATCACTGAATGCTGAGATGGGTATCGGTCTTAACTGGCCTCATGGAGGCGACATAGGGATGTGCTGCGGTTTCCACCAGCCGTCGCAGAACCTTGTCAATGCCTATAAGGTTGATAACAACGGACTGCCCCTTTTCGACACCTTCAATGATGTAGATCTTGCAAATGATCAGGGGATATCATCCGATCAACCTTTCACTCCTGCAGCCGATGAGCTTGATCCGCGTCTCGACTGGACCGTGAGTCGGAGGGGAATTCCCTACAAGGACTGGGGGATCAACCGCGGAAGCAACTGGATCCGCAAACAATCAGAAGGCGGCCCTTATCTCCCGACGCCAAAAGTATTCTTCAAGAAGTCGCAACGTTACACACTGTCCACAACCACAGGATGGCAGACCGGTATCAATGCAAATAACTTCCGCTATATCCGGTACTCCCACATCCTGCTTTGGAGAGCTGAAATTGCAGCTTTTGAAAACGACCTTGTAACAGCCAGGGATTATGTGAACCAGATTCGCGACAGGGCTGACAATCAGGTTGTCATGGGCAGGGTTACTATTACGACCCTTCCCGTATCGGTCTATCCATGGGGCGAAGGAACCTCCGATGCCGACTATTTGACAGGCGGAGCAGTCGACTGGACGCAGCCAGCCGCAAACTACAAGATCGGACAGTATCCTCCGTTCGCATCCAAGGAAGAAGCCATGAGAGCAGTTCAGTGGGAGCAGAGACTTGAGTTCGCAACTGAAGGAAGACGTTTCTTCGACCTCAGGCGCTGGGATGAGCTTCCTGCCGGTATGAGAGTTGATATGGCCGCAACCCTGAATGCATTCCAGCAGGGTGACTTGAGAATCAGACCGTTCATGAATGGTGCAAGCTTTGAGAACAAGGATAAATTTATGCCTGTGCCGCAAGGTCAGCTCGACCTGCAGAAGGGTGTGCTTGTTCAGAATCCTGATTATCTGTAAGGGTTATCTGCTTATACAAAGTAAAAGGGGCCGGATGGCCCCTTTTTTTTATTCTTCCTTTTCCAGATTTCCATTATTCCACCGGTACCTTACAACCTCCCGGCACTCGTCACAGCCAAAGCCTGGTGAATCGGGAGAAACCGTCGACACTTCGGCAACTATCTTTCTGTTCTTAATATCGTGCACGGAAAAAATATCGCTGACTGTCTTTGCCACCGCGAAGGTATCTGCCGAAGCCATTAATATCATGTCCTGACTTGTGACGCTCTGGAAAATTAGTGCGGTTTCATTTTTTAACATATTGACTTTAACCGCACTAACACCAATTTTTGTTCTGTATACGTGAGAGCATTACCATGGATACCTTAATGCGTCTTCACCCTCCTGCCGAATTAATAATCAGTCATCTGGCACAATTAATGTAAAAGTGGATACTTCGACCAGGATGAGATCCCTCGCCTGAGTGGTCCTTGATTACTCTTTTTCCGCGTTGATTGTCTTCCATATGGGGATAGCCTCCATTAACCAATATCAACCGGCGAGGGATGACAAGCACACTGGGGGTGTTAGGGGGTGAGGCCGCGGCGAGAGAGAAAACTTTCAGAAAAAAAGACAATTACATCACTCGCCGCGGCCTCACCCCCCATGACACCCATGCACCATGTCATCCCGCATCCCGGCTGAAAAGTAATAACGAAGCGATCAATTCAAAAAAATTGTCAGGGATAATAGCATGTTCAAAAACCAGGGGATGCGGGATCTCCTGAACAGGCACTGTATATCCAAAGCAAGTCTTTTGACGAAATTACCCGGCAGCGCACCGCACTAATTGTCACAAGTCAGGACTGGAGTTCGCAACAGAAGGAAGACGTTTCTTCGACCTCAGGCGCTGGGATGAGCTTCCTGCCGGTATGAGAGTTGATATGGCCGCAACCCTGAATGCATTCCAGCAGGGTGACTTGAGAATCAGACCGTTCATGAATGGTGCAAGCTTTGAGAACAAGGATAAATTTATGCCTGTGCCGCAGGGTCAGCTCGACCTGCAGAAGGGTGTGCTTGTTCAGAATCGTGATTATCTGTAAGGGTTATCTGCTTATACAAAGTAAAAGGGGCCGGATGGCCCCTTTTTTTTTATTCTTCCTTTTCCAGATTTCCGTTATTCCACCGGTACCTTACAACCTCCCGGCACTCGTCACAGCCAAAGCCTGGTGAATCGGGAGAAACCGTCGACACTTCGGCAACTATCTTTCTGTTCTTAATATCGTGCACGGAAAAAATATCGCTGACTGTCTTTGCCACCGCGAAGGTATCTGCCGAAGCCAGCAGTATCATATGGTAATATCCCATTATTGACTTCCCCCTCATGGCGTAAAACGGAACTATGGCATCCTCTGACTGATCTTCATCTATAAGCCCGGTAATTATCTTCTCCTGATTGATCTTGTAACCGGTAATATCATTGGTAATCGTCACAAGTCCGTCTTCTTCGTCAGTGAATACCCTTGCATTTCCAAGCCTGTTGCTGAACCAGGCTTTGGAATATTCTGTGGCTGAGGCTGCAGTATCGCCGGCTGCATCTTTTTTACCTCCCGCTGGCCTGTCACCCGAGCAGGAGACAATAATGCCTGCCGCTATAAGAATAAAGGTTAATGATTTCATGAATTTAATAGTATTGAGTTATCTCAAAATTAGAAAAAATCCTTAATGTATGAGTCCCCTCCGATAAGTCTTTTTTGCTAAAAATGATGCAAAATTCGTATTGATTTTCAGTAACTTATAGTCCGACAAAATTGGTTTTAGGGGTTTTCGGAGCAGATTCATGTATTATGTATTAATAGCAACAGACGATGGAAAACCTCACGCCTCGTGCCGCGAACCGCATTCCGCATGCCGTGTACCGCATACCTCTTACCGCGTACCGCGTACCGAACGCCGATTTGATTCAAAACCATCCGTGTTTTAAAATTAAATTTTACCTTTAGCACTCGTTTTAATTTTATCTGACCAGAATGAACAGGGGAAGGAATATATTTTCGGTGTTGCTGTTTTTTTCGGGTCTCCTGTTGTTTTCGGGATGCGGCAGCGAGTCGGGTCCGGAGCTTGTCAATACGGAAAGAAAGCCTGTGATCGAACCTGATTACACCGACGTTACCATTCCTCCGAATATAGCGCCGATGAACTTCAGAATCGGCGAACAGGGCAACTATTTCAGGGTTAAGGCCACCGACGGAACAGGCAGTTTCAGTGTTGATATAAAATCGTCTGACGGTGTGATTCAATTCCCTGAACGGTCATGGAAAAAACTTACCGGAGGTTCCGCAGGCAGACGGATCACTTTTGAGGTCTTTGCCTCTGTGAAAGGCTCAAAGACACTTGAAAAGTTCGAACCTTTTCAGATGAACGTTGCAGAAGAACCAGCCGATCCTTACCTTGCCTACAGACTTATCTATCCCGGATACTATAACTGGTCAAATATCAGAATAATGCAGAGGTCGATCGAAAGTTTCAGCGAGGAGACCCTGATCGATAACAAAATACTCGATATGAACTGCATTAACTGTCATTCGTTCAATCAGTACAACCCGGAAAAATTCATGGTGCACATAAGGGGGTCGAACAACGGGACCTATATTGCCGATAATGGCCGGTTCAGAAGGGTGGACCCAAAGGTTGAATCAATGCCCGGAGGGGCAACCTACCCATCCTGGCATCCGGGCGGGACGTTTATTGCATATTCATCGAACCAGGTGCGTCAGGGCTTTTATGCCCGGCCCGAAAAGCTGATCGAGGTCTTCGACCTTGTTTCGGATATCGTGGTCTACGACGTTGAAAAGAACCTTACTTACCACGCCGACGACGGCGATACAACAAGCTATCTGGAAACATTCCCGTCGTGGTCTCCCGATGGCCGTTACCTTTATTTCTGCAGAGCCCTGCAGAGCACCAGCCAATCGACCATGGAACTCGAAGATGTTGAGAAAATCAGATACGACATTGTCAGGATGCCTTTCGATCCGGAAACGGCCGGTTTCGGAAAGACAGAATTGGTATTCAACGCATCGGCGAACGGCAAAAGCGCCTCGTTCCCGCGGATTTCTCCCGACGGCAGGTACCTGGTGATAACCTTGCATGATTTCGGAACCTTCCCCATCTGGCACAAGGAGGCTGACCTTCACATAATAGACCTGAACACCGGTGAGAGCAAAAAAATGGATCTGAACAGCAGCGAGACCGACAGCTACCATACCTGGTCATCAAACGGAAAGTGGCTGGTGTTCAGCAGCAAGAGAACCGACGGGAGAACCACGCGGCCTTTCCTTGCCTGGTTCGGATCGTGGGACAACACAGGAAAACCTTTCATACTCCCGCAGGAGGATCCGGCATATTACGACAAGCTCATGGAATCGTACAACATACCCGAATTTGTAAGCGGCAGAATAAACCTCGGACCGCGCGATTTTGCAAAGGCAACCGCAAATGAACTGGTGAATGCACAACCGGGCGATCGCGGCTTATCCCTCTCAAGGGAGGATATGAAAAAGGCAGGGACGAAGAGGAATCCGGGAGAGAGATCGATACATGAATAAGACATGACGGTGTAAAGGACAAAAGATTGCTTCGTCCCGCCGATGCGGGACTCGCAATGACGGTGGTGTAAAAGAGTTCAGGCGGCGGTTTCGTCCCGCCGATGCGGGACTCGCAATGACGGTGGTGTAAAAGAGTTCAGGAGTCTGAAGTTGAAGCAACCAGTAACCAGCAACCAGCAACAAGCAACCCGAACATAACTATATAGAATGGCCCAGGTAAAAAAGCCAAACATAAAAAAGGGATCTCCCATAAAGTCAGCTGACTACAGCTGGTATATTCTTGCCGGGTTCTTCGTTATTGCCTTTGTTTATTTTCTGGTTCCCGGCAACTATGTTCTCTTTTTCCAGGAGCAGCAGTCGTTGTTTGTCTATACCCGCGACTATATTCTTGATTTCTTCCTGAAGCCTGGTTCTGTTGCCGACCTTGCAGCAAAATTCCTCACCCAGTTTTATATAAGCAGTTTTGCAGGCTCACTGATACTTGCCGTGGTCCTTTCAATGCCAGGCGTTTTGATGTATTATGTAAACAGGCGACTGATCCCCGGATCAGGACTGGCGGGCCTGCTGGCTGTGATCCCCTCCTGCCTGTTGCTCATCATGCAGACACATTATTATCATCTTATGCTCTATAATGTGGGATTTGTTATTGTGATTGCATTTTTCCTTATTATAATCAGTCAGGAGACAATCAGGAACAAGTACATTGCCCTGGCTTTTTTCCCGTTGGTGTTTTATGTAACAGGAGCTTTTGCACTTGTCTTTATCGGAATGTTCATTGTTTACTGCCTTGTTTATCTGAAGGGCCGTCACAGATTCCTTCTTCCCCTGATGCTTGCCGGTCTGACCGGAGTCTCCATACTGTTGTTCGACAACCTGTTGCTTCTGCAAAGCATCAAGCAGCTTTTCCTTTATCCTCTTCCGTTTATCAACGACCAGCTGCATAAGGTTATATTCTATGCACTGATAGCTTACATGGTGCTGTATCCTGCCCTTGCCCGGATGGCCGGATCTGTCAGGCTTGTCAGACCCGGAAGACGCATTGCTGCGGGAATTGTAATTCCCGCTCTTGTACTCTGTGCCGCTGTCATTGTGCTTGTTTCCGCTTATAATTCCCAGACTGCCAGGGTTATAAATCTCGAGAAGATGATATTCGCTGAGAAATATGACGAAGCAGTCGAATACCACGAAAAGAAACCCACGGAAAATCTTATAGGTCAGTATTTCTATAATATAGCGCTGTCGTCGACCGGACAGCTTTGCGACAGACTGTTTCATGGCCGGCAGGACTTCGGCACAAGTTCTTTGTTCCTTCCATGGAGCAGCGAACATATAAACTGGGGTGCCTGGTCCTTTTATTCAATCGGACTTATAAATGAAGCCCAGCGATGGGCTTATGAGGAAATGGTTGTGTACGGCCGGCGGCCTCAGAATATGAAGCTGCTTGTAAAATCGAGCCTGATAAACGGCGATTACATATTGACCCGGAAGTATGCCGGCATCCTGAAGAAATCACTTTTTTACAGAAAATGGGCTATTTCCTATGAGAAGCTCGCGGGCGATTCCCTCGCGGTTAAATCAGATCCCGCCCTGGGCAGGAAAATGAGCATACTCCCCGGAAAGGATTTCTTCGTCTTTCTTGAATCACCTGAGGGCAACCTGCCCAGACTGGTGAACCAGAATCCCGGCAACAGGGAGGCCTTCGAGTACCTTATGGCCTGGCTTCTTCTCAACAAGGATGTTGAGATGCTCGTCGGCAATATTTCGCTGATGAAAGATATGGGGTACACAAGTATTCCGCGTCACATCGAGGAGGCAATACTGATCTATTACAACAGTCAGGGAAGGCTGCCCGATATGGGCGGACTTGAACTGAGCAGTGAGACAAGGCTGAGGTTTGATCAGTATTTTTCAGCTTTCATGACCGGGCGGCAGAATCCGGCCACCCTGGAGGGTAAAATGAGGGAACAGTTTGGCAATACCTTCTGGTATTATTTTCACTTCAAATGATTTCAAACCCGATAATACCCGGGTAAAATTTCCCGGGGTGACAGGAAGGTAAAAATAAAAATCCTATATTTACGGTAATACCTGTTACCTGAACCATGTCCCGCAGATTTAAACTACTTGTCCTGATCTTTTTTATGGCTGCAGATCCGGTTTCTGTTATTTCTCAGAACCAGGTGGCTGACGGATACAAAGGTATATGGTTCAGTACAGGCAATCCGACGGAATACGGTTACAAACTGTCAGGAGGAGCGGCCACCTTTGGTTCGCGTTACCGGCCGATTGCAATTTATTCGAAGGAGGCAGAGAAAACATTCTTTGTTTATGGAGGCACCTTAAGCGAGAAGGAGCGCCATCTACTCATAATGATCTCTTATTATGACCATGTCAGGAATGTCGTACCGAAACCTGTCATTGTGCACGATAAGGAAGGAGTGAGGGAACCCTACGACAATGCTTCCCTGTCGATTGACGGCATGGGATTCCTGTGGGTGTTCGTCAGCGGCAACAGCCGGACCCGTCCCGGCCTTATCTTCAGAAGCTCTATGCCTTATTCCATAGAAAGGTTCGACAAGATAAAGGAGATGGAAATGCTTTCCCCTCAGCCCTGGTGGAATCCCGGCTCAGGTTTTCTGCTGCTCTGGTCGAGGGTAAACAAAGGTCTTGAGATATGCTTCTCATCAGGTTTCAACGGGGAAAACTGGACGGATACCCGCACGCTTGCAGCCATGGGGGGGCATCTTCAGCTGTCGGGAACCAGTAAGGGGAAGGTCTTCACCGCGTTCAATTACTTCCCCGGGGGGAATATCGACCGACAGACAAATCTTTACCTTCTGAAGTCTGACGATCGCGGGAGAACCTGAAAAACCATTGATGAACAGGTAATCCAAACCCCTCTTACCGATCCGGTCAATGAATCCCTGATCAGGAATTTTGAAGAGGAAGGCTTGCTTGTCCATCTATCGGATATTGACTTTGATGCTGACGGTAATCCGGTTCTGCTGGTAGTCCTGTCAAAGGATATTGAACCCGGACCTCAGGGCGGACCCAGGGATTGGATGGCGACCGGCATGTCATATTTGAGCGCAAGGCTCATCAGATGGTGAAAGAGGTAATCCTGGAGCGGTTTGGCATCTTTCATCTCCATCCTGAAATCCATATCACCGTTTACCAGGCTCCGGAACACTTTTTTTGCGGACTCCTTATCGACTTTCTCAAAATTTAGAGTTCTGTAGTAGGAAGTGAAGACCTTTACAGCAATCATTCCTTTTTTCAGCTCCTTTTCAAAGGCAAGGGTGAGTGACTTTTCAAGATCATCGATTGAATATATCGGGTCGAGCTGCTGGATAGCCAGCGAGTCTATACCAAACTTGGACCTGAGCAGAAGCCAGTCGTCGAAGCGTTTTTCATATTTCACGTATACATCTCTTCCGGGCATATGGTTGCCATCCTTGATGAGATATTTTATCCGGCATGAATCGAGCAGTATCCTGTCGAACCAGTTTGTCTCGTATGCTTTGCGGATCTTTTCTGACAGAGGCCCAACCGTTGAGGCATTAAGGTCGTCGATTCCGTAAAAATGTCTGATACCGTACAGGATGATCCTGTTAAAGGAGGTATTGAATGAATTCTGCCACCAGGGTTCAACGATCTCCCATTTTGCGGATGGCTGAAGTTCCTCGTTGAACAGTTTATCATAGAGGGCATCCGGCATCCCTGCCGAAATCAGATCGTCGTACCCGTTCTGCAGAAGCAAAAGCGAAAAATCAAGAAAAAACCCGTCAGCGAGCATCTCCGGACCCACCAGGTGTTCGTGGGTATCGATGATGCTAAGTGTATCTATATATTTTCTTATTCGTCTTTCGAAACCCTGGGCAGGAGGGGGTTTAATCTGCAATTGGGCCCGGACGGGGAGTGAAGCGGTAAGTATGAGTAAAATAAAAGAGATCCTGTATTTCATCAGGGACATCAAATCAGCAATATCTATAGACCACGCAACCTAATGAAATATTCCTGACTATTTCTATAATTAACTTTATTTAACGGTACAAAGAAAGAAGGGGCGATGCAATGCATCGCCCCTGTGTAAATCATACTACGCGGTTGTTTGCGTAAAAATGTCTGCTAATAGTCGGAATCCTGTTCGATGATCCCGTTCTGCAGGTCGATAACACCCTGGTAAATTGGCCAGTAGTCATCTTCGCCGGGATTGAAAACAGCACCCTGAAGGAAGGTCCTGAATCCGATATCATCCTGGATGTAGGCATTGAGTGTCGTGCCAAGTATGCCCCAACGCCTCAGGTCGAAGAAGCGGTGGTTGGCTGTTGCAAACTCCAGTCTTGTTTCATGCTGAACTGCAAGAAGTGCATTAGCGGGAGTATCGAAAGGATACTGACCGGCAACATCCGGATAAGGCTCAATAACATAGTTGGCTGCCGGCTTGGTCCAGTCGACGACAGGACTTGACTCAAGGTTCTTGGTGCTGGTGCAGAGCCCCATTACAGGAGTGCTGGTTTTTGCACGCTCTCGGATCATGTTTACAAGTTCCCTGGCATAGTCGAGATCGTTGTCAACGATAGCGCATTCTGCCCTCCACAGGAGGATACTGGCATAACGCAAGGTTCTGAAGTTTTTGCCGTTTGAGAAGCCGCTGCCATTGAGGTTCAGCGCTTGTTCAGCCTTTGTGTGCATGAATAACTTGGACATGTATGGTCCGCCGTTGTTCTGTTCACGGATCCAGTCATTTCCGGGGTGGATTCCCCAGCCAAGGAAATCAACGCCGCGGCGTGCTATAATGAAGTCAACACGCGGGTCGAGAGGATGGCTGGTCGGGGTGAAATCTTCACCGCTGCCTTTGCCCATATCACTCTCAAGAGGATCACGCAGGGTAGGATCGAGAACCGGAAGCCCGGCAGTTGTTGTCTGGAAAGCTTCGAACAGGTTCTGTGACGGCTGATAGAAACCCCAGCCACCGCAACTTGCAGGCCCCTTCTGGTGAAAGTTGCAGCCTGAACCATGAACAGCTGCAGCAGCGGTTGCAGTTGTTGTACACTGAAGTTCAAAGATCGACTCGATGTTGTTTTCGTGAGTCATGTCCATGTTCCATGTATACTCGGGAGCAAGCTCAAATACGCCGCTGGTTATGATCTCATCAAGGAGAAGCTTGGCAGCAGGATATTCTTTCTGATACATGTGTGCCTGAGCTTTGAAAGCCATTGCAGTGTATTTGTTTGCACGGCCTTTTTCTCCGAGGTGTTTTTCAGTCGACAGGTTATCGATTGCGAACTGAAGATCAGCTTCGATACCATCCCAACCGGCGTCGGCATTGGTAACTTCCTCCGGAAGGACATCACCAAGTTCTTCAGCTGTCTTGATATAAGGGATCTTCTCGAAGATCTTGTTGGCCTGCATGTGGAACCATGCCCTCAGGAATTTGGCTTCACCCTCAGCCGTTTTTGCCCTTGCATCTGGCATCTTGTCAGAACCAGCCTGTGTCAGCCACAGGAACTGCAGCGTAACGTTGGCGCGCGCAATTCCGTCATAGCAGAGTGTCCATCTTTCGTTGAGATAAGGGTTGTTTGGAAGGGCTTCATACCTTTCGAGGAGGTTGTAGTTCGCCTGGTCACCGGAAGATGTTCCCTTGTAAGCATCATCGGAACAGCCCCCTGCATATGTCCAGTCGCTCGTCATGGCGCCACCGAACATCGAACCACCGTTTTGCATCCTCTCATATGTGCCGGCAAGAAGAGCCTCAACACCCGCCGGTGTAGGCATTACACCGGCTGATCCAACTCCCGGAGGTTCCTTTGTAAGGAACTCCTCACTGCAGGAGTTTATCATCAGCATGCTTCCGAAAAGTATCGCGATTGATAATAATTTGGTTATTCTTTTCATATTTATTTATGTTTATTATTCATAAAAACTACTGTTACAGGCCAAAGGATATTCCAAAGAGGAACTGCCTTCTTGTTGGCCATGCGCCTGAGTCGATACCCATGTTGATGCCTGCACCTGAAATTTCAGGATCGAGTCCCGGATAATTGGTGAGGGTAAACAGGTTGGAACCCTGGAAGTAGACCTGAAGCGAGCTGAATTTATTGTTCAGTATCCTGTTGAGGTCGTACCCTACCCTTAATGTCTTCATACGCAGGAATGAACCGTCCTCGAGGAATTCAGTCGAGGGCTCCTGGTGGGGAGTGTCATTCGAGTAGATGATAGGCATTGTGGCGTCGGCATTGTTTGCCAGGTAAGGGCTTCCCCATGATTCATACAGCCTTCTCTTGCTTTTTCCCGACTCAAACTGGGTGTAGTCGATAAAACGGCTTACATAGTTAACTATTTCGTTACCAACAGAAGCATAGAGAGTTGTCATCACGCTTAAACCTTTATAACCAAAGTTCAGGCTGAGTCCAGCTGTGAAATCAGGATGAGGTGAACCGATATAGGTACGGTCGTAGGAATTGATCACATTATCAGGTACCCCGTCGGGTCCGCTGACATCCTTGTACTTGAAGTGACCTGCCTTGTTATAGGTTCCAAATGCAGGAGCCCATGCAGCTGCTTCCTCATCGCTCTGGAAGATACCTTCGACGATGTAACCATAAAATTCAGGGAAAGCGTGGCCAGTCTGGGTCCTGGTGTAGTACTTCTCACGATATCCGGATCCCTGGTAGAAGTCGGAAGAGACGTCAGTAAGCTTCGTTAGCTCATTCTTGTAGTGCGAGAAAACGAGGTCGGCGCTGTAGTAGAAATCACCGTTAAGAGCTGTGTTGGAATATCCCAGTTCGAGGTCAAAGCCGGTGTTCTTCATCTCACCGATATTGATTGAAGGCCTGGTTGCTGTACCGAGGACAAGAGGAAGCTGTTTCCGATAAAGCATGTCGCTTGTTTTACGCTGCCATACGTCGAATACAAGGGTCCAGTGATTGAAAAGGTTTGCATCAATACCCAGGTTGGTGGTTGTGGTTGATTCCCATTTCACATCGGTGTTTCCGAAGGTTGACTGGTAAAATCCAACACTGCTGAACGTATTATTGCTTCCGGTCATGCCGTAGCTGGCGCTGCCTTCACTGTAAGCATACTGGGTGTAGCTGTTGTAGTTACCCATACGGTCGTTTCCAACTGCGCCCCAGCCTGCGCGAATCTTAAGTTCGTTGAGCCACTGCTTTGTTGAAGCCATGAAGGCTTCCTCTGTCATCCTCCAACCAACGGAGAAAGCAGGGAAGATACCGTATTTCTCGGTTCCGAAACGGGATGAGCCGTCACGCCTTACAACCGCTTCAACCATGTACTTGTCGGCATAGGTGTAGTTGGCGCGTCCGAATACTGAGAAGAGACTGTATGCGTCATTTTCGTCGGAGTTGCTGATGCCGCGAAGACCAGTGTTAAGTGTCATGTAATTGATATCCTTGAAAGTATACTGTGACCTTCCTGCACTGATACGTGTGCGCTGGTTGTCGTAAGCTTCGGTACCTGCGATAAGTTTAATATCGTGGTCTCCGGTTACGAGTCCGTACTCAAGTGTATTCGTCCAGGTCCAGTTAAGACCGGCTTCGTTTGATTTGTTGAAACTGTCGTAGGTACCTCTTTCTGCATGAGCTACTTCAACAAAACCGAAATCGCTGGAATTCCATCCGTAATGGTTAATACCGATAAGGGTTTTTGCAGAAAGCCCTTTCAGGATATTTAATTTAACAAAGGTGTTTCCACTGACGTTCATCTGACTGGTTTTATCCCACTGGTTTGACCAGGCAAGGAAGGCAGGGTTCTGGGAGTTACCCATTGCTGTAGGCCTTGATCCGGCAAATGTGGTACCTGATTCGTCGTAAATTGGTACTGCAGTCGGGATCCTGTAACACCATGACACCAGCGAAGATTCAGAGTTGTCGCCCTGAGCACCGCGGTCATTGGTGTATATAATACCAACATTAGCACCAACGTCGATCCATTTCGCAGGTGATGCGGTAACGTTACCGCGGAAGTTGTACCTGTCGAAACTGGTGTGCTTGAAAATACCTTCCTCATCGGTGTAGCCCAGCATAAAGGCATAAGTGGCGTTCTGTGTACCACCAGCGACATCGAGGGTGTATTCCTTGTAGGCAGCATTCCTTGTTGTCTCACCGTAGAAATCGGTTCCGGGACTGGTCCTTGTAATAAGGTAGGTGTCGTCACCGTCCTCGGCTGCAATCTTGTTGTCATACAATGACATGTCGGTACGCGGGTCGCCATTCATTGCAGCTGTCGGGAAGATGTAATCCGGGATAACTGGTGTGGCGCCACTACCAAACTGCTGATGGCTGTAGCCTGTAATACCTTTGTTCTTAGCCTCTAGCCAGAGCATATCTGCCCATTCCTGCGTGTTAAGAAGGTCGTAGAATTTACCAGGTGTGGTGAATCCCTGTCTTACGTTAACGTTCATCTGAATTTTCTGATTTTTCTTACCGCCCTTGGTGGTGATAAGAACAACACCGTTGGCCGCCCTTGCACCGTAAATCGACTGTGCTGCAGCATCTTTAAGAATGGTGATGGTTTCAACGTCGTTTGGTGAGTAGGAACCTCCGGGTACACCGTCAACAACGTAAAGCGGGTTCGCGTCGTTGATTGTCGTCATACCACGGATCCTTATTGTGGAGCCCTCACCGGGGGTGTGCTGGTTGAGGATGGTCACACCTGCGATCTTACCCTGAAGACGGGTGATCGGGTTACTGGCAGCACTCTCTGAAAGTTCAGCGGCGCCAACCTGCGACACGGATCCTGTAAGGGATTTCCTGGCCTGGGTTGAATAACCGACTACCACAATCTCATCGAGAGCCGACAACATTTCGGCAAGGACCACATCCACAGTATTCAGCGATCCTACAGCCACATCCTGACTGGTGTAACCGATGAACGAGAAGGTAAGCACCGAACTCGGACCGGCAACGGAAAGAGCATAGCGTCCTTCGCCATCGGTAATTGCACCGTTGATGGTGCCTTTTTCCAGAATGTTCACACCGGGCAGTGGCGCTCCCGTGTTGTCTGTAACACGGCCGGTGATCCTCTTCTGCTGCATATCACCCGGATCAGCGCTTGCACTAAATGCAGGCAAAGTACCGAGCAATACCAACACTGTCAAAAGTTTCATAACAAGCCTTGAACCTGTACGTAATGAAACGATTCGCATGATTTTTTTCGTCATACTTTTGAGTAGTTAGTTAGATTAGATAAATAAAAAAAACAAATTGTACTAAGTAAGATCTACTTAGTGAATCAAACAAAACGGAGTCTGAAACTCCCCTGAAATTTAATGGAAATAAAAAGATTGTCTCATAGGCTGCAAGGATTAGGTTTATAGGGTTCTTCAAATATACTCGAAACTCCGGAATTTTGACAACTTTTCATATATTTTTTTTATCATATGATAATCAGCCTGTTTTGCAGAGAATCTGCGGGTATTCGTTCAGGAGATGCTTGTATTACCAGGCAGAATATTTAAATTTCAGCTTTAATTTCATTATGACATCAAATACTGTAATACTTGCTGACGGAAGCTTCCCTGAGCATCCGGCGCCTCTGATGCACCTGAAAAAGGCGGAGCATATTATCTGCTGCGACGGCAGCGCCCGGAGCCTGCATGAAGCCGGTATGGAACCGGAAGCCATCGTTGGCGACCTCGATTCAATCGATCCCCTGATCGCCGGCTTGTATTCCGACAGGCTGTTCAGAATATCAGAACAGGAAACCAACGACCTTACCAAAGCTGTGAGGTGGTGTATTGATAATAGGTATGACAATATCGTGATAGTGGGAGCCACAGGTAAACGGGAGGACCACACGATCGGAAACATTTCCCTGCTTGCAGAATACGCGAGAGACGTCACCGTGTTTATGGTTACCGACACCGGTACATTCACTCCATTACTTCAAACCGGCATTCTATCTGCGTTCCCGGGCCAGCAGATCTCTGTTTTCTCCGTTGATCCCGGAACTGAAATTACATCTGCCGGTTTAAAATATGAGTTTTCAGGACTCCGGCTCGGCAACTGGTGGCGGGGAACATTGAACGAAGCCGTCGGCGATTCGTTTGAGATCCGCTTTACAGGAGGGCCGGTGATTGTTTATCAGAAATTCGAGTGAATCAGGCTTGCGGCGTGCGGCGTGCGGCAAACGGCGCAGGGCGCAGGGCTCAGGGCACAACCAGCAACCTTTTTCCTCAGATTTCCTCTTTCACCAGGTTTATCAGCTGAACCCTGCTCCTTACATTGGTCTTGATGTAGATATGGTGGGTGTGGTCCTTAACCGTCTGAAGGCTTATGAATAGTTTGTCGGATATTTCCTTGTTGCTTAGTCCGTTGCATATTTCTCTTATTACATCCGATTCGCGGGGTGAGACCTCATACTTCGTGCAGAACTCTTCAAAGGAGTCTTTAATCTCCTTTTTCCGGGGTGAAGCAAATGAATGGGCAAGGGTGAAATAACTGAAATAAACAGGAAGGAATATGTTGCCTGCGAAAAACACGAAGATGAATATTATCCGGAGCCACATCCGCGATTCCATGAAAATCAGGAGGAAGATTATCCGGATCATGATATAAAGACATTCAGAATATTCCGGAAATGAATGAGGGTATTCCGGATTTTCATTACGGGAAGTGCAGGCTTCCATTAATCCCGGTCACTACCAAAGTAGTGGTCTCATACCAAAGTAGGAATCTGAAACATTCACTACTATAGTTTGGCTTCTGTCTTATAAGGAGGGTGTAAATTTGATCTCAGAATTTTAAACCACTTAAATAAAAGTTAAAATGGACTCCCAAAAAAATTACACTCTGATCCCCACATTCGGGAACAGCTTCGGAACAGGATTCAGGGTTATGACTGATAATTTCCTGCGACTCCTCCTGGTCACTCTTGTCCTGGTAATACTCACTGCTCCCTTTAGCGGGACCGGTTTAAAGTATAACATGGACGATCTGCCCGGTAATGCTTTTGACTGGGGCCATCTTTTCGGTGACGGCTTTCAGCAGCTCTTTGCCCTCGGCGCCCTGGGCATGCTGGGGGTGTTCTTCGGACTGATCGCTCTCGCCTATGCCTTCCTTGCAGCTCCGGTAGTCACCTATGGAGGCGATTTTATCTTTCTGGAGGCAGTAAGGGGAAAGAAACCCGATTTTGAATACCTTATAAAGGGATTCTGGACCAACTACCTTTATATTATACTGGCAAATCTCCTTGTGACGGCGCTGGTAGTGATGGGTATCTTTATGCTTATCATTCCCGGGATTATCATAGGCTGCAGGCTCGTGTTCGTGTCCTATATAGTGATGGACAAGAAACTTGATCCGATCGAAGCCGTTGAACTCAGCTGGAAACTGACCAGGGGACACGGATGGAGGATCTTCGCGATGGGAATCACTTCATTCTTAATCTTCATCTTTGGAATGCTGATGCTGCTGGTGGGTATCCTTCCTGCTATAATGTGGATATCCAGCTCTTTCGCAACACTGTACCAGTCGGTGCTGCTTGAAAAGGAAAAACCGGCCGAGGTTCAGGAAGCTGCTGCATAAGTATCAGGTCTGACATAAGGCATCGCTTAAACCCGGCATTTACGCCGGGTTTTTTAGTTCCGTCCTGACTTAGAATGTTGAATTAATGATATTAAAAAGATACCAAAATAATATAAAATAAGTACTAAAAAGATATCATAATGATATATTTATAATTGTCTTTGGAAATATGTACGCTATTTTCATTAATTTTCTATATTTATAGTTCATCATTTAAAACTCTGATTTCATGAAGACAAGAACTCTGATTATCGTTTTGTCACTGTTGGTTGCTCTGCCGTATTCGATTGACGCTCAGATAGGAGGAGTTCTCAAGAACAGGCTTAACAAGGCCATTAACAAGGCTGTCTGGAAGCCCAGTCGAAGGGTCAGAAGGAAAAGCAGGAAAAGGCTCCCGTGATCACAAAAACGGGCAATACAAAGGTGATTGCAGGTTACTGGTGCGATGAATACAAGGTTGTGGAGGAAGGAGAGGAGGGTTATTCGATGGTGTGGATGACCAATGATGTGAAGATCAGGGCCGACAAAAGGAACTGGGGCAAGACCGGTATGCCGAGCTATTACGGTTATCCGGGATTTGAAAACTCGGTGATGCTTGCACTGGAGGCATATGATAAGGATAAAGAGCTTGTTATGAAGATGGAGACTAAAGAGATATCCGATAATTTCAAGCATTCAATATCCGCTGAAGGCTATTCATTTATCAAGGTGAATTTCGGACAGGCCGGGAAAAAGTAACCGGGTTTTAGTTTTTCGTCAGTCTGGCAAAGCGGAGCAAAAGCTTCTTCTTTCCGTGTAAATTAAAGTCTACGGTTGCGGTCGTATTAGGTGGTTCCCCTTCGATTGAAACGATTGTTCCGTTCCCGAATCTTTCGTGGCTGACACTGTCTCCCGCACTGAACTCTCCGGAAGCGCCGGAAATTCCTGCCGGGGAGGAATACGAAGCCTTCGGAGCCGTGATCTTCCTTAATTTTGAAGGGGTGGTGTACCTGACCTGTTCCTGGCCCGCTGAGCGGGACTCAGGTTCGTGACGTGCCGAACTGTGAGTAAATGGCTTGCCTCCGGTCTGAGGATAATCGAGGAATTTTTTGTCCATCTCAAGAATAAACCTGCTGGGACCGCTTCTTTCCAGATTGCCCCACTTGTACCTGTTGAGGGCGTAGCTCAGGGTCGCCATCTTTCCTGCGCGTGTCAGTGCAACATAGAAGAGCCGCCTTTCTTCCTCAAGCTCCCGGGGGTTTCCAGCCGACAGTGGAGAGGGGAAAAGCGTGTCCTCCATTCCGACAATGTAAACATGTCTGAACTCCAGTCCCTTGGCTGAATGCATTGTCATCAGGGTTACCTTGTCGCGGTCTTCTGATTTTTCATTGTCCTGATCGGTAAGCAGCGACACCGTAGCCATATAGGCCTCAAGGGATGCCGGTTCGCCATTGGTTTCGGCCGACTCCGTAAATATCTTTATTCCGTTAAGCAGCTCCTCAAGGTTTTCATAACGGCTTACTTCCTCAGGCGATTTTCCTTCCCTGAGCTCCCTTATTATCCCCGATCCCATGGCTATCTCCCTTGCCTTTATGAACGCTTCGGTTTCAGCGGAATCCCTCCGGAATGTAGTTATGAGGTCGGTGTAAGAAAGGATTTTAGCGTTGGTGCCATGGTTGAACCGGGACAAGCCTCCGGGACTTCCTGTAATTACCTGCCATGCTGATGTACCGGTTTCAGCAGCCTGTTCGAATATCGCGGTCACCGTGGTGTCGCCGATCCCCCTTTTCGGGTAGTTGATGGTCCTTTTCAGAGCTTCCTCATCTTCGGGGTTGATCACCATCCTGAAGTATGCAAGAATGTCCTTGATCTCCTTCCGCTCGTAAAAGGAGAGGCCTCCGTATATTTTATAAGGTATGTTTTTCTTCCTGAGAGTCTCCTCAAATATTCTCGATTGGGCGTTGGTGCGGTAGAGGATGGCAAAATCGGACCAGTTAAGCTGACGGGAATATTTCTTATCGAATATGTCTGAGGCGATATTGAATCCTTCTTCAGTATCAGTAAGGGCCTGCATCACCTGGATTTTTTCCCCCGCTTCATTTTTTGAGTAAACGTTCTTCCGGATCTGCCCTTCGTTATTTGCAATTACTGTGTTGGCAGCATTTACTATGGTCTGGGTCGACCGGTAGTTTTGTTCAAGTTTGAACAGCTTGTATTCGGGGTAGTCGTTCCTGAATTCAAGTATGTTCTCTATCCTTGCCCCCCTGAAGGAGTAAATGCTCTGGGCATCATCGCCTACCACGCATATGTTCCTGCGCGCGGCAGCAAGCTTCTTTACAATCAGATACTGGGAGTAATTTGTATCCTGGTATTCGTCTACAAGCACGTAATGAAATTTTTCCTGAAAGGAGGCAAGAACATCGGGGAAATCCCTGAAAAGGATGTTTGTATTCAGGAGAAGGTCGTCGAAATCCATTGCATTTGCCCTGAAACACCTGGCGGCGTAGGACTTATATATCTCATACATAAGAGGCATCCTTGCTGCTTTGTCGTATTCCTGAAGACCGGCGTCAGAAGCATAAATGCTTGCTGTGATAAGGTTGTTTTTTGATGCAGAAATCCTTGAGGCTATTGCCCCTGGCTTATATACGCTGTCGTCAAGGCCCATTTCCTTTATGATTGACCTGATCAGGCTTTTCGAGTCGGAAGAATCGTAAATCGTGAAATTCGATTTGTACCCCAGGCGAGTGCCTTCGGCCCGGAGTATCCTGGCAAAAATGGAGTGGAAGGTTCCCATCCATATGAACCTTGCCACTTCAGGGTCGACAAGTGACGAGATTCTTTCCCTCATCTCGCCGGCAGCCTTGTTTGTGAACGTAAGAGCAAGTATCCGCCAGGCAGGTACCTGCTGACGGAGAAGATGGACTATCCGGTAAGTGAGAACCCTGGTTTTGCCTGAACCTGCTCCTGCAATAACAAGGGCCGGACCTTCAGTGTTGATTACTGCAAGCCTCTGAGCTTCATTCAGTTCTTCGAGGTACTTATCTGTCATTAACCGGTTTGATTACAGCTTAACGGGTTGCGCAAATTTAATAAATAGTACTTCTGATGCGGTTGATGTTGATAACTTGGTTTCCAAACTTATCAACATTATCTTTATACTTGTAACGCGTTATAACAAAGATTCCGGTATAACGTTATTAGGTTGAATCAGGGGTTTTGTCAAGCTTGTTTACAGGATTCTGATCATGACTCCAAAAGAAAAGACAAAGAGTGCGAATCCGGTTATTGATTGCAGCAATACTGTTAGCTCCGGTTGCCATGGGACAGATTACGGCGCCGGGGATGAATTCGGTGAGGTACACCAACTATCCTTCGGCTCCTGCCGTCAGGGATCCCATCTTCTTTTACTGCAATTCACAGGGAACCACATCTGCATACCTGAACGCGGTAAGTCCCGGTGGCGCCGGTCCCTTCACCTTCTCATGGTTCAGATGGAGCGATGCAACCAGGGGCTTTACGATACCGGTCAGTTCGGAGGCAGGGGTGATGAACTCAACGGTCACCGGACTCGGGGAGGGAGGATACCGCGTTAATATAAGCAGCAGCCTGGGCTACAGTACATCCCTTACCGCATGGATATTCTACGACAGTCCGCCCGGAGCATCAGCCCGGCTTGCAAACAATACCTGCGACTATGTGGCGCTTGACGGCGATACATCGTCGGTTATAAGAAGGTTTTATTACAGGGATCCTTTGAACGGGAATATCCAGGGACTGAAAAACGAGCTGACTTTTACCTGGTCATCCGATCCTGAATCGGTAATTCCATATCCATCGATTGAGCTGAATCCCATTACTTTCACACCGCCTCTTGATGATGTGACTTACAAGCTGACGGTGAACAGCCTCGGATGCGCCAGCGAGGCTGCATTCTTTTATGAGTCGATCCATGTAAAGGCTGATTTTACAGTCAGTCCGGCCGACGGTGAGGCTCCGCTCGAGGTGACCTTCACCGACAAGTCTGTGAGGGCTGCAACTTATTTCTGGGAATTCGGCGATGATTCAGTGTCGACTGAGAAGGACCCCGGCCCCCATACCTATTATATACCGGACGAATATTCGGTGAAGCTTACGGTTGAGAGCCAGCTTCACTGTGTCGATTCGCTGAGGATCGACGACATTGTTGTGGAACCCTCGGCGCTTGCAATACCAAATGTATTCACTCCGAATGAAGACGGCCTTAACGACAAATTCATGATCGACAAGCGATCGCTGCGATACGTGAGTGTTGTTGTCTTCAGCCGGAACGGCACCAAAGTGTACGACTTCCACGGGGAAGGATCTATTCTGAAGGATTGGGACGGATGGGATGGCAACGTGGGAAACACCTCAGCAAAAGCAAGCCCCGGAGTTTACTACTATATTATCAAAGCCCTTGGCTGGGATGACGTGAAATACGACAGTAAGGAGTACAGGGGGTTTGTGTATCTGTATAGATGACGCTGGCTGCCAGCGGCGTGCGGTATTCGGTACACGGTACGCGGCAAGCGGCTCAGGCCACAGGGCAGTAGGCTCAGGGCTCAGGCCATAAGACATAAGCCTTAATCCACCGTCATTGCGAGTCCCGCCTCAGCGGNNGTCATTGCGAGTCCCGCCTCAGCGGGACGAAACATACTCCTGAACCCTTTTTTACTGTCATTGCGAGTCCCGCCTCAGCGGGACGAAGCAATCTTTTGCCCCTAACGCCTTATATCGTTATCTTCCGTATTCTTCCTTTAACCTCCCATTCTCCGGTGACCATCCCGTGTTCCGCAACATAAACATTATTATATCGGTCGACTGTCGGACAAATATGCCAGGGAATACAGTAGACGACATCGCCGAACTTCATTTTACCGGCTACAGGAAGCCTGATCACCATATGTTCCTCGTTGTGGGTTACAAATTCGTAATTTTCCATTCCCAGAATCTTTATCCTGGGATGGGGCATCTCAGAAGCTACAGCCTTTGTTCCCAGATCAATGCATACCAGCCCTTCAGCCGGCTTGCTTACAACCCTTGCAAGCAGAACAGCCGCATGAAGAAACTGAAGGTCGGCAAAGGAGGCGCTGTAACCGTAATCCCACAGGGTTGCAGTGCCCGGACTTACTTCCACTCCTTCACGGGCTGCATGAATGGTGAAAGTTGGTGTTCCGCCTGCAATAATCCTTAATTTATAACCTTCTGACCTCAGCTGTGCTATCATGGGTTCGACGGTTCCGTAGGCTTCATCGCACATTTGCTTCCTGATTGTAAAATCACTCTCATGCAGATGTCCGTCATACACATGGAGACCATGAGTTTCAATTCCCGGCAGGTTTTTCAGAATTCTGAACAGATGAATGGCTTTCTGTCCGGGTGCTATCCCGGTCCTGTTCATGCCGTTATTTATGTCAATCCATACTTTGGCCGGAATGCCAAAAACAACTGACATTTCAGAAAGCTTTGCTGCAACTTCCTCACTGTCGACGAGACAAGAAAAAGAAACTCCGGAGTATTTCTTCTGAAGCTCAAAGTACCTTCTGATATTGGGCCCCACAGGCTGATAGGCCAGCAGTATCTCATCAGGTCCGGATTCGGCAGCTACCTCAGCTTCAGCAATGGTGGCGCATTTAAACCTGGTAATGCCGTGTTTCATCATCATCCGGACAATTTCAGGCATCTTATGGGTTTTGACATGAGGCCACAGCATGGATTTATCCTGAACCGAAGCAATCATTCTTTCAATGTTTTCTCCAATTCTTTCAGGATAAACCAGAAGTGCGGGAGAATTGACCTCGTCTGGATTTGATATTCTGAACCATTGATCTGAATCCGGAATCATCGTATCAGCTTTTAAGTTCGAACATTGCTTCTATCTCCACAGCTATTCCCGATGGAAGAAACATACCAACAGCGCTTCTCACGCCGATTCCGTTATCGCTACCGAACACTTCAGCCATGAGTTCGCTGAACCCGTTTATCACGGCAGGGTGCTGTTCGAATTCAGGAGTACTGTTGACCATTCCCAGAGTCTTCACTATCCTGCTGATCCTGTTCAGATCGCCGATATTGGCCTTTATTATTGAAAGCATCGCAAGTCCGACCTGGCGTGCGGCAAGTTTCCCTTCCTCAAGGGTTATGTCGGCTCCGACCCTTCCCTTTATTAACGAACCATCTGATTTGATGGGGCCGGTGCCGGAGACATAAAGGTTATTGCCTGCTATCAGTAACGGCTTATAAACACCCATCGGTTTGGGAGCAGGAGGCAGTTCGAGCCCCAGGTCATTGAGGAGGGTTTCGGGATCTTTTTCCATGATAATTATGTTATGTGGTTTAAATTTCTGAATGTTATGGTTCTTACAATGTCAGTTCCCCCTTAAATATTGTTACTGCCTGCCCTGCTATCTCAACCCTGTCGCCGTGAAGTGATACCTTTAATATACCACCACGGGGCGACACCTGGTGAGAAGTGAATCCCTGTTTTCCTGTCTTCTTATTCCAGAATGGCACAAGGGCGCAATGAGCGGAACCTGTGACCGGGTCTTCATTAATTCCGACGGCCGGGGCAAAGCATCTTACGCAGAAGTCGAACCGTGGATCGGATGAAGGTGCGGTGGCGATCAGATCACCCCACGGAGAATTTCTCAGGGCATCAAAGTGGGGCTTCAGACTCCTTACTTCTTCTTCACTCCCGAGAAGGACAAAAGCCCAGCCGTGCGCAGTATTGTGAAATTCCTTCGGGGTCACTCCAAGGTGCAGGCACAGTTCTTCAGGTATTTCAGCCTGAACAAGCCCGTAGGAAGGAAAATTCATTGTTACCCAGTTGTCAGCCAGGCGGACCTCAAGCATGCCGGCCAGGGATGATAACAGGATAGTTTCGTTTTTTCCGGCGATTCCGGTGCTGAACATGATGTGTCCAGAGGAAAGAGTTGCGTGTCCGCACAATGGAATTTCTGAAGATGGGGTGAAGTAGCGGATATTCCAGTAACCGCTGCCTTTCCAGATAAAGGCAGTCTCTGAAAGGTTCATCTCGGCGGCGAAGTTCTGCATCCATTCGCGGGGCATTTCTTTTCCAGGGAAGCATACGCCTGCCGGATTTCCCTTGAAAGGTTCGTTGGTAAAAGCGTCGACCTGGAATATTAACCTTTCATTTTGCATTGTATCTGATTTTTCGTTGTACATCCGTTCGCAGTTCACCGGTAAATTTCGTGTTTTTACACGGTTTATTTGAAACTTTAACTATGAAAACTTTGTAAACTAAAATAGTTTTCACATTTTTGCCGCCTGATTTTGAATAATGGATTACAGGCAGAAAATACTTGATGAGGCAGCAGAGATGTTCAGGACTTACGGGATAAGAGCCGTCACAATGGATATGCTTGCTTCCAGGATGAGTATTTCGAAAAGAACCATCTATGAGGTATTCAGGGACAAGGAGGAGTTGCTAAAGGGTGTCCTCAAGTGCATGTCGGAAAAACAGAGTGCGATTTTGCAGAAATACTTCGGGGAATCGGAAAATGTAATTGAAGCGATATTTAAAATGATGGACCTGATGTTTGAGAATTTCAGGAATATGTCGTCTGCTTTTCGCCTTGATATGAAACGCATAAAAAGTGAACTGGGCGATTATCCCGATATGATGAAGGAGATTCCGTATTTCTCGAACAATGCCGAGATACTCAACAGGGGAATCAGCGAAGGTGTTTTCAGGGAGGATATTGATGTTGATATGACAAGCAGGCTGATGCTTGAAATGCTGAAGATGTCGCACGACCAGGGAATCTTTCCGCACGAGAATGTGGATTTTACTGATTCGGTGAGAAGTTTTTACATCAATTTCCTGAGGGGTATATCCACCTCAAAGGGTCTTGAACTGATAAACATGTATGATAAGAAAGCAACCAGCAACCAGTAACCAGATTTATTTAATTGAATAATACAATGAAGATGATAAGACAAGTCTTAACAGGAACAGCGCTTCTATCCTTTTTATCGTGGACAGGAGTACGTGCGCAGCAGGATAGTGAAGCATTAAAGCTTTCCCTGACAGAGGCTCAGGATTACGCCTTGTCGCACAATAAGGCGGTGATCAATGCCAGGGCCGATGTCGAGGTCTCCAAAGCTGCGCTGTGGGAAACCATTTCGGCAGCTCTTCCCCAGGTAAGCATGTCGGCCACCTTTGCTGACAACCTGAAGCTTATGACCACCCTCCTTCCCGGTGAGTTCTTCGGACAGCCCGGGACAAAGATACCGGTCAGCTTCGGCAGTCAGTTCAATACAAGCGCTTCGGTGGATGCGAGCCTTCTCCTTTTCAATGCACCGTTGTACATTGGAATAGAAACAACCCGGCTTGCTCAGAAGCTGTCACAGCAAAGTCTTCAGAAATCGGAGCTTGACACGAAGGAATCGGTTAGCACTGCATATTTTCTGATACTAGTTACTGAGAGGTCCCTGCAACTGCTTGCTGAGAACATTGAAAACATGAATGAATTAATGAAGTCGACAAGATCAATGTTCGCAGCAGGTATGGCTGAATCGACCGATGTCGACCAGATGGTTTTAAATGTAACACAGGTGGAGAACAGCAAGACTTCACTTGAAAGGACAATAGAGCTGAATTACAATCTTTTGAGGTTTCAGCTTGGCGTTCCGGCAGGAACAGTCATTACCCTGACTGAAACGCTTGAGAGTCTGACCGAATCGATTAACGTGGAGGTCTTGTTGTCGCAGGAATTTGATCACAAACAGAATATCGACTTTATGCTTGTTGAGGGGCAGGAGATGATCTCCGAGCTCACCCTCAAATCGCAGAAAGCTTCGACCCTTCCAACTCTTGCAGGTTTTTACAACTATGGAAAAAACGGAATGGGCGACAAGATAAACGACCAGCAATGGTTTGACAACTCAATGATCGGTCTCAACCTTTCGGTTCCGATTTTTGCAGGCGGCCAGAGACATTCAAGGATAAGGCAGGCGCAGATCAATCTTGAAAAGGCTAGGACTACAAAGGAGATGGTCGCCGAACAGCTTCTGCTCCAGGAAAGTCAGCTCAGGTACAACCTGGTAAATGCCAACCTTCAATACATGAGTCAGAAGGATAATCTGGAAGTATCGAAGAGGGTTTATGAAAGCACCGAGAACAAATTCAGGCAGGGAATGGCTTCCAGCATCGATCTCACCCAGGCAAGTAACCAGTATCTGCAGGCCGAAAGCAATTATCTCTCAGCCCTGATGGACCTGCTTCAGACGAAGGTTGCACTCGACAAGCTTTTAAATAATATCTAATCACGAAATAATAATCAGAATAATGAAATACTTAAGGACAATTCAGGCAATTCTGGCAGGCGGGCTGATACTTACGGCCTGTTCGCCCAACATGGCAAATGATCCGGCTGCAGCAACCGTCACCGAAAAGGCAGCAGTCCCGGTAAGGGTTGAAACCCTTTCAAAGACAAAGATATCGAGGACTATCGACTATACGGCAACCGTTCTGCCGTACGAGGAGGTCAATATGGCTCCCGCAACTTCTGGCAGGATCGAAAAGATTTATGTTGAAAACGGAGACAGGGTTAGCAAGGGCGATCAGCTGTTCCTGATGGACCGTTCGCAGCTGTATCAGCTTAAACTGCAGCTGGCCAGCCTTGCGAAGGATCTATCGAGGCTCGATACCCTTCTGGCAACCGGAAGCGCAAAGCAGCAGCAGTACGACCAGCTGAAGACACAATATGACGTCACGAAGACGAATGTTGATTTCATGGAAGAGAACACTCTCCTGAAAGCGCCGTTCAGCGGGATCATCACGGGAAAATACTTCGAGGACGGGGAGATGTACTCCGGAACACCCACAACGGCGACCGGAAGGTCGGCTGTGGTGACACTGATGCAGATTAATCCGCTGAAAGTTGAGGTTGCAGTATCGGAACAGTATTATCCCCTGGTTAAAAGGGGAATGAAGGCAACCGTCACCGCCGATGTTTACAAAGATCAGGTTTTCACCGGAACCGTCTTCAGGAAAGCTCCGACTGTCAGTTCGGCAACCAGGACCTTTATTGCCGAGATAGAGCTTCCCAACAGGAACGATCTTCTGAAACCCGGCATGTTCGTCAGAGTGTCGATGGACCTCGGAGAAGTTGAGACCTTTGTTGTGCCTGCGGCTTCGGTTCTGATGCAGGAGGGTACCAACATCCGGTACGTCTTCACAGAGGATCAGGGTATTGCAAAACGGATCGAAGTTATCATAGGTAAAAGATTTGACGATCAGCTTGAGATTATTTCAGATAATCTGAGCGAGGGGAGCAGACTTGTGACAGAAGGCCAGTCGAAACTTCTGAACGGGGATAAGCTTGAGATGATACAATAAGTAATACAATAGAAATAAGATGAGCATATACAGCACTTCTGTCAACAGACCTGTAACAACCATCCTGATTTTCGTCGGGCTGATGGTTATGGGCCTTTATTCACTGACGCAGCTGCCGGTCGACCTGTACCCGGAAATCGAACTTCCGTTCGTGGGTGTTCTCACCACCTACCCGGGAACAAACGCGTCGGATATTGAGACCAATATTACACGACCGGTTGAGGACGCACTTAACTCGGTCTCCAATCTGAAGGAGATGACATCCACCTCAAGCGACGGATTGTCGATGATATTCATGAATTTTGAATACGGGACAAATCTCGACGAAGCGACAAACGATATAAGGAGCAACCTCAGTTTCATTGAGAACTACCTCCCGGAGGATTCTGAAAAGCCGACAGTCATGAAGTTCAACTCGAGCATGCTGCCCATTATCTTCTATGCAATTACCGCACAGGAGAGTTACAGGGGGCTTGAGAAGATACTTGATGAGAAAATAGTGAATCCCCTGAACAGGATTGAGGGCGTCGGATCAGTCAGCCTGGCAGGTGTGCCCGGCAGAAAGGTTTACATTGACGTCGATCCGAGGAAAATGGAGGCCTACCACCTCACTATAGAACAGATAGGAGGGGTGCTTGCAGCCGAGAACATGAACATGCCTGCAGGCTACATCGAAATGGGCCAGACCGATTATCCTCTGAGGATACAGGGGGAATTCCCGGAGAGCGAGATCATTAAGGATATTGTGGTAAGCAGCTACAATGGCAATAATGTTTACCTGAAGGATGTGGCCGTGGTGCGCGATACAATCCGTGAGACCAAGCTCGATACCCGGGTAAACGGCCGCCAGGGGATGACAATGTTCGTGCAGAAACAGTCAGGAGGCAACACAGTTAAGGTAACCAAGGACATAGAGGAAGCTCTGAAAACCCTCGAGAAGGATCTGCCGTCAGATGTCAGGATCGAAAAGATGTTCGACAGTGCAACCTTTATCAAGGATTCCGTGAACAATCTTACCGAGACCCTTCTGTATGCAGGTATCTTCGTTATCCTGGTTGTGCTTTTCTTCCTGGGACGATGGAGGGCAACACTGATAATTATTGTCACAATTCCGATATCACTGGTTGTCGCGTTCATTTACCTGTTCATAACGGGAGAGTCGGTCAATATAATCTCGCTTACATCGCTCTCGATTGCCATCGGGATGGTGGTTGACGATGCCATAGTGGTACTGGAGAATATAACAAAACATGTGGAGAGGGGAAGCAGACCGAGGGAAGCTGCCATCTATGCAACCAATGAGGTGTGGCTGGCCGTTATCGTATCAACACTTACAGTAGTTGCCGTTTTCTTCCCTCTGACATTCGTAACCGGACTTACAGGTGTGCTTTTCAAACAGCTGGGTATGCTTGTTACAATCACAATCCTGACATCCGTGGTTGCAGCTATTACCCTGACACCTACAATGAGCGCACTGCTGCTCAAATGGTATCCGATCCGGAAGGACGCACCTTTCTGGACCTATGACGGGAGTATCCGCAAATGGCTCGACACCTTCGATGGTTTTTATGGAAGAACCATCCACTGGGTTCTTCATCACAAGAGGTTTACAGTTATCGCTGCAATACTCGTTTTCGCCGGATCCATGCTTTTGTTCCTGGTAATTGATACTGAATTCTTCCCGCAGGCCGACCAGTCGCAGGTTACGATGACAGTGGAATTGCAGACAGGCACCAGGGTAGACGAGACTATGAAGACAACCGACAAGATCGACAAGATACTTCAGGCCAAATACCCCGAGATAGAATTGTTGTCATCATCAACCGGTGTCGATGATGAAGGAGGCTTCACATCCATGTTCGGAGCCGGAGGAACTCATGTGATTACATATATGCTCAGTCTTGTCGATCCTGATGAGAGGGAGAAGGATGTTACCACCATTGCTGAAGAGATGAGGGCCGATCTGGCCGGAATACCTGAGATAATTGACTATTCGGTCAGCACTTCTCAAGATATGGGCTCCTTCGGGGGCAACACCGTCGATGTTGAAATCTATGGTTATAATATCTCTGAAACCAATATTGTTGCCGAGGAGATTGCAGCCAGGATCAGGAAACTCCCGGGAGCAAAGGATGTGACGATCAGCAGGGATAAATCAAAACCTGAACTTCAGATCATTCTTGATCAGAACAAGATGATTACCAACGGACTCAACACGGCAACCGTTTCAATGGCAATCAGGAACAGGGTAGGGGGTATGATTGCCACAAGACTCAGGCAGGCGGGCGACGAATATGATGTTGTTGTCAGGTTTGAGGAGAAAGCAAGGCAGACCCTTACTGATATCGAGAATATAGGCATCACCAACCCGGCCGGACAGGTCATTAGACTTGCCGAGATTGCCCAGATCAAGGAATACTGGGCTCCGCCAAGCATTCAGAGGCAAAGGAGGGAAAGGATAGTTATGGTTTCATTCACACCTTACAAGGAATCGCTTACGGTACTTCAGACCGAGATTCAAAAGATTATTGATGAGACCAATGTACCCTACGGTGTTATGGTTCAGATTTCAGGAGCCATACAGGACCAGATGGAGGCATTTATCGATATTGCATTCCTGATAATGGTGAGTCTGGTACTGGTTTACCTTGTTATGGCATCACAGTTCGAATCGCTCAAGATGCCACTTATAATCATGATTGCCATCCCGTTTGCATTCTCGGGTGTGGCAATAGCCCTCTTCCTGACCAGCACCACATTGAGCGTCATCTCGGCAATCGGAGCGGTAATGCTTATCGGTATTGTTGTGAAGAACTCGATAGTGCTGGTTGACTTTATCAACCTTATGAGGGAAAGAGGACATGAGCTGTACGAGGCTGTGGAATTCTCCGGAAGATCGAGGCTCAGACCGGTTCTTATGACCTCTGCCACAACAATTCTGGGTATGCTTCCGCTTGCAATGAGCACGGGCTCGGGTTCGGAACTCTGGAAACCAATGGGTATAGCAGTTATCGGAGGACTTGTCTTCTCAACACTTGTTACCCTTGTTGTGGTACCGGTGATCTATGTCCTTTTTGCCAGAAAGGGAGAAAGGAACAGACACCTGGCCCTGTACTCCGAAATGGATTTCCTTGATGACAGGAATGGCAATGTCAGGTAACGCGGACCGCTTGATTTACAACAAAATAAAAAATAATCTCGAATGAAAGCTGTAATGATAATATTTAACCAGGCTCACACTGAAAGGATTGAGTACCTGTTCGACAAGCTGGGAGTAAAGGGCTATTCACTATGGGAGAATGTCCAGGGCAGAGGCAGCAATACCGGTGTGCCGCATCTCGGAACACATGCATGGCCGGAAATCAACAAAATTGCCCTGACTATGATCAATGACGATCTCGTGGAGGATATTCTTAAAGCAGTAAAAAAAATTGATTCAATTAACGAAGAGGTAGGAATACGAGCCTTCGTCTGGGATATACAACAGGCAGTATAACTATCCGTCAGCGACCTGTACTGAATCCCTGTACGGGCAGAAACAGAATAAAGAGGTTGCTCTCACTTAAGAGACAACCTCTTTTTTTCTTTCTTGACATACCTCGAACCATCAAGGGATTAAACAGCGAAAATGGTGTTGTTGATGATTTGACCCCTGTTTACAAGAGGGGAGTAGCCGGTAAATCTGGTAAATTTCAAAAAAAATCACATAAAACAAGGGGGTCTTTTTATAATATTGATATTTTTGCCCTGAATTACATTATCAATTAAAAGTAACTGCCATGAAAAATCTTAAGTTTTTAACCGGAACAGCAGTTCTGCTGTTAATTATAAACCACTTACCCCTGAAGGTCAGTGCTCAGGAGGAATCTGGCAGTAAATTCAACGTCAATACCGATTTGTACAGCAATTACATCTGGAGGGGATCAAAACTTGGACAGGGGCCCGCGTTTCAGCCATCAGTTGATTTTTCCGAAGGTGGGTTTACAATCGGTGTTTGGGGTTCGTTTGATGCGGCCGGGTATACTGAAGCTGATCCTTATATTTCTTATTCATTCCCGTTCGGACTGAGCCTGGGATTAACGGATTATTATTTGCCGGATCTGCCTTTGTCCGAAACTTCACGACTTTCGGGAAGCCATGCACTGGAACTGAACAGCGGTTTTGAGCTTGGCGGTTTTTCACTCAGTGCAAACTACATCGTGAACGAAGCCGGGGGAATAGGATCGGACGGAGGCGACAAGTACTTTCAGATAGGATATGACTTTGCTGACATCGGTATCTTTGCAGGAGCCGGAGACGGGTGGCATACTTCCGACGGAGTATTCAATATATGCAATCTGGGTCTGGAAGTATCAAGGGAGATAGAAGTGACCGACAGGTTCTCAGTACCGGTGACAGGTCAGGTCGTTGTAAATCCCGACAGCGGGAAGTTATTTGTAGTGGTTGGTATTTCCTTCTGACACAGAGAAAAGAAAAAACCCGGTCAGCCTACCGGGTTTACTATCATTATTATTGTTATTATTCTTCCTCTTCTTCTTCGGTGTATGCCTTGATAACGGCTTCCTGAACTTCGGAAGGTACCTGAGCATATTCAGCGAATTTCATTGTGTACATGGCGCGGCCTCCTGTTATTGAACTGAGGGCGGTACTGTACTTGTTCATTTCTGCCAGGGGCACTCTTGCCTTGATAACCTCGAGACGCTTGTGGCTCGACATACCGAGCACCATTCCGCGCCTTCCCTGCAGGTCGCTGATCACGTCTCCCATTCTGTCGGATGGAACCATGATCTCAACGTCGTATATTGGCTCAAGGATCTTCGGTCCGGCATTTTTGAATGCTGTGCTGAAGGCATTTCTTCCTGCAAGCCTGAAGGATATTTCGTTCGAGTCGACCGGGTGCATTTTGCCGTCGTAAACATATACGCGGATGTCGCGGGCGTAGGAACCGGTCAGAGGGCCTATTTCCATTTTTTCCATTATACCCTTGAGGATAGCCGGCATGAACCTTGCATCGATCGATCCGCCGACAATGCAATTGACATAGATAAGCTTGCCGCCCCAGTCAAGCTCGACCTCATCCTTGCCTCTTATTGATAGCTTGATTTCCTTGTTCCCGAACTTCATCATTGTCAGTTCAGGGCTTCCCTCTACATATGGCTCTATAATAAGGTGCACCTCTCCGAACTGGCCTGCTCCACCCGACTGTTTCTTGTGCCGGTAATCAGCCTGGGCCGGCTTGGTGATGGTTTCGCGGTAGGGTATTCTCGGTGGATTAAAGTTTGTAGGTATCTTGAAGATGTTGTCAAGATGCCACTTCATGATACTGAGATGGTATTCCCCCTGGCCGTGGACGAGTATCTGTTTAAGTTCCTTGGAATATTCGATAATAATTGTGGGATCCTCAAGGTGCAATTTGTTGAGCGCTTCACCGAGCTTTTCATCATCACTCTCGCTCTGAGCCTTGATTGCAGTGCGATATTTTGGTTCGGGGAATTTCACTCCCTCATATTTCCAGTCATTGCCGGGAGCATTGAGGGTGTGGTCGGTTTTAGTATTCTTGAGTTTCACGAAAGCCCCGATGTCGCCGGTATGCAGTTCCGGAACCCTGGTCCTGTTTTTGCCTGCGCACACATAGAGCTGCGACAGTCTCTCCTTGACGCCGTTTGATGTATTCACTGCATCGAGGTTCTCTGTTATTTTTCCTGAGTAGACCCTGAAGTAGTTGATCTCACCTATATGCTCTTCGATTGAAGACTTAAAGACATATACGGAAGCAGGACCTGCAGGATTGGCCCTGACCTCTGCACCCTTGCTGTTAACGGGGGCAGGCATGTCGGTGATTGAAGGAGCTTCGCTTACGATGAACTCCATAAGCCTGTCAACTCCCATGTTGTTTTTGGCCGAGATGCAGAAAACGGGAAAAAGTCCCCTTGTTAGAAGTCCTTTTGCTATTCCTTTCTTTATTTCTTCCTCTGAAAGGGAGTCGTTTGAGAAAAACAGTTCCATCAGCGATTCGTCGCTTTCAGCAGCTTTTTCGACAAGTGCCGAATGAAGTTCGTCAGCTTTTTCCTTCTGATCAGCCGGGATATCGAGTACTTTTGCAGCTCCCCCTTCTTTGGGGTACTGGAGCATTTTCATCCTGAGGACGTCGATGACGGAGTTGAATCCTACGCCTTCATTGACAGGATACTGGATAACAGTCACGTTGTTGCCGAAGCGGTCCTTCATCATTTCGATCGACTTGTCAAAATTGGCTTTTTCGTGATCGAGGCCGTTTACAGCTATAATAAGCGGTTTATTCGCATTCTCGGCATGGCGGAAATGAATTTCCGATCCCACCTCCACCCCGTTCTGAACGTTGATTGTCAGCACCGCACAATCGGAGGCATAGAGGGAGGAGATAACGCCTCCGCTGAAATCGTCGAGACCCGGAGTGTCGAGAATGTTTATCTTCTTGTTCTGAAATTCCGAGTACATCACGGTCGAAAACAGGGAGTTGCCATTTTCATGTTCGATCGGACGGTAATCCGATACTGTGTTTTTGCTTTCGATAGTGCCTCTTCTTTCGATTACTCCTCCATTGAAGAGCATAGCCTCGGCAAGCAGGGTCTTGCCCGATCCTGAGTTGCCGATAATCGCAATGCCCTTGATCTGGTCTGTCTGATAGGTTTTCATGTCTGGGTGGATGTTTATATTATATATTATATAATCCTGATTTAGAGTGGGCAAAAATAATAAATTTTTAAAAACTGTTCAGTCAAGGGTACATAATTAAGAAATATTTATTTTCTTTGCACCAGTTTTTTGAAATGCAGGAGTACCGGTTTTTCCATCCAGGTAAGTTTACAAAACGAATATTCATTGCGGAAAGGTCGGGAAGAAACCTGTTTATAACTTACAAAATTAAGTAAGATATTTCATTTTGGAAGACGTTTACGATGCCGGTTATCATGGATAATCTGCAGGGTCTGATGCGTTTTTTGCATCGGGTGAAAAAAAGATAAAACGCGTTTGTGATTTAATAAATAAAAACCATACCTTTGCAAACCGTTTTTTTGAAGGAATTTTAATGTTAAACAAGACTATATTATGCCGACAATTCAGCAGTTAGTAAGAAAGGGCAGGAAGCAACTGATCTATAAAAGCAAGGCTCCTGCCTTGGATTCCTGTCCTCAGAGAAGGGGTGTCTGTGTGCGTGTTTACACTACCACGCCCAAGAAACCTAACTCAGCAATGAGGAAGGTAGCCAGGGTAAAGCTTACGAACCAGAAGGAGGTAAATGCTTATATTCCGGGAGAAGGTCATAACCTTCAGGAGCACTCCATTGTACTTATAAGGGGTGGCAGGGTGAAGGATCTTCCCGGGGTTCGTTATCATCTTGTACGTGGTGCACTCGACACATCAGGCGTCAATGGCCGTACGCAGAGAAGGTCAAAGTATGGTGCAAAAAGGCCTAAGAAATAACACTTAATTAATAAGATCATGAGAAAATCAAAACCAAAGAAGAGGATCATGTTACCTGATCCCATATACAACGATCCAAACGTTACAAGGTTTGTGAACAATCTTATGTATAGTGGTAAAAAGAATCTCGCTTTCAAAATATTCTATGATTCTCTCGACATAATAGCCGATAAATTCAAGAATGAAGGAAAAACTCCGCTTGAGATATTCAGGCAGGCTCTTGAGAATGTCACTCCCCAGGTCGAGGTGAAAGCCCGCAGGGTTGGTGGTGCTACATTCCAGGTTCCCATGGAGATTCGCTCCGACAGAAAGGTAAGCATTAGCATGAAGAACATGATTTCCTTTGCCCGCAAGAGAACAGGCCATTCAATGGCAGAAAGGCTTGCTGCAGAACTGATGGCAGCCTACAAGCTTGAGGGCGGCGCTTACAAAAAGAAAGAGGATACTCACCGTATGGCTGAAGCCAACAAGGCATTCGCCCATTTCAGGTTTTAATTGATATTACAAGGGAAGACCCAAGCCAAATGAACCCCAACCTGAAATATACCAGAAACATCGGAATAATGGCCCATATTGATGCCGGTAAAACGACAACTACAGAGCGTATTCTGTTTTACACCGGCCGGACTCACAGGATGGGTGAGGTGCATGACGGTAATGCCCAGATGGACTGGATGATTCAGGAGCAGGAAAGAGGAATCACAATCACCTCGGCTGCTACCACGGCGTTCTGGAAATACAGGGATGAGGACTATAAGATAAATATCATAGATACCCCGGGACACGTTGATTTCACTGTTGAGGTCGAGCGTTCGCTCAGAATCCTTGACGGCGCAGTTGCTGTCTTTTGTGCGGTCGGCGGCGTTGAACCGCAGTCGGAGACTGTATGGAGGCAGGCAAACAAATACAATGTTCCCAGAATTGCTTTTGTAAACAAGATGGACAGGACAGGCGCTGATTTTTTCAGCGTCGTCAGCGAGATAGATGAAAAGCTTGGCGCCAACCCGATACCGGTTCATATTCCCATCGGAGCTGAGGAAACTTTCAGGGGACTGATTGACCTTATCACAATGAAGGCGCTGGTCTGGAATAACGATGATTCGACCGGAACAAAATATGAAACAGAAGACATTCCCGCTGATATGCTTGAAGAGGCAGGTGAATGGAGAGCCAAGCTGATTGAGGCTGTTGCAAGCGTTGACGATACTTTGCTTGCAAGGTACATTGATGACCATGATTCAATAACTGAGGACGAGATAATCGCGGCGCTGAGGGAATCGACGGTGCGCGGGCTCGCTGTTCCGGTTCTGTGCGGTTCAGCATTCAAAAACAAGGGAATTCAGAGTATTCTTAATGCCGTTGTTGCTTTCCTTCCGTCACCTGTTGAAGTTGGTTCAGTAAAGGGAATTGATCCGAGGAATGACAGTGAAGTAATAAGAGAACCTGATGATGAGGCTCCTTTTTCCGCGCTCGCTTTCAAAATTGCAACCGATCCTTTCGTCGGAAGACTTGTGTTCCTTAGGATTTATTCAGGAGTATTAAATGCCGGCGATACGGTTCTTAACACCAGGTCGGGCAAGAGGGAAAGGATAAACCGCCTGTTCGAGATGCATGCCAACAAGCAGAATCCGAAAGAGAAGGTCAGCGCCGGAGATATTTGTGCAGGTGTGGGCTTCAAGGACCTCAAGACAGGGGATACCCTTTGTGCCATAAATAAGCCGGTAATTCTTGAATCGATGACATTTCCCGAGCCTGTTATCGGCGTTGCAATAGAACCTAAAACACAGGCTGACATTGACAGGCTTTCAATGGCTCTCGGAAAACTTGCCGAGGAGGATCCGACTTTCCAGGTGAGGATTGATCCCGACAGCGGACAGACAATAATAAACGGCATGGGTGAACTTCATCTGGAGATACTCATTGACCGTCTCAAGCGCGAATTCAGGGTCGAGTGTAACCAGGGCGCTCCCCAGGTAGCCTATAAGGAGGCTATTACAACTTCAGCTGAATTCAGGGAAGTATTCAGGAAGCAGACAGGCGGCAGGGGTAAGTTCGCAGACATTTATGCGACAATGATGCCTTCAGAGAACGGAGTTAAGGGACTTGAATTTGTTAACGAAATAAAAGGAGGAAACATTCCGAAGGAATTCATCCCGTCGGTAGAAAAGGGATTCCGCGAAGCAATGCTGAACGGTCCGCTTGCAGGGTTCCCTCTTGAAAATCTAAAAGTTATATTAAGGGACGGTTCGTACCATCCGGTCGATTCAGACGCCCTCTCATTTGAAATAGCAGCCAAACAGGCATTCAGGAAATATGCCGGGAAATGCAGTCCGGTGCTCCTGGAACCGATTATGGCGACAGAAGTTATCACACCCGAAGAGTATGTCGGCGACGTGATCAGCGATTTCAACAGGAGAAGGGGCAAGGTCGAAGGTATGGAATCGAAAGCAGGCGNNAGGCAAAAGTACCTCTGGCAGAAAAATTTGGTTATGTCACTGTGCTGCGAACCCTTACTTCCGGAAGAGCCACATCAACGATGGAGTTCTCGCATTATGAGGAGGTACCTGCAGAAATAGCAAAGAGAATTGTAGAAATCACCAAAGGAAAAATTCTTTAAAGAAATGAGTCAGAAAATTCGTATCAAACTGAAATCCTATGATCACAACCTGGTGGACAAGTCTGCCGAGAAGATCGTAAAGACAGTGAAATCAACCGGTGCAGTTGTGAGCGGTCCGATTCCGCTTCCCACGCATAAAAAGATCTACACTGTCCTTCGTTCTCCGTTTGTGAACAAGAAGGCCAGGGAGCAGTTCGAGCTTTCGAGCTACAAGAGACTGCTCGATATATACAGCTCAACGCCAAAGACGATTGATGCTCTTATGAAGCTTGAGCTTCCCAGCGGGGTTGAAGTAGAAATAAAAGTGTGAAACCAGTAAAGAAATAAAGAGATGCAGGGATTAATAGGAAAAAAGATAGGAATGACTTCCGTCTTCGATGAAGCCGGAAAGAATATTCCTTGTACCGTGCTCCAGGCAGGCCCGTGCGTGGTTACCCAGGTAAAAACCATTGAAAAGGACGGGTATTTCGCTGTTCAGCTGGGTTTCGATGAGAAAAAGGAAAAGCATACCACCAAGGCTGAACTGGGCCATTTCAGGAAGGTTGGCACAACTCCGAAAAGGAAACTTATCGAGTTCGACGGCTTCGCTGAAGGTCAGGTTAAGGAAGGAGAGGTGCTCACCGCCGAACTTTTTAACGCGGACAACTGGGTTGACATCCGCGGATGGTCAAAGGGAAAAGGTTTCCAGGGAGTGGTAAAACGTCACGGCTTCGGCGGAGTAGGAGGTCAGACGCACGGACAGCACAACAGGGGCAGGGCGCCAGGTTCACTGGGCGCTTCATCGTTCCCGTCGAGGGTGTTTCCCGGTATGAGAATGGCCGGCAGGATGGGCGGAGAAAAAGTATTTGCTGAAAGCAAGAGAGTGATCAGAATTATGCCTGAAAGCAATTTATTAATAGTAAAAGGATCAGTTCCGGGTCCAAAAGGTGGATACGTAATAATTACAAAATGATGGAATTAGCGATACTTAATATCGAAGGCAAGGAGACCGGGAGGAAGGTTGTTCTCAACGACTCGATTTTCGGCATCAAACCTAATGACCATGCCATTTATCTGGATACCAAACAGTTTCTCGCCAATCAGAGGCAGGGAACTCACAAATCCAAGCAGCGTGGTGAAGTGGCCGGCAGTACCAGGAAGATCAAGAAACAGAAAGGAACCGGGACAGCCCGTGCAGGAAGCATCAAAAACCCATTGTTCCGCGGGGGTGGCAGGGTTTTCGGACCGCAGCCAAGATTCTATGGGTTCAAACTGAACAAAAAGATCAAACAGCTTGCCAGAAAATCAGCACTTTCCTATAAGGCATCTGCAAACAATATCATTGTCCTGGAAGACTTCTCTTTTGAGGCTCCGAAGACAAAGGAAATTGTAAGGATGAACATTAACCTGAATATCGGCAATAAAAAATCGCTGTTTGTTTTACGGGAACAAAATAAAAACATATATTTGTCATCCCGAAATGTACAAGGGGTTGAAGTTGTAACTGCTGATGAATTAAGTACTTACAACATAATGAAAGCTTCAAAGCTTGTACTTGTGGAGAGCGCAATTGACGTTTTGCAGGGAACTTTTGAAAACATGTAATATTTAAGTGATGAAGATTCTGCTTAAACCAATAGTGACGGAAAAAATGACGAAAGACGGCGATAAATTCAATCGCTACGGTTTCGTCGTTGACAGGTCGGCCAATAAGATTCAGATCAGGAAGGAAGTTGAGGAGCTTTACGGAGTAACTGTTGAATCGGTAAATACGATCCGATACGGAGGCAAGGTAAAGACCAGGAACACAAAATCGGGTCTTCTTGTTGGCAAGACGGCAGCTGTCAAGAAAGCTGTGGTCACCCTGGCTGAAGGGAACAAAATTGATTTCTATAGCAATATTTAGCAACCAGTATGGCAGTCAGAAAATTAAAACCTGTTACACCAGGTCAGAGACACAAGATCATCAGCGCCTTTGATACAATTACAAAGGACGCGCCGGAGAAATCCCTGCTTCGACCGCTTAGAAAATCAGGAGGAAGGAACGTTAACGGCAAAAGGACCATGAGGTACATCGGAGGCGGTCACAAACAGATGTACCGGATCATCGATTTCCTGAGGGATAAAGATGGCATGCAGGCAACAGTGAAGGCAATCGAGTATGACCCCAACAGGTCGTCGCGTATTGCCCTTGTTGTTTATCAGGATGGCGAGAAAAGGTATATAGTTGCTCCCAACGGGCTTAAGGTGGGACAGAACATCCTGTCGGGCAAGGATGCGACTCCCGAGATCGGAAACACAATGTTTCTGAACGATATCCCCCTCGGAACCGTTGTGCATAACATTGAGATGAAGCCTGGCAAGGGTGGTGCAATCGCCCGCAGCGCGGGTACCTTTGCACAGCTCTCAGCCAGGGAAGGAAAGTATGCGATCATAAAGCTTCCTTCTGGTGAAACCAGGATGGTTCTGACAACCTGCCGTGCCACGATAGGAACTGTTTCGAACTCCGATCATAATCTTGAGAAATCGGGCAAAGCCGGGCGTTCACGCTGGCAGGGCAGACGTCCGAGAGTAAGGGGTGTTGTGATGAACCCTGTTGATCACCCCATGGGCGGTGGTGAAGGAAGGGCCTCCGGAGGTCACCCTAGATCGCGCAGAGGCATTCCGGCAAAGGGCTTCAAAACCCGCGACAGGAAGAAATATTCTGCAAAGCATATTATTGAAAGAAGGAAAAAANNATAACTGATATACTATGAGCAGATCAATCAAGAAGGGTCCTTTCATTGAGTTCAAGATGGAAAAAAGGGTCCTTGAAATGAACAAGACACAGAAGAAGTCGGTCCTCAAGACATGGTCGAGAAGATCGGTGATCTCACCCGACTTTGTCGGACATACCATAGCAGTTCACAACGGAAATAAATTCATCCCTGTTTACATTACGGAGAACATGGTGGGTCACAAGCTTGGAGAGTTTGCTCCCACACGTACTTTCAGGGGTCATTCTGGTAATAAGTAATGTAAACTGAAAAACATTGAGACATGGGTGCAAGAAAAAGAAACAGCGCAGAGAAGAGAAAAGAAGCTGCAAAAGAGAGGTACCAGGCGGTTCTCAGAAACTGTCCGACCTCACCCCGCAAAATGAGGCTTGTTACCGGGCTTATCAGCGGAATTGAAGTCAACAAGGCTCTCGATATTCTGAAATTCAGTTCTCAGGAGGCATCGCGCAGACTTGAAAAACTTCTGCTTTCTGCTATAGCCAACTGGCAGGCAAAGAATGAGGGTGTAAGGATAGAGGAGAGCAATCTCTATGTCAAGAATGTCTTTGTCGATGGCGGACGTGCTATGAAAAGGCTCCAGACAGCTCCCCAGGGAAGAGCTTACAGGATCAGGAAGAGATCCAATCATGTGACAATGGTGCTCGATAGTTTGAAAAAGGAAGGCGAAAACACATCAAAATAATCCAGATGGGACAAAAAACAAATCCGATAGGTAACAGATTAGGCATCATCAAGGGATGGGATTCGAACTGGTTTGGAGGAAAGGATTTTTCCGGAAAACTCGTTGAAGACACCAGGATCAGGGAATATCTGAATGCACGACTTGCAAAGGCAAGCCTTTCGAAGATAATCATAGAGAGAACCCTCAAGCTCATAACCGTAACTGTAAATACCGCGAGGCCGGGTATTATTATCGGCAAGGGCGGCCAGGAGGTTGACAAGCTTAAGGAAGAACTCAAGAAGATAACCAAGAAAGAGGTTCAGATCAATATCTTCGAGGTAAAACGCCCTGAGCTCGATGCCAACATAGTTGCTAACAACATAGCCCGTCAGCTTGAAGGAAAGATTTCATACCGCCGGGCCATAAAGATGTCGATCGCTTCCACAATGAGAATGGGATCCGAAGGTATCAAGGTGGTTATATCAGGTCGTCTGGGTGGTGCCGAAATGGCAAGGACCGAGACTTACAAGGAGGGACGCATACCTCTTCATACACTGCGCGCCGATATCGACTATGCCCTTGGAGAAGCTCATACAAAGGTAGGGCTGATTGGAATCAAGGTCTGGATATGCAACGGTGAGGTGTACGGAAAGAGAGACCTCAGTCCCAACATCGGAGCCAGGAATGCCAAGAACAAGACCCTGAAAAGGAAGGCAAAGAAGTAAGCTTTAAGAGAGTAGAAAATTTTTTTAAAAGATATTTGAGCCATGTTACAACCGAAGAGGACCAAATACAGGAGAGCGCAGAAAGGAAGAATGAAGGGAAACGCCCAGCGTGGCAATCAGCTTGCTTTCGGATCTTTCGGCATTAAGGCGCTTGAGCAGTGCTGGATTACGGGCCGCCAGATTGAGGCTGCCCGACAGGCTGTCACACGTCATATGAAACGTGAAGGACAGATCTGGATCCGGGTATTTCCCGACAAACCCATCACAAAGAAGCCTGCTGAGGTTCGTATGGGTAAGGGAAAAGGATCACCCGAGGGATTTGTTGTGCCTGTTACACCCGGCAGAATTATTATCGAAGCCGAAGGCGTGCCCTATGATATCGCCAGGGAAGCGCTCCGACTGGCTGCGCAGAAGCTTCCGATAACGACAAAATTCATTGTCAGGACCGATTACGTACAGGAATAAAACAAGGAGAAACAGAGATGAAAACTTCAGAAATAAGGGAATTAAGCACGCCGGATCTTATTGAAAGAATAGATACGGAAAGAACCATGCTTGTCCGCATGAAGCTTAATCATGCAATCACCCCTATGGATAACCCCCAGAAGATGAAAGAGGTAAAAGTTACCATTTCACGGCTTCTCACGGAACTTCGTTCAAGGGAAATAAAAGAAAAATCGAAAATCTAGTCAGGCAATGGAAAGGAATAACAGAAAGGAACGTATCGGTGTTGTTGTCAGCAACAAGATGGACAAGTCGATCGTGGTTGCCATCAAAAGGAAGGTGAAGCATCCGATATATGGCAAGTTTGTGAACAGGACAAAGAAGCTGATGGCTCACGATGAAGAGAATACATGCAAAATAGGTGACACCGTACGTATCTCCGAGACCAGGCCTTTGAGCAAGAATAAGACATGGAGATTGGTTGAAGTAATTGAAAGAGCTAAGTAGTCATGATACAGCAGGAAACCAGGTTAACAGTAGCCGATAACTCCGGAGCAAAAGAAGTTTTGTGTATCCGGGTTCTTGGCGGCAGCAAAAAAAGATATGCCACCGTTGGCGACACTATAGTTGTCAGCGTCAAGAGCGCGCTTCCTTCTGGCGAAGCAAAAAAGGGAACGGTAAGCAAGGCTGTCGTTGTCAGGACAACAAAGGAAATACGCCGGGCTGACGGATCATACATCAGGTTTGATGACAACGCGGTGGTTCTTCTGAGCAACCTGAACGAGGTGAGGGGTACCCGCATCTTCGGCCCGGTAGCAAGGGAACTGCGCGACAAGTATATGAAAATCGTCTCTCTTGCACCTGAAGTACTTTAATTTTTAAACAAAGAGCAATGCAGAAGAAGCTACATATTAAAAAAGGCGATACGGTTGTTGTGATAACCGGTGAGTCGAAAGGACAGAAAGGCCGCGTCCTCGATGTTGACAGGGATAAAAACCGGGCAATAGTCGAAGGCGTTAACACTGTTTCCAAGCACACAAAACCTAATGCCAAGTCGCCCCAGGGCGGTATCCTCAAGAAGGAAGCCCCGATAAACATTTCAAACCTTATGCTTGTTGATCCGGCTTCGGGTAAACCTACCCGGATCGGAAGGAGGCTTAATGATAAAAATAAACTAGTGCGTTATTCAAAAAAATCAGGAGAGGAGATCAAGTAATGTATACACCTGTATTGAAAACCAAATATAAGGAAGAGATAGTCCCCGCCTTAATGAAGGAATTCAGCTACTCAACCGTTATGCAGGTCCCGAGGCTGGATAAAATAGTTCTTAATCAGGGAGTCGGACAGGCTATAGCAGACAAGAAACTGATTGAGGCCAGTGTTAAGGAGTTAACCGACATTGCCGGACAGAAAGCTGTCCAGACATTTTCCTCAAAGGACATTTCGAACTTCAAACTCAGGAAGAACATGCCTATCGGCGTGATGGTAACCCTTCGCAAGGACAGGATGTATGAGTTTCTTGAGAGGCTTATTTCAGTTGCTTTGCCGAGGATCCGCGACTTCAAGGGGATCAGCGCCAAGCTTGACGGGAGAGGCAATTACACTCTGGGGATCACCGAGCAGATTATCTTCCCCGAGATCGACCTTGACAAGGTTACCAAGATCATGGGTTTGCAGATGACTTTTGTCACAACAGCAAACAGTGATGAGGAAGCCCTGTCTCTTCTGAAGCATTTCGGATTACCTTTCAAAAACACTAAAAACTGATTATATGGCTAAAGAATCAATGGTAGCCCGCGAAGTAAAACGCGTAAGACTGGCTGAAAAATACGCTTCAAGAAGAGCAAAACTGAAAGCTGAAGGTGATTATATCGGACTGAGCCGTCTGCCCAGGAATTCAAATCCCAACAGGCAGCATAACAGGTGCAAGCTCACCGGAAGGTCAAGAGGGTATATGAGGCAGTTCGGAATAAGCAGGATTACATTCAGGGAGATGGCATCCTTCGGTCTTATTCCGGGAGTAAAAAAAGCCAGCTGGTAGAACAGAGAATGAATATTAACTATAAGAAAGAATAGAAGATGACTGATCCCATTGCAGATTTACTGACCAGAATCAGGAATGCCATTATGGCTGGTCATAAGGTTGTTGAAGCTCCGGCATCAAATCTTAAGAAGGAGATTGCCAGGATCCTTTTCGAGAAAGGCTATATCCTTAGCTATAAGGTGGTAGAGGGCGACAACCCGCAGGGTATTCTTAAGATAGCGCTTAAGTACAATCCGAGAAGCAAGCAACCCGCCATTAAGAAGATTGAAAGGGCCAGTCGTCCCGGTCTGAGAAAATACACCGGAGCTGACGATTTACCAAGGGTTCTTAACGGTCTGGGAATTGCTATTATCTCGACCTCCAGGGGTCTTATGACCGATAAGGAGGCAAGGAATGAGAAAGTAGGTGGTGAAGTATTGTGTTACGTATACTAAATAGGAGGATAGTTTAATGTCACGAATAGGAAAATTACCTGTAAGCCTGCCCAAAGGAGTCAGCATCGATGTTGACGACTCCAATGTGATCAGTGTGAAAGGACCTCTTGGAGAGCTGAAGCAGGGCATTGACAAGGATATTAAGGTTGAGGTTGTGAACAATGACATCATCCTTTCACGGCCTTCGGAATCGAAGAGCCACAAATCGCTTCACGGCCTATCGAGGGCGCTGATTGCAAACATGGTGACCGGTGTTTCACAGGGTTTCAAAAAGGAACTCGAGCTGGTGGGCGTTGGTTACCGCGCTGAAGCAAAGGGTCAGATGCTTGAGATGAGCCTTGGCTATTCCCACGACATAATTCTTGAGGTTCCTCAGGAGGTAAAGGTAGAGACCAGGACCGAAAGAAGGAGCAATCCTATCATTACCCTGACTTGTATGGACAAGCAGCTGATTGGCCACGTTGCCGCAAAGATCAGGTCGCTGCGTCCGCCGGAACCCTACAAGGGAAAAGGGATCAAGTTCGTCGGAGAACAGCTTAGAAGGAAAGCTGGTAAATCAGCTAGTGTTTAAAACGGTTAAATAATTATTGACATGGCTTTAACCAAACTGGAAAAAAGAAGCAGGATCCGGCTCAGGATCCGGAAAAAAATAAGCGGAACTGCCGAAAGACCGCGTGTGGCAGTATTCCGCAGCAACAAGCAGATCTATGCTCAGGTCATTGATGATAATAATGGCGTAACCCTCCTTTCCGTCAGTTCAAGGGAAAAGGAATTGGCCGGCCAGACAGGTATCAAAAAGACTGAACAGGCTAAACTCGTTGGGAAATCACTTGCCGAAAAATGCAAGGAAAAAGGGATCGAGAATGTGGTTTTCGACAGAAGCGGTTATAAATATCACGGTAGAGTAAAATCATTGGCAGATGCAGCCCGCGAAGGCGGTTTAAAATTCTGATATTATGGGAAACGGAATAAGAAAAGTAAAAACCAGCGATCTCGAGCTCAAGGACAGACTTGTTAGCATACAGAGAGTTACAAAGGTTACAAAAGGGGGGCGCACCTTCAGTTTTTCAGCTATTGTTGTTGTGGGTAATGAAGACGGTATCGTCGGACACGGGCTTGGAAAGGCCAGTGAAGTAACCACTGCAATTGCAAAAGGCATTGAGGATGCGAAAAAGAACCTCATCAAGGTACCTGTCCTTCACGGAACCATTCCACATGAGCAGGTTGCCAAGTTCGGAGGNNGAGTAAAGGCCGGAGGTGCAATGCGCGCCGTGCTCGAAAGCGTTGGAATAAAGAACGTGCTCGCCAAGTCGAAGGGATCTTCCAACCCCCATAACCTTGTTAAGGCAACGTTTGCCGCACTTCTTGAGATGCGCGATGCAGTGGCAATTGCTGAACGCAGGGGTGTGAAACTGGATAAAGTGTTTAACGGATAGTAATGAAAACCGCAATGGCAAAAATTCGCATAACCCAGGTAAAAAGCAAAAACGGAAAACCCGAAAGGCAGAAGAGGACTCTCGAAGCCCTGGGAATCCACAAGCTTAACCACAGTGTTGAACATGAAGCCACCCCCCAGATACTGGGAATGGTTGATAAGGTAAGACACCTGGTTAAAACTGAGAATATTTAGGATATTAACGATATTATAACAACAGTAATGGATCTAAGTAACTTAAAACCTGCCAAGGGTTCGGTAAAGAAAAGCAAGCGCCTCGGCCGCGGACAGGGTTCGGGAAAAGGCGGTACTTCCACCAGGGGACATAAGGGAGCAAAGTCACGTTCAGGCTATTCGAAGAAAGTAGGCTTTGAAGGCGGACAGATGCCAATTCAGAGACGTCTTCCGAAAGGCGGATTCAAGAATATCTCCAGGGTTGAGTATAAGGCTATCAACCTGAGTACCCTGCAGACCCTCGCCGATAAGAATAACCTTGAAAAAATCGATTTCGATGTCCTAAGGTCGGCAGGTCTTGTTGCAAAAAACGACCTTGTAAAAATACTCGGCAAAGGAACACTCGAAAGGAAACTCGAGGTGCATGCCCATGCTTTCAGCAAATCGGCAGAAGAAGCAATAGAAGCTCAGAAGGGTACCGTTGTAAAACTTTAAGTTCATGAGATTCGTTCAGACCATTAGAAACATTTTCAAGATCGAAGATCTTCGGGCAAGGCTCATCTATACTTTAGCCATTATCGCATTATACAGGTTTGGCAAGTATGTGACTCTCCCGGGTATCGATCCTGCTCAGCTCGGAGCCCTGAAGGCACAGACTTCCCAGGGGCTGATGGGGCTTCTTGACATGTTCTCGGGAGGTGCTTTCTCGCAGGCCTCGGTTTTTGCACTTGGTATTATGCCATATATATCGGCTTCAATTGTGGTCCAGCTTCTTGGTATAGTATTCCCTTATTTCCAGAAACTTCAGAAGGAGGGTGAAAGCGGAAGGAGAAAAATGAACCAGTACACAAGGTATCTTACTGTTGCTATTCTGATACTTCAGGCACCGACTTACCTGGTTAACCTTACCGCACAGCTTCCGGCAACCGCATTTGTTCTTGCCAACGGATTCTTCTTTAAACTGTCGTCAACAATAATCCTTACCGCAGGCACCATGTTCGTGATGTGGCTCGGAGAGAGAATAACCGACAAGGGTATCGGCAACGGAATTTCACTGATCATTATGATCGGCATCGTTGCAAGGCTGCCCCAGAATTTCATCTTCGAGGCCGGAACAAGAATGAACGGCGCTGGCGGACCTATCGGACTCATTGTTGAGATAGT
>DIWB01000039.1 GCA_002428385.1 Bacteroidales bacterium UBA6117
AATTGTGTTTTTAAACTGGACTCATATTTTAAAGGCCTGATGCTTGCCTGCCGGCAGACACTTAACCTACATTCATGAATATTATATACATACTCGTTTGTGTATTCGATACATGTGGGTTTCATAAGGATTTTTCAATTGTTTGCGCCTTTGTTATTTAATTGTACCGGCAGTCCTGATTTCTTGTTATATTTGTTACTACTTTATAAAGAATGACATGAAGACAAAATCGGTTCTTATCGTATTAATGATAGTCTTTTCATCAGGGATTACATATTCGCAGGAAAAGATACGCGTTACAGGAGTAGTAACATCTTTCAAAACAATTCCTCTCAGGAATGTGTCCATACTTTCATCCAGGGCTGGCGACACGGCGACAACCGATTCGGCTGGTGTTTTTTCAATTCAATGCATGAAAAAGGACGTTCTCCGGGTATCCGCGTCAGGCTTTATCCCCAGAAAACAAAAGATAAAGGGGGTGTCAGTCTGCAAGATTGATCTTATTTACAGGGATGACCCTGCCAACTTCAACGAAGCAGTGAACAACGGACATATTGCTGAACGTGTTCTCAGGGATGCAATAACAACGGGTGAAGGCGCCCGGGTCAAGGATTTCTCAAAATACAAATCAGTATATGAAGCCATTGCAGGTGAGATCTATAATGTCAGGGTTAATGGCAACATGATTGTGAACACCAAGTTGAAGTCGTTCGACAGAACACCGGAGGTACTGCTGGTGGTTGACGACAAGATAGTTTCGGATATCTCCTACATCGACACCGAGTATATCCAGTCGATCGAGTTCATTGATGACGTCGGAACAGCTCTGTACGGCTCGATGGGTGCAAACGGTGTCCTCAAGATCAAACTTAAATAACCAGTGAAGGCCTTCCGTAGTTCTTAATTCAGAGGTTATCTGTTTCGCCTCTCTGTCTTTTTATAATATTTCCCTTTTCATTAGAGTTATGTGGCTAAATATGCCTGACAAGCCGGTGAAACCAGGAGACAGCTGGAACACTGCCGACTCATCAACCCTGAAAACCGCGACAATGACCCAGACCACGATCACCAACTCCATTAACAAACTGGAAGGAATTGAAACCATTGACGGAGTTGAATGTGCCAAAATACTTAAGGATGGTACCGGAACATTTATCATGAGTCTTCAGACCCAGGGGATGGACATCAGCATCAGGGGTCCATTTACGAGAACTTCGGAATGTCTGGTTGCTGTAAAGGAAGGTCAACTTGTCAGTCAGACATCTTCAATGAAAGTTACCGGCAACCTCGATATTGCCTCAATGGGAATGACCATGCCCATCACGATTCAGATTAAGGATGGAACAACAATAAAATGATAAGGTCAGAGCCCGAAATGAACAATTAAGCTTTGAGTACGTTTACTGTATAAATATTCATAAATGAAAAGGACAGGTTTATTAACAATTTTATTATTATTGATTTCAATGGCACTTTTATCTCAGACCGGAAGCTTTTACGATTTTAAGGTGAAAACCCTTGAAGGTGAAGACTTCGATCTTTCCTCCCTGAAGGGGAAAAAAGTCATGGTTGTAAATGTTGCTTCGAAATGCGGCTTCACACCTCAGTACAAGGATCTTGAAGAGATGCACAAAAAATATGAGGGAGAACTTGTAATCATCGGATTCCCTGCCAACAATTTCATGAACCAGGAACCAGGGTCGGCCTCTGAGATCAGGCAGTTCTGCAGTCAGAATTATGGTGTGACCTTCCCGCTGATGGAGAAAATATCGGTCAAGGGCAGGGATATGCATCCGCTTTACCAGTGGCTCACCGAGAAGAAGAAGAACGGTGTGATGGATTCTGAAGTGAAATGGAATTTTCAGAAGTACCTTATTGATGAGAACGGTAAACTTGTGGATGTCATGTATTCCAGGGAAAAGCCGGAGTCGGAGAAGTCCGCTAAGTGGCTCTCGTCAAGATAAACGATTTTTATTTTTTGATTGGGTTTACTTAAAAGCCGCATCGGGTTAAACTGATGCGGCTTTATTATTATGAGGCAAAGGGCTCAGAGCGGGGGGGCGCAGGAGGTAAATTAAAGAATGCAGGGGATGAACATTTTTGTTTCCCTTATATAATCCCTGTATTGCTGGCCGAATTTTTCAATCATTTCCTTTTCTTCGGTTCTGGCGGTGAACCATAGTGCAACAAGGTTTACCATACCTGTTGCAATGGAGGGGAGGGATAGATTTTTCATCATGATGCCTGTCCCAAGAAGAAGAAGAGAAAAATACAGAGGATGCCTTATGAGTCCAAAAATTCCGGCTTTTACGATTACAGTTGTATTCTCAAAATTTCCGACCGCATGGCCTTTTCCCTTAAGGGTAAAATATCCGGCCAGTCCTGACCAGGCTGAAAGAATAAGCAGAATCCATGAAATCAGCTGGTTCCATGAAAAAGGGTCGGAGAACCAGTACTTTATGTTCAGGAGAAGAAGAATGAAAATACTTTCAAAGGCAAAGAAGCGCGGGATCCCGTGATATCGTTTCTGCCTGATGGAATAATACCATGAAAAGATTATTATAACAACGCTGCCTGAGATGAGTGCCGGAATATTCACTGGTTACATTATTTTTCGGGACATTTGCCGCTTGTTTTCATCACATAGCTGTAAACCTCCACCTGGGAGCGGACAGGTTTGCTTCCGGTCTTTACCAGCTTATTTGACAGAGCCGGATCCAGTTTCCTGGCCTTTACATTGTCAGACCACTGGATCTCGAAAATCTCCTTAAGTTCGTTTTTCAGAGTCTTGTCGTACACGGGGCAGGTTACCTCGATCCTGTGCTCTATGTTCCTTGTCATCAGGTCGGCCGAGGAAATAAAGCACTCCTCATCACCATCGTTGCAGAAAATCATAAACCGGCTGTGTTCAAGCAGGCGGTCGACGATGCCTATTGCCTTTATTTTGTCACTCAGGTTCCGCATACCGGTTACCATTGAAAACATTCCTCTCACAATCAGTCTCACGGTGACACCCGCCTGACTTGCTTCGTAGAGCTGGTTAATGATCTCAGGATCAGTCAGGTTGTTTAGTTTAAGGTAAATAAAGGCTTTCTTTCCTGCTGCCGCGTTCTTGATTTCATTTTCAATCAGCTGCGATATCCTGTTTCTAAGGAAGAAGGGGGATAGGATTAAGTGGTAATAATTGTCTTTTCTGTAGTTGACATTAAAAAAATTGAATGCTTTAAAGACATCGTTTGTGATTTTCTTGTCGGTTGTAAGCAGCAGGTGATCGGTGTAGACCCTTGCAGTGTCCTCGTTGAAATTCCCGGTTCCGATAGCCGCATACCTGTGAAGTATTTCATCCTTTGACCGGGTGATAAGACAGAGTTTTGCATGTACCTTCAGTCCGGGTACCCCGTATATCACTTTAACTCCTTCTTCCATGAGCTTGTTTCCCCAGAGAATGTTGGCTTCCTCATCGAACCTTGCCTGCAGTTCCACGATTGTAGTTACTTTCTTGCCGTTTCTGGCTGCATTGAGCAGGGCATTGATCACGCTTGAATTCCTTGCCAGCCTGTAGAGAGTTATCTGAATGGAGGTCACATACGGATCGATGGATGCCTCTCTGAGCAGATCGATAAAGTGATCAAAGGGATGATAGGGGAAGAAAAGCATAATATCCTTTTTGTTAATGGCCGAAAGAATGCTTTTTCCGGGAATTATGTCCTTATGATGGATGTGCCTGAACGGTTCGTAGTAGAACTTTTTCTTGCCGAACTGGGGGAATCTCATGAAATCCTTGAAGTTGTGATATCTGTCGCCCGGTATAAGTGCATCGTCGGCCCCGAAATTCAGGAGTTTGGTGAGCATTTTCAGCATATCTCCGGGCATCTCCCTGTCGTAAATGAACCTTACGGGGTTTCCGTGCTTCCTCTGCTGAATGCTTCGGGATATCTTCTCAATGTAGCTTTCGGAGATATCGTCGGTCAGTTCAAGTTCCGCATCTCGTGTCAGTTTTATTGTATAAGCCCTTATCTCATCAAAATCAAAGATGAAGAAAATGTCCTTCAGACCAAATCTGATAATATCCTCAAGGAATATCAGGTACCTGTTTTCATCCTTTTCCGGAAGGACGACCAGCCTTGGAAGTACGTCGGTGGGAACTTCAAGAAGCGCGAATTTTTTCTTTTCGACATTTTTCTTCGACAGTGAAATTGCCAGGTAAATTGCATCATCGGTCAGGTTGGGCAAATCGCTGTCCTTATCAAATAAAAAGGGCATCAGCCTGTTGCGGACTTCCTTCAGAAAGTAATTCTTAACAAAATCGGACTGTTCGGGGTTGAGTTCCTTTTCGTTTATAATATGGATATTATGTCTGGCAAGTTCCTGGATTAAGCCCGTATAAGCTTTTTCAAATCGTGCGTTCTGTTCAAGCACTATTTCATTCACTTTTTTGAGTGTGGCCTTAGGGCTGTATCCCAGAACATTAAATGATTTTGAGCCAAGCTGGGTCAGTCTTCTTAAGGTGGCTACCCTTACCCTGAAGTACTCATCAAGGTTATTTGAATAAATTCCGAGGAACCTGAATCTTTCGAGCAAAGGTACATCCTTGTTCTCTGCTTCCTGAAGCACCCTCTCGTTGAAGGAGAGCCAGCTTATTTCCTTTGGGATGTATGTCTTGTTCATATAATTGCATCAGGTTTCAGGAAATACTCGATCGATCCCTTCCCGCGGCTTATATCCTTCCATGTATCGGTAAGGAATGACAGGCATACAATTCCGCTCTTGGGGAGGACGTCGCAACCAGTCACTGAAAGGAGGTTGGGGATTTCAGTAAACGAAGGATTGTGGCCGAAGAATATAACTGTATCTGTTTTTTCATCAAGTTCTCCTGTTATCAGGGAAAATGATTTTAATGAAGCAGGAGAATATAGACTTTCCTTCAGAATGATCTTTTCCGGATCATATCCTAGAACCCTGGCGAAGATTGCGGCAGTCTCGTAAGCCCTGAATGCCGGACTTGAGACCATTACGGCAGGATTTTTCTCCTTCTTCTTCAGGACACGTGCCATTTTTTCTGAAACTGTCTTTCCCTTGTCTGTCAGGGATCTCAGGTAATCATCATTTGATCCTGTGTGTTCTTCAGCCTTGCCATGGCGGACGAAAATCATTCTCTTCATACAGGTTGAGTTTAATATTCAGAAACCTTTTTTATGGAGTCATTCCCCGAAGCTGGTTCCCATATTCTTTGCCTTCACCACCATTCCGTTTTCGGGATTTACCAGGTTGATTTTCCCTGCGACTTCCGCGAGGGGAACCGACGTGATGTCATTTTCCCTGAGGGCGACCATTCTTCCGTATTCGCGTTTTGCAATCAGATCGGCGGCAGCTGATCCGTATCGTGTTGCAAGAACACGGTCCATCGGTGAGGGGCTGCCACCTCTCTGGACATATCCAAGAACCGTTTCCCTGGTTTCAAGTCCGGTCAGTTCGCTTATCCTTCTGCTCAGATAATGTGCCGCTGATTCCTCTTTCACCGGGATCTTTATACCCTCGGCAACCACTATGATCGAGTATGGCTTGTTATCCCTCAGCCTGTTCATCAGGTATTCAGCGATTTTCTCTTCATTATATTTTAACTCGGGTATCAGAATCACATCGCCTCCGCCGGCAATGCCCGAATAGAGGGCTATCCAGCCTGCATTATGTCCCATTACCTCGATGATCATTATTCTCTTGTGGGAGTTGGCAGTGGAATGGAGCCTGTCGATGGCTTCAGTTGCTATGTTAACAGCTGAATCGAATCCGAATGACTGATCGGTGCCGAATACATCATTATCGATGGTTTTTGGAATTCCGATAATATTCAGACCTTCCTGGGAGAGCAGGTGGGCAGTTTTGAGAGTGCCGTTGCCGCCGATGCAAACCAGGCAGTCAAGTCCCATCTGTTCATAGTGCTCTTTTATCAGAGCCGGTTTTCTGAGGTCGTTTTTGTTTTTGCCATCGCTCTTGAAAGGCTTTTCCCTGGAGGTTCCCAGTATTGTTCCTCCCATAGTCAGTATACCGGAAAGGTCCTTCTCAGTCAGTTCCCGGTATTCCTTGTTTATAAGTCCGGTATATCCGTCGCTGATACCGATCACCCTCATATCGTATTTTACAATGGCTGTTTTCCCGACTCCGCGTATTGCAGCATTCAGGCCGGGACAGTCGCCTCCCGCGGTAAGTATCCCGATTTTTTGTCCGTTACTTATTTTACCCATTTGAAAAAATTGCGATCAGCAAATTTAATCCTTTTTGCGTGACGGCACTATAAAATGATCAGTCAACATGGTTATTGGCAATCCGGTTATTGGCTTTATTGTCCTAAAAACATAACTTTAGCCGGCTTATATGCTATTAATGATTCCATCAGCTGACGGTCATATTGCAACAACCGATTTCAAGCCTGTCCTTTGCGGCTATATCAGCCAAGCCCAGTCGATGATTCACCAGGGAAGGCTCCCTGGCCAGAAGGTTGTTCATGATGTCAGGGTGCTGATGAAACAGGCAAGGGCTGCAATAAAGCTTCTCAGGAGCAGCATTGATGAGGACTCGTTCCAAAGAGAATACGATGCATTCCGGGAAACAGGCAGGATAATGAGTACATGGCGTGAATCGGCGGTGCACCGGAAGCTGCTCAGGGACTTCAGAAAGAGGCATCCTGCACTGTTTACCCGCGTGAAGGATGAAAATGTAATCAGGCAGCTGCTTGAAATCCATGATGATCCGGCTTCTTCGGCTGACAGGATCAGGGAAGATCTTCTGAAGATCAAGGATATACTTCACCGTTCGTCGTCAAGGCTCAGGTTTCTGAATTTGAAAGTTCCTGATCCGCGCCTTCTTATGGAAGAACTGGAACGAACGTTCAGTCTGGTTTCAGATTGTTACCTGAATGCCCGGCATAATCCGAAGGATGTGAATATTCACGAGTTCAGGAAGAAAACAAAGGATTTACTCTATCAATTGTTCTTTTTCAGGTCTCTGAATCCCAAGGCAGTCAGGAGCCTCGAAAAAAGGCTGGATCAGCTTGCCCAGGATCTTGGGAAATACAATGACTATGCAGTTCTGCTCAGAACACTTGACTACAAATACCAGACTGATGCAAATAACCATGCGCTTGATGAATTTGCAGTTATTGTCAGGCAGGAACAGGACAAGTATCTCACGCGGATATGGCCGGCGGCATACAGGATTTTCAGGCCGGGGAAAGGGCTTCTGGTATGATCAGGATAAGGTGCATAAGCCACGATGGAGTCAGGGAGATTGATGCAGAGGAGGGGATCTCCCTGCAGACTATTCTGAGAAAAAGCGGATATGATATTTATTCACCCTGCGGCGGAAGGGGCCGCTGCGGAAAATGCACTGTCTGGGTTTCAGGTGTTGGCAAGGTTATTTCCTGCAGGTACAAGCCGACCAGTGACACCGAGGTTATATTGCCGGGCGAAAATGAAGCCGGAATTCTTGTCAGGCAAACCGAATTCCTTGAGGATTTCCCATTCAACCGGGAAATATCCCCGGGGCTGAGCAATTCTCCCATTGGAGTGGCGATTGATCTGGGTACAACAACCGTCGTCCTTTATTTTTTGAACCTTATTGACGGAGCGATTGAAAAGATAGCCTCCTTTCTGAATCCGCAGATGCGATTCGGTTCTGATGTCATAAGCAGGATCACTTATTGCCAGGAAAATGATACAGGGCTTCAGGAACTTCAGAACGCAATCACGGAACGTATAAACTTTGAAACAGACACTTTTCTGACCGATAGGGGCCTGGTCTCGGGTAATCTCGAAAAGATTGTTGTTGCAGGTAACACAACCATGCTTCACCTGCTGCTGGGCGAAGATCCCGTACCAATAGCGCTGGCGCCGTTTACTCCGAAGTTTACCTCCAAACAGATTAAAAAGGGCGATTCTTCAAAGATAAACATCAATCCGGAAGGTCATCTGATAACTCTGCCATGTCTTTCGGCATATGTCGGAGCCGATATAATTGCAGGGCTGGCTGTGCTGAAACCCTTGTTCAAAAACTATCTGTTTGTCGATATAGGCACAAACGGCGAGATTGCTCTTGTAACCGGCAGTACGGTATATGCATGCTCAGCCGCTGCGGGTCCGGCTTTTGAGGGTGCCAGCATCTCATGCGGCATGGCAGCGGTGACAGGCGCTGTATCGGGTTTTTCGGATGACGGAGAAATTCAGGTTATCGGGAATATTGCGCCCGCAGGCATTTGCGGATCAGGGATCGTCGACATAGTTGCTTACCTGGTACGGAAAGGGATTGTGGATGGAACTGGATTTATGAAAGATCCGTTTGTAATCCATGAAGCAAATGCAATCAAAGTGACCCGGCAGGATATCCGGGAGATCCAGCTGGCGAAATCTGCCATATTTTCAGGAATCAGGATACTTATGAAACGGGCCGGCATTGGTTTCGGGGATGTTGAAGCCCTTTATCTTGCCGGTGGATTTGGCAATTATATCAGTATCAGGTCGGCTGTTGACCTGGGTCTTCTGCCTGAAGAACTTGAGGGCCGCATCTTTGCCGTCGGCAACAGTGCCGGAATCGGAGCCCTGCAGTACCTCAGATCGGATGAGATTGAATCCCGTATCGGGAGACTTATTGAAAATTCAATATATGTTGATCTGTCGGAAGCTGAAGATTTTCCTGAAGAATTTGCCATGAACATGGATTTTCAGCAGCGATCAGTATAATATCCGACTGAAGATTCCTATATTTGAAACAACCAAAAAAAACAAAAATGAAAAAAGGAATTCTTGCTCTATTGCTCTTTGCTTTTTGTGCAATTTTTACAGCGACAGGTCAGACTAATTCAACGAACGCCACTCATACCGGCAAATGGAAATTTGAAGCTCCCTATGCACCTGAGGGATTCAACACAGGAACCATAGATGTGAAATTTGCTGAAGATAAGTATACAACTTCCATATCTTTCACGACAAGCGGCTACACACTGGCAGGAGAGAAGGCAAAGGTTGAAAAGGATACTCTTTCATTCACTGTATTTGTTGAAGGCCAGGAGGTTGTTGTTTATCTCAGGCCCGACACTGAAAAAAAGATGACAGGCAAGGCTGTGTATTTTGAGGGAGATATCCCCCTGACGCTCACAAAACAGGAAGCCGCCAATTAGGCAAACTGCCTTAGTTCGGAAAAGCAATCATACAGTAAATTCCCCCCAACGGGGGTTTTTTCGTTACTCCTGCCTTATTCATGCGTCTAAGGGTGGAAAACTTTTAGAATAATATTAGAAAAACCTTGATTATATGAAGATTAAACCTTCCATTTTCTTCCTGATGTTGATTTTCCCCTTTTTCCTGCATGCCCGGCCGGCGGATCAAAAGCCGCTCAGCGAGAGAATTACGGGTTACGGGATGGATGTGAAGCTTGATACTGAAGCAAAAACAGTTTCCGGAACCATGGAGGCATTCTGGGTTAACAATACCTCCGACACTGTTCCTGACATCCGGATGCATCTCTATATGAATGCATTCAGAAGCAACAGGACCACATTTAACAAGGAATCCGGGGGCTCTCCGGGTTCACGGGACAAGGATCCGGGCTGGATTGAATTAAAATCCTTCCTAATGAAGAATGGAACCGACCTTTTGCCCTCAATGGAATTCATTAGTCCGGATGACGGCAACCGGGATGATAAGACAGTGATCAGGGTTATGCTTCCCAAACCAGCCTTCCCGGGCGATACAGTAGCAGTGGTCATCGATTTCGAGACCAAGCTACCCTCTAATATCAATAGGACTGGATTTACAGGTGATTTCTATTTTGTTGCTCAATGGTTTCCTAAATTCGGTGTCTATGAACCTGCGCGGGAAGGTGAAACCGGAAAGGGAGAGTGGAATTGTCATCAGTTCCACGGGCACTCAGAGTTTTATTCCAATCACAGTGTCTACGATGTTAAAATAACACTGCCTGCTGACCATATAACCGGTTCTTGCGGCAAGCTGGTCTCGGAGAAAGCTGATGGTGAATTGAAAACCCAGGTATTCCGTGCAGAAGATATTGTTGATTTTGCATGGACAGCCTGGCCGGGTTACACGGTTCACACAGATAAATGGAATCATGTCGATATTACCCTCCTGCTTCCGGAATCACGGCTGGAGCAGGTTGACAGGCAATTTACGGCAGTGAAAAACGCGCTGGAGTATCTTACAAATAATGTGGGCCCTTATCCATGGAATTACATGACAATCGTTGATCCTCCGCTTATGGGCGCAGGAGCTTCCGGTATGGAGTATACGACGCTTTTCACTTCACAATCAGCCGATGTAATGCCTGAATTCGTAAATCTTCCTGAGATGGTCACGATTCACGAGTTTGGCCATGCCTATTTCATGGGCATTCTCGCGAGCAATGAATTTGAAGAGCCCTGGCTCGACGAGGGAGTGAATACCTATTGGGAAACAAGGATTATGGACCATTATTACGGCAGTAATTCAGGAATGATCGATCACCGGTTTTTCAAAGTATCCGACAAATCGGTTGCAAGGTTACCTTACGTGCTGTCTCCGGCCAGGCAGATTGCCACCAACAAGGAGTATTCGTGGAATTTTCCCCGCGGAACATACTACATGCTGTCGTACCAGAAGGCAGCCACAGTACTCCATACCCTGACCGGCATAGTCGGGGAAGAGACCATGAACAATATATTCACGGAATATTACAGGAAGTGGGCTTTCCGCCATCCGTCGGGAAAGGATTTCATTAATGTGGTAAGTGAAGTTGTGAGGAAAGAGCATGGAGATAAATTCGGACCTGACATGAACTGGTTTTTTGACCAGACCCTTTACGGGACCGGAATATGTGATTACAGGGTTTCTCAGATCGATAACAGGAAGTACAGGAAGCCTGAAGGACGGATGGATTTCACCGATGAACCCGAAGATGAAGATACCGGCACGGATACGCTTTACACGGCTGTTGCAATGATCGACAGGGTGGGAGAGGTGATGCTTCCGGTTGAAGTGCTTATTCATTTCACCAATGGAGATGAAGTTCTTGAGCTATGGGATGGCAGGGAGAGATACAAGGATTTTACTTATACAGGTAACCGCCAGATTGATTGGGTGAAGATTGATCCCGGGTACAAGATCACCATGGATGTGAATATGGTGAACAACTCAATGTCAGAGAGCCCATCGCGAACTCCGGTACACCGGATTGCAAACAAGCTGCTTGCATTCTTTCAGTTCTGTTTTAGTTTAATGCTGCTATAAAATATCGATGATGAAGATTATAAGTTCTTTAAGATCAGGTTTAAAACGTGCATTCATAGTACGGAAGGCTGTCCTTTTGACATGGCTCTCCTTTTTCCTGCTCAGCATCCTGCTTATCTATCCGTTGAGGGCTTCCCTTGGCAGCGCCTTTGGCAGCAGCATGATCACGGAAAGACTGGCTGAAGGATTTGACATAGAGGTTTTTTCTGATCTGGGTAACACGGGAAAAATCCTGATTTCATTCCTGGCCAACGGGTTAATCATGACTTTCCTTGTTGCATTCATTCTAAATGCTTTTCTGACAGGTGGACTGTTCGGCACATTGGGAAAAGCTGACGGCAAGTTTTCTGCAAGGGAGTTTTTCAGAAGCGCCGCAGGGAATTTCCTTCCCTTTCTTGGGATAACATTTGTACTTACGTTTATCGCCGGCTTTATTATTTTGATACTGATATTTGTCCCCATTGGAATTTCAGGATTGTCAGAGAATATGGACGGAGGACAGAAACCTTTCATTCCAATAACAGTTGCTGCACTGCTATTCCTGGTAATTCCCGTGCTTCTTCTTGTTGCAGACTATTCCAGGGCATGGAGGGCATCGCGGGATGAAGGTTCATGTTTTGCTGCCATTGGTTATGGGCTCAGGCGCACATTCAGGAAATTTCGGAGTTCATATCTGCTTATGGTTAGCCTGATACTGGTGCAGATGCTGTTGTTGTTTGTTGTTTTTCTGATGTTGCCGGCATGGAGACCATCGACCGACGGAGGTGTAAGTCTGATGCTTCTGGTAACACAACTTCTCCTGATTCTGAGGCTGTTCCTCAAAACATGGAGATACGGAAGCGTTACAGCCATGATGGAAAGCCTGAGAGAAGTTAAACATGAAGAACCGCAGTTAATTCCTCAGGCGGAACCGGTGGCGGACAATATATTGTAAAGTTCGCAAAGAAAATCCCGGTTGTCAGCCCGGAGGTAATGCATTTTTCCTCCCATCCGGCTGAAGGTTTTACAGTATCTCAGATAGTAGGACGGGTTATCGGGCGAAGGTTCCCCCTGTTTGTTCCAGTCCCATTCATTTTCTGCAAGATCAACAACAACAATCAAATGGCCGCCGATGTGTTTTCCGTTCCGGATCACAATATTCTGAGCCATGGACAGTGATTTTTCAAAGATCATCGGCGACATAACTGCCGATCCGACCGAAAGATAGACTCCTCCATCGATGTTGCTTACGCTGTGTGCATAACTCAGGAAGTCACTCAGCGCTGTTCTGCCGATTGCTGCTCCGTTGTTTGCAGGATGGGTGTATATGATATCATGGCCTATCATCGGATGTCCGGTAAACGGAACCCCGAGTTCGTATGCCGCACATTGTACCGAATATTGTTTGAAAGGGTGAGGAATACTCATGAAGCCTGGTTTGATCCTGCGCTTCTTCAACGTTTCATACAGGTCGGCAGCTGATGCGGCGTATCCGGGATCCTCTTTGATTTTCTTTACTGTTTCGTCAGCCAGAAACTGCAAATCCGGGATGTCGAGGCCCTCCCTTGAGATCATCCTTCCCACCGATTCGCCATAGCCCAGTTTTTCAAATGCTCCGACTGTTATAGCCAGGTTTATGAACAGGCCTGTTTCCTGCCATATCCCGAATTGTCCCCTGTCAACATTCTCCCTTACGTCTTCTCCCGATTCTCCCTGGAAAGCAAATTCCCAGTCGTGTATTATTCCCGCACCGTTGGTGGCCAGGTGAGTCACCCATCCCCGGCGGATAAGTTCTGTAAGTACAGGGCCCAGGCCGTTTTTTATTGTATGGGCTCCAAAAGCAAGGATTACAGACCTGTTCTCTTTTCTGGCTTTTATAATCCTTGAAGCGGTCTCATCGATTATTCCAGAGGCTTCATCAGACAGGTTCTCAGGTCTGAATCCGGGGGACACCTGTTTGTCGCGGAATATTATCTGGTTTTTCCTGTCATCCAGGCTCCGGATGAACAGCCGGCTCCGGTCAAATTTGCTGGTCATCTATTTGATATTAAGCATTTCAAGCAGTATGTCCGCCTGTGAAAAGTCGGGGATTATGATATCGGCGCCAGCCTTTATCAGCCGTGTCCGCTTCCCCGGATTAAGTCCGAAACGCCTTAGTTCGTTGCTGGCGACTCCTGCAGTAAGTCCTCCTCGCTTATGTGTCTCCCTGATTTCGACCGGTCCGTCGCCGAAAGTGATTATTGATGCTGCTTCTTCTTTTCCTATCGAATCAAGGATTGAATCGAGCACCATCTTCTTCGCCTCGGCATTTATATTTCCTGTTGCCCCGAATATCCTTCCTTCAAATAGGTAATCGTGGCCCAGAATGGCCGCTTCGTGCTTAACATCTGCAGAATCTGTCCCGCTTGTGAGCCAGAGTTTGATGCCTTTGTCATAAAGAGACTTCAGAAATGGGATGGCATTTTTGATCGTCAGGTCATCAATTGTTATTTCTCCGCGCCTGAGTTTTTCTTCCCTTCTTCTTACCAGAGCAAGGAGATCTTCGTTATAAATCTCCTTGTACCCGTGAGGATCAAGTATATCGCCTTCCGCAACAAACCCAAAATCCCTGACAAGTCCGGCAAGGTAAACCATCTGCCTGAGAGTCTGGATACCCGTTGTTTTATCAATAAGCTCGCCGACTGCCGATTTCACTTTACTAAAGACAGTTTCATCGGCATCATTGTATTTGTCACCGAGGATAGCCCTTATCATCATCGGAGCCATAATCTGTTCCCATCCTTCGCGGAGAGTCGATACTGTACCGTCGTTGTCGAAGATTGCATATTTTATTTCGGGCTGCCGGTGCCATCGTGTTATTATTTCGATTTCGGAACCCTGATGATATTTCGCCTGTCGTATGTCTTCTGCAATATCCGGTTGATAAATATAATTAGCATCGGCGGCTATGCTCATCACTTCCTCAGGAGTGGCCGTGCCGGTCTGGAAAAGCTTCTGAACCGTTACCCCGGCGGCGAAAGTTCCCAGCCTGCCGGCTGTTCCGAGCGAATATCCTGCTGCAAGAGCTGCAGCAGCACCCGCGAGATAGCTGTCGCCTGCCCCCACGGTATCAGTCCTTGAGGTGATCATCATCGATTCAACCTCCAGTATTCCCTTATCGTCAGTCACAATGGAACCGCGGCTGCCCCTTGTTATGAACAGAGGCTTCATGTATCTCTCGTAAAGCCTTTCTGCAGCATGTATCACTTCCGGGTATGAAACTGATTCGTCCGGATTCTTGTTTACCCTGCAAAGCCTTGAGGCCTCCCTGTCATTCATCTTCCTGAATGATCCCGTGTACTGGTCGGAGAAATGCCTGCTGTCGGTTATGAATATTCTGTCGGGGAACTGATTGATTACATCCGTGATTTTCTGTCTGAAATACGGCGTGTGGATGCCTGACGGGACCTGCTGGTTTATAATTACCAGGTCGACCTCGTGCAATTCAACCCTGAGGCTGGCGATGATCCGGTCGGAAGTCTCCTCAGAAAGGATATTGAAATTTCCAAAATCGATGCGGCTCTGTTCATCATCACCAATGTGCGGTTTTATGTAAACGTGGGTAGCCCAGTTGTTCTCCTGGACCAGCATGTTGCCGGTATTGATTCCGTTGCAGTTCATGATCCCGATCATTTCGGCCCCGAAAGGGTCATTGCCAATGACGCCGAACGCCCTGACATCCTTTACTCCGAGTGAGGTCAGGTTGTTTGCAACATTTCCTGCCCCTCCAAGTGAGTACTTTTGCTGCCGGACAGGGGTGGTGGGCTTTCCGGTTTCAATCGAGATCTCGCTTTTGGATTCATCAATGAACCAGTAGGCATCGAGGCAAAAGTCTCCGACAACAGCTATTTTTGACGCTTTGATTTTCTTGAGTACTTCCTTAAGAAATTCCGGTGTCATTATGTTGTTTTTTTTAGTTGCCGTAGAAATAGTCTTCCACAATAAGACATATTGTGTGCAGGACTGGCAGACATAATTCCTGGACCCAGGCGGTCCTTGTCTCCGGAACATTGATAAGCAGGTCGCAATATTGCTTAATCTTGCCCCCCGTCTGTCCTGTGATCCCGATCACGTTCATGTTCAGTGCCCTGGCTGTGATGCAGGCGTCGATTACATTTACGGAGTTCCCTGATGTGCTCAATCCGATCAGAATATCTCCCTCATTTCCATAGCCTATAACCTGCTGGGCAAAAACAAGCGAGGGTCCGGTATCGTTGCTTATTGCTGTTGAAAGAGCAGTGTTTGAAGGAAGGGATATCGCAGGCAGTGCATGATTTAATTTTTCGCCAAGGAACCTGCCCCTTGAAGGAGATATTTCACAAAGTCTGTCAATGAGTGATTGATCGAGAGGTCTTTCCTTCTCAAAGTTTTTCATAAGCTCCGCCGTGAAATGTTCGGCGTCGGCGCTGCTTCCGCCGTTTCCGCAGACAAGCAGTTTACCTCCTCCTGAATAACATTTGACAATCATTTTTGAAGTTTCGGCGATACTGCCTTTTAGTCCTGACAGGGCAGGATACCTCTGGCAGAGTATATCCAGATGGTTGCTTGTCTTACTCATTGTGCTGAGTATGAGTGGTTACATTGTTGTTTTCCGTGTACGCGTCAAAAGCCTTTTTTACTGATCCGTGAAGAAGCAGAAGCTTTCTTGATGTTTCCGGGTCGAGTCCAAGTTCGTCGGATATCATTTTTGTTCCCCTCCGTATAAGTTTCTGGTTGGTAAGCTGCATATTTACCATTTTATTTCCCTTAACTCTTCCCAGCCTTATCATGGTTGAAGTAGTGATCATGTTGAGAACCAGTTTCTGGGCTGTGCCTGCTTTCATCCTGGTGCTTCCGGTGACAAATTCGGGTCCGGTAATCACCTCGATTGCCACATCGGCATTCTCAGCGACCGGGGTTCCGGGATTACAGGTAATTGCGCCGGTGAATATCCCATGCTGCCGGGCCAGTTTCAATGCTCCGACTACATAGGGCGTTGTTCCGGAGGCAGCAATTCCCACTACCACATCGGAGGGTGTGGGATTGAAGGCCAGTATGTCGTTCCAGCCCAGTTCTTCATTATCTTCAGCCATCTCCACCGCTTTTCTGATTGCCCTGTCGCCTCCTGCAATCAGTCCGATCACATAACCATGATCGAGTCCAAAGGTGGGAGGTATCTCGGATGCATCAACAATGCCAAGACGTCCGCTGGTTCCCGCGCCGATATAAAAAAGCCTGCCTCCCTTCTTCATCCTTGCAACCACAGCTTCGACCAGCCTGGCGATTTCGGGGATTGATTTTCTTACAACTACGGGTACTTTCTGGTCTTCGGTGTTTATGGATTCGAGCAATTCCAGTACCGGCATTTTCTCGAGATCGTGGTAATGGGATTCTGATTCAGTTACGCTTGACATATTCAGATAATTATGAGAGTAATAGCTTACGGGTTTTCCCTGTGATACCGGATGAGTCCTTCAACAGGGTCCTGACTGACAGAAGAGATTTCAAAGCCGTTCTTTTTGAAGACATCCTCCAGGATATCCCTGAAATGCCAGGCCACTGATCCGGTAACAGCTATTCCTGTATCGGGCGGGGAAAGATAAAGCTTCAGGTTTCTGTTCACGAACTCCCCGAAAGAAGTTTCAACAAGATCCCTGCAGTAGGGTTTCTCGATGTGATCCTTGAGGAATTTTACAAAACCTCCTATATACCTGCTGGGAAACACACCCCGGTACACGTTGGACACAATCTCATCCTTTTCGGCCCCGTAAATGGCTCTGAATTCATCTGCAAGCCCTAAGGGCATAATTCCCCTGAGGAAATCGGCTATCAGCTTCTTGCCCAGGGCGGCTCCGCTTCCTTCATCACCCAGGATAAAACCGAGGGGAGGAACATTTGCAGTGATATTTCTGCCGTCATAATACCCTGAGTTCGATCCGGTGCCGATCATGCATATGTAGCCTGCCCTGTTACCGAGCAAACCCCGTGCAGCTCCTGTCAGGTCGGAATGAACATATACCTTAACACCTGGCAGAGCTGAATTGATTGCTTCCGCCACCTTAAGCAACATAGCCTCACCCGCACAGCCGGCACCGTAGAACCAGACCGCATCAACAGGTGGATTATTCAATGCCGGCAGGACTTCGAGCGACACAACCTCCCGTATTGTCTCCTTCGATACAAAATTGGGATTGAGTCCGATGGTTGGAACGATTCCGGTCTCTTCCGAACCGGATACGGCACACCAGTTTGTTTTGGTTCCGCCGCTTTCAGCTATGAGTTTCATAATTCAAAAATACGAAAATTATTTAACCAGCCCTCTGCCCTCCGCCCCCTGCCTTTCTGTACGTATTTATACTCACTGAAAAATAGGCTTTAAACCTCTTATATGCCTGAGTTCAAAAGGGTACTTTTGTTGTTAATGAATTAACAGACCCTGATTTAATTAAGGAAATCCTGAATGGAAAACTACATGGAACTTTTAAGGCAGGACATTAGGTTTGTGGAAGGTCTTAAAGCGTGCATGAATTGTGGTATCTGTACAGCAATTTGTCCTGCCGCCGAATTCTACGACTATGACCCTCGAAAAATTGTTGATACCGTCCAGAAGGGTGACAATGAGGAAATTGAAAAACTACTCAAGTCAGAGACAATCTGGTATTGCGGGGAGTGCATGTCGTGCAAGACGAGATGTCCGAGAGGCAACACCCCGGCTCTTGTGGTGATGGCACTCAGGACTCTTTCCCAGAACCTGGGATTCTTCACGGAGTCTGAAAAGGGAAGACAGCAGTTTGTAATCAAAAGGACTGTTGGTGAGAACATTTTCAAATACGGATATTGCGTTGCCACATATGCTGTAAGGCCCGACATGCATCTTGAACAGGGCCCGATCTGGAAGTATATTCTCGAAAACACCTATGATGTATACGAACGTCTCGGAGGTCAGATTAACGAACTGGGAGCCGGACCTTTGCGAAAGATCCCGGAAGACGCAAAGGAAGAACTCAGGAAGATATTTGAGGTAACCGGAGGGACAGAGATGTTTGAGACCATTGAGACCCACTCAAGGAAAAAGGCCTCGGAAATGGGGCTTCAATACGATGAGGAAGGAATCGACAATGAATACTTCATTGAGACATATACAGCTGCAAATAAGAAACACACCTTCTGATCCAAATAATTCAGCATGAAACAAGAAGAAAATACAAGAGTCTGGCGCGATTACCAGAAAGAAATTGCAGACGATCATTTCTTTTATGTGAGATCGTGTATCAGGCAGAGTTTTTTCCCGGGCTCGGAACAGTTTTTCCTGCAACTGATGCGTGATGTTCTGGGGAAGGATGTGTACGAGAATCCGTCGCATACTACCTGTACCGGAATTGGTTACCATGGTGATGTGGTTCCTTTCTCGACTATCCAGACAGTAGTCGCACGCCATTATGCCCTAATGAAGGAGTCCGGATACAAAAATGTCGCAGTCTCCTGCGTAACCTCCTTCGGCATCTACACAGAGATACTGGAGACCTGGAAGCATTTTCCCGAAGAGCTTGAGAAAACAAGGGAATTCTTGTACAAGGCTACCGGAAGGGAATTTGACCTGCCTGAGAATGTTGCTCATACAAGTGATATCATATACAAGTTCCGCGACGAAATAGCCGCCAGGGCAAAGTATCCCCTTGTTAATAAATTAACGGGAGAACCGTTGAGGGTCGTGGAACATATCGGATGCCACTATTCCAAGATGTTCCCTAAATATGGAGTGGGTGGAGCAGAATTTCCTCAGGTACTGAGTGGAATGGTTGAGTCGTGGGGGGGTCAGATTGTTGATTATCCGGAAAGAAGACATTGCTGCGGTTTCGGATTCAGGCAATACCTGGTTCAGGCAAACCGAGGGTATTCATTGTCGAATACTGTCAAGAAGTTTTCATCAATGAAACCGTACAAGCCAGACCTGGTTATTACCAACTGCCCGGGATGCAATATGTTCATGGATAAGTGGCAGTACACAATAAAGGAAATGGAGGGTTTAACATACGGGGAAAATGGGGAGTCGATCCCAATTCTTACCTATGAGGAACTTGCCGGCCTGGTTATGGGACGCAACCCCTGGGACCTCGGGCTTCAATTCCACATGGTTCAGTCGGAGCCGCTTCTCAGGAAGATGGGCATCGAATTTGATCCCAGCGATAAATTCAAGACCAAGGACGGAAGGCAGATGCCGATTCCGGAAAATCTGATAAACTCCTGAGATGAATCCTCATGTTATCGTGATAGGAGGGGGAACGGCCGGTATGGAAGCGGCCGGTCGTCTTGCGAGGGCAGGGATGTCGGTGACTCTTATTGAGAAAGGAAAGGATCTGGGAGGGCATCTCAGGGACTGGTACCATCTTTTCCCGGACCGGCGCAGCAGCGATGAAGTCCTCGAATATCTCAAAGGTCAGATCTCCCATCAGAATATAAGGTTGCTTACCGGACAACAGGTAACAGGATTTATCCATAAGGGTAACGAGTTCACGGTAAGTACCGGAAACGGAGATACGATAAACGGCGATGCCCTTTTGCTGGCAACCGGCTTTGACCTTTTCAAAAGCGAAAGAAAGGAAGAGTACGGCTATGGCATTTATGAAAATGTAATTACATCAGCCGACCTTGAAGCAATGTTCAGAAAGAAAGAGGTTAAACTGGTCAGCGGTAAAAAGCCTGAAAGGATTGGATTTTTACATTGTGTGGGTTCGAGGGATGAGAAAGTCGGCAATATATACTGTTCGAAGCTTTGCTGCGTCACTGCTGTGAAGCAGGCCATAGAGGTAAAAAAGATCTTTCCGGCCAGCAAGGTCTTTTGTTTCTATATGGATATGAGGATGGGAGGCGCCCTGTATGAAGAACTTTACAAGGAAGCCCAGGAGAAGTATTCAGTTGGTTTCATCCGCGGGAAAGTGTCGGAAGTAGCTGTAAACATAAACAACCGTCTGGTTGCAAAAGTCGAGGATACCCTGGTGGGAAGGCCCCTGAAAATGGAGCTCGACATGCTTGTGCTGATGGCGGGGATGGAAATGTCGGAAGATGCTGTCAGGCTTGCGAAGGAGACAAATCTCCAAATGGGAGAGAACAGGTTTTTCAAGCCGGCCGACCATCACTTTGGAACCAATATGGGTAATGTAAACGGAGTGTTTTATGCAGGAGCATGCACTGCTCCGCTGAATATAACCGAGACCATTTCCCATGCCCGGAGCGCGGTTACCGAGATTGTCAATTATCTGAACACAGGAAGAAAGTAAAATGGAGAAATTCGGATTTTCCCTTACGAAGGCCCGTGTAATCGACTATGATGCAAACGACCGCAGCATTGTCTCTTACATTCTCGAAAGGGAGCCAAGTCTGAATCTCTGCATCGAATGCGGATGCTGTTCGGCTGCATGTACAACCGGGAATTTCACAGGATTCAGTCTGAGGGAGATCCATATACTTTTAAAGAGGGGTGAGAATGATCTGGTAAGGCAGAAGATCAGAAAGTGCATGCTTTGCGGGAAATGCATTCTCGTCTGCCCGAGAGGTGTAAACACCAGAAATGTGGTATTCCTGGCAAAACAGGCGTTCACGAAAAATGAAGGCTATGAATTTTGATCCATTCATCATACCGTTCAATATCGGGCTTTACTTCATACTCATCTATGCTGTAGTCCGGAGCGTGATATGGTTCAGGGAGCTTTCGAGGCCCGACAAGCTGAGGCTTCAGCGGGGATTCTTCGGTAAGGCTTTTGGACAGAGCCTGAAGGAGATATTTCTCGAAAGCCTTATACACAGAAAGATACTAAAGTCTAATCCCCGCCTGGGTTACATGCATATGAGCCTTGCCTTCGGATGGTTTCTTCTGATACTTTTCGGAACCATCGAGGCCGATATATTCGGGGAACGGCATCTTAACCCTCCATACAAGGCCATCTTCTTCAAGTTTTTCAGTCCCGATCATGGAAAGACCTTCTTCGAGGCTTCCTATGCTTTTTTAATGGACCTTATCCTGGCTTTTATCCTTTCAGGGCTGGTTCTGGCAGTGACAAAGAGGTTTTTTTCAAGGGTTGTCGGGATGAAAAAGACAACAAAGCTCAAGCCCCTCGACAAAGTTGCACTTACTTCCCTGTGGCTGATTTTTCCAAGCCGCCTGATTGCAGAGAGTCTGACCAGCGGGGCTTACGGGACAGGCAGTTTTCTGACAGGAAACCTCGGTGCTGCCCTTGCATCCTTTCTTCCTGCGAATGAACTTGCCTATCCTTTCTGGTGGCTGTATTCGCTGTCGCTTGGCACATTTTTCGTTTTGCTTCCGCTTACAAGATACCTTCACATACCTACTGAGCTGTTCCTGATATTTATGAGAAATTCAGGAATCAGGACCGGCGACAAGCCAGGAAGCTTTTCCGAGGTGGAAGTGCACTCATGCTCTTCCTGCGGAATGTGCATCGATGTTTGCCAGCTTGGTTTTTCAGCGGGTATCCACACAATTCAGGCGACATATCTGATGAAGGGAATCAGGAACAGTGATTACATTCATGATATTGCCCACAATTGCCTGATGTGCGGCAGGTGTGACCAGATATGCCCGGTTGGCATTGAGATATCTCCAATAAGGATGATCGTCAGGAGAATCGAAGAAAATGACCGTGTGTACGAGAACAGCTGGAATGGATATTTCAGGAACAGGCTGAATGTGCCTGCCCCGAAGCAGGATAACAAACCATCGTATGACTTTCTTCCCGCACCTGTATCGAAGAAAGCTGATGTGCTTTACTTTGCCGGGTGCATGACGCATCTTACTCCATCGATCAAAAAAGCCATGGTGAAGATTCTGGATGCATCCGGACTTAACTGGTCGTTCATTGACGAGGATGGTGGAGCATGCTGCGGAAGACCCCTGATGCTGGCAGGAAATGACAGGGAAGCCAGGGAACTTATCAACTTTAACTCTCAGCTTATCTGGAAATCCGGTGCACATACCCTGGTTACATCGTGTCCTATTTGCTATAAGGTGTTCCGGGAGAGCTATTACCTTGATGTCGAAGTTCTTCATCATTCGCAGTTTATAAAAAACCTTATCGATGAAGGTCTTGTCAATATGAATTTCCTTCAGAAGAGGGTCACCTACCACACTCCATGCGAACTCGGCCGGCGTTCAGGAGTGTATGAGGAGCCTAAGGAAGTTATCAGGCATGTGGCAACACTGGAGCCAACCGGTTATGATGATGAGAATTCATTATGCTGCGGCGGCAGCCTGGGCAACATAATGCTCAGTCACGACAAGAGGCGCGGAATTGCTGAGGATGTCACGGCCAGACTGACTGCAAATGACCCTGATTCGCTCATTACTGCCTGCCCCCTGTGCAAAAAGACCCTTGCACAGGCAACCAGTACCCGGGTTGTGGATATTGCCGAACTGGTTGCAGAAGCAATTGCTGATGCACCGGCGCTAAAAAAAAATCCATCACGGCATAAAAAAAAGGTAGTAAGAGAGTCCGCAGCATCCTTATGATCACCATTTTACTTAAATTGTTAATAACTTCTTCGTTTGCATGCAAAATGTTGGTACTATATTTGCATTTTTCGAGAACTGAATGCATACTCTAAATGTTAATATTACGTTCTAATAAGGTTGTTAGTCAAAAAATACCATAATATGAAAGGAAAAATCTTTACCCTTTTTAGTCTGTTTATGCTGTTTATCTGGTCGTGCGGGAGCGAATCTCCGAAGTTAAAAGTATCGGAAAATGCTGTTGTACAGGAATCAGACGGCACTTTTGCACTTAGTCTCGACGATGCTGCATGCTACAGTGACGCTGACAATCCTGCAAGCAATACTGCTGAATGGAAGGTTGTTGTGTCGGAGCCGGGAACCTACAAGGTATGGCTTTCAAGTGCAACCAGGGATACAACTGATCTGAGCTACATCAACTCTGTCAGGATAAGTCTTCTCGACAAGCTTATAGAAGTTGATCCCGCAATCGACAGGGTGGTACTTGATTCCAAAGAAGTTTCATTCCCGTATTTCAGGGCTGATTCCTATGCCGGATCGTTCTATTTTTCAGAACCCGGGGAATACAGTCTCCAGGTGATAAGTGAAAAAATTCTGCCCAAGGAAGCAATGAACAGCAGCAAGGAGGAGAGTATCGACACCAAACTGGTTTCGGTGATACTCACTCCAATGACGCGCTGACCTTTGCCTCAATCCAACGCCTCGCATTTATAAATGCTTTGATCCATGGCGTGATTTCATCCTGTCTTCTCTCTGAAGGATAGTATCCGCATTGCCACGGGAAGAATGATCTTTCCAGGTGAGGCATCATTACCAGATGGCGGCCGTCGTCAGAGCACAACCCGGCCACATCATAAGCTGACCCATTCGGATTTGCCGGGTAAGTACTTCTGCTGTATTTGAGTACGATGTGGTATTTTTCTTCAGGATTTGGAAGGCTGAACTGCCCTTCGCCGTGCGCCACCCAGATACCCAGTTCCATTCCTGCCATGTTCCCAAGCATTACTGAATTGTTGTATGGTATTTTCACTCCCAGAAACGACGATTCGAATTTCCCTGATTTGTTGTGAAGAAGCTTCACCTTCTTTTTATGTTCGGGATAGATAAGGTCGAGCTCAGCCATAAGCTGGCACCCGTTGCATACTCCAAGCGACAGGGTGTCGGGTCTCGAATAGAAATTCTGAAGAGCCTTGCGCGCCTTTTCATTGTATTTGAATGCTCCTGCCCAGCCCTTTGCAGAGCCAAGGACATCGGAGTTGGAAAAACCACCGACAAACACAATCATATTCATATCGTCGAGGGTCTCCCTGCCGCTTATCAGGTCGGTCATGTGAACATCCTTCACATCAAATCCGGCCAGCCATAAGGCATAGGCCATTTCCCTGTCGCCATTGACTCCTTTTTCACGGATTATGGCTGCCCTTGTGCCCCACTTTTTCCTGCGGTCGGGAGATATTCCAAGCGCCTTGAAGGTGCCCTGATAACTTCCCAGGTCAAATCTGAGAGGACTCTTACCGTAATTCTCATATCTCTCCCTGGCTGATTCGCTGCCACACTGGATGCGGTCAAAGAGCCAGGAAGTATGGAACCACAGATCCCTTAGACGGTCGATGTCGAAGGACCAGGTTTCGTCATTGCTGGTTACTTTAAGAGTCCTTCCATTGACGGGGTGCCCTATTGCAAGGTAGGAGATGCCATGTTCGAGCAGTATCTCAGCTATTTCGTTCACATCCTTTACCTGAATGATGATTCCCGGATTCTGGCTGAAGAGAATTTTAACCGTATCGGTTTCATTAAGCGCTGAAAGATCGATTGCAGCTCCTCCTTCAGTATTTGAAAAACACATTTCAAGGAGGGTGGTCAGCATACCGCCTGCCGAAATATCATGTCCTGCGAGTATCCTGCCATTATTTATAAGGTACTGGACCGTGTTGAATGCTTCTGCAAAATAAGCCGGATCGGCAACGGTAGGGGTTTCTCCTCCGATTCTGTTCATCACCTGCGAAAAACAGCTTCCGCCTGTCTTGAATCCGTCCCTGCTCATGTCGATATAGATCAGGCTGGTATAGGGGTCATTCACTATGACCGGCTCGACAATCTTTCTGATGTTGCTGATCTCTGCAGCAGCGGATATTATAACTGTCCCGGGTGAAAGAACCGACTGATCGGTGTATTTCTGTGTCATTGAAAGGCTGTCCTTTCCTGTGGGAATGTTAATCCCAAGATCAGTGGCGAATTTTCCGGCCGCCTTAACCGCTTTGTAAAGCCTTGCGTCTTCACCCTTGTTTTTGCAGGGCCAGGTCCAGTTGGCTGAAAGTGACACACTTTTCAGCCCGTCGGCCAGCGGTGCCCAGATAATGTTTGTCAGGGCTTCGGCTATCGACAGTACCGAACCTGCCTCAGGATCGAGAAGTCCGGCAGCGGGTGCATGTCCGATAGCCACTGCCATCCCTCTGACCCCCCTGTAATCGAGTGCGATGGCGCCAAGGTTGTTAAGCGGAAGCTGGAGCGGTCCGGCACACTGTTGTCTGGCGATTCTACCGGTAACCGACCGGTCAACCTTGTTGGTCAGCCAGTCCTTGCAGGCAACTTCCTCAAGCTGCAGAACTTTTTCAATGTATTCGGGAATCTCCCTGGCACTGTATTCGGGACTGCTGAATTCTGTTTCTTCAGATATATCTGTTATAACCGTCCTGGGCGGATTGCCAAAAAGTGATTCAAGCTCAAGATCGACAGGTTTTTCGCCGGTTTTCCCATTGTAGAAGGTGAACCGGTGGTCGCCGGTGATCTCACCGATAATGTAAATCGGAGCCCTTTCCCTTTCTGCTATCATGAGAAGCTCTTCGACATCCGCGGATCGCATTACAAGACCCATTCTTTCCTGCGATTCGTTACCTATCAGTTCCCTTGCCGACAGGGTGGGGTCGCCCACCGGAAGCTTGCTGATATCTATCTTTCCGCCTGTGGCATCGACGAGTTCCGATAGACAATTCAGATGTCCTCCGGCTCCATGGTCATGAATCGATACAATCGGGTTTGATTCAGATTCCCCCAATGCCCTTATGGCGTTATATACTCTTTTCTGCATTTCGGGATTGGCCCGCTGAACCGCGTTGAGCTCTATTGAGCTGTCGTACTTCCCGGTCTCAACCGAGGAGACTGCGCCACCACCCATTCCTATCCTGTAGTTGTCGCCTCCGAGCAGGACTACCAGGTCGCCTTTTTGCGGGACATCTTTTTCAGAGTCTTTCTTTTTTCCGATCCCGATGCCTCCTGCAAGCATTACCACTTTGTCGTATCCGTATTTCTTAAGTTTTTCGAAATGTTCAAATGTCAGAACAGAGCCGCAGATCAGAGGCTGCCCGAATTTATTGCCGAAATCGCTTGCTCCGTTTGATGCCTTTATAAGAATGTCAGCCGGAGTGCGGTAGAGCCAGGGCCTTTCGGGAATTGCCTTTTCCCAGGGCCTTGGTCCGTCGGTTCTTGGGTAAGAAGTCATATAGACTGCAGTCCCCGCAATGGGAAATGAACCCTTGCCCCCGGCCATCCTGTCCCTTATTTCTCCTCCGGTACCGGTGGAGGCACCGTTAAAAGGCTCGACTGTGGTCGGAAAGTTATGAGTCTCAGCCTTTAGTGAAAGCACTGATTCGAAATCCTTTACTGTGAAATAGTCGGGTTTGTCCTGTGATGCCGGAGCAAACTGTTCTGCAACTGGTCCCTGAAGGAAGGCACAATTGTCCTTGTAGGCGGAAACAACCTTATTCCTGTTGAAATGGGTGGTGTTTTTTATAAGCTGGAAAAGAGTCGAGTCTTTTTCTTCACCGTCAATAACAAATATCCCGTTGAATATTTTATGCCTGCAATGTTCTGAATTGACCTGGGAGAATCCAAATACCTCGCTGTCGGTAAGAGGTCTGTCGAGAAACTTTGCAAGTCCCTCAAGGTATGTAATTTCATCTTCGTTAAGCGCCAGTCCTTCCTTTTCGTTGTAAGCGCTGATGTCATGAATCCTGACAATCTCATCGGGCACGCGGTCAATTGTGAAAAGTTCCTGGCCGGGATTAACATAAAGCGCCTGCAGCATAGGATCGAAACCGGGATTGTCTGTTTTGACAGGGAAAAATTCTTCAATTCTTGTGATTCCGCCGATTCCCATGTTCTGGGTTATCTCAACGGCGTTGGTGCTCCACGGAGTGATCATTTCCTTTCTGGGTCCCACAAACTTCCCCTCAAGCCTGTTTTTACGAAGCAACCTGGCTTCGCCGAACAGCCATACCAGCTTTTCAACATCATCTTTTTTTAAATCGGTTGTTGTTCCGGCGGCAATTACATTTCCTGACCTGTTTTCGAAGAATAGAATCATTTTATTATGTTAAATAATTGAATTATAATAGTATGTAGCTGGCATAAAAGTCTGGCAACGTTAAGCCAAAGTTAATGTTTGTTTTAAATATTCCTTAACTGTTAAAACCTTACGCCCATAGTGTATGACAGACAGTACTTCATGAAATGCATTTATTAATTTCCGGGTTTTTTAAGTCCGCTTCTTTCCAGGAATGCATCCATTGAGGGTTCCCTGCCCCTGAATTTGATATACAGGTCCATAGGTCTTTCAGATTCTCCCTTTTCCAGGATATTTTTCCTGAAGGAATCCGCCACTTCGGGATTGAACAACCCTGATTCACTGAAGTGCCTGAAGGCATCGGCGTCGAGCACCTCAGCCCATTTATAGCCATAATATCCTGCTGCATATCCGCCGCTGAAAAGATGGGTGAATGAACAGCTCATATTCAGCGTGCTGTCGACGGGAAACATTTCGGTCCTGTTCATGGCCCTGACTTCAAATTCCTTTATGTCGCCGGTGAAAGGTTCGGTGATTGTGTGCCATGCCATATCGAGCAGGGCAAATCCGAGTTGCCTGCTGCAAGCGTATCCTTCGTTGAATGTTGCAGCATCCTTTATTCTTGCTATAAGCTCAGCCGGAATCTTTTCTCCGGTCCTGTGATGGATTGCCCAGGTGTCGAGCCATTCCTTTTCGAAGGCCCAGTTTTCCATGAATTGCGAAGGAAGTTCCACGAAGTCACGCGCAACATTTGTCCCTGAAAGACCTTCGTAGCTGCAGTCCGACAACATACCGTGAAGAGCATGTCCGAACTCGTGAAGAAAAGTCGTCAGCTCTCCGAAAGTAAGAAGGGAAGGATCTGAAAGCGTTGGTCTCGAAAAATTAGCCACGATCGATACCAGCGGGATTATTCTGTGCCCGCCATCTCTCCACTGGTCCCTGTAGCTTGTCATCCATGCCCCTCCGTTCTTTCCCGGTCTGGGATGGAAATCAGTATAGAGTATTGACAAAAGGGAATCATCCCTGTCGAAGACCTCGTACACAATTACCTCTTCATGGTAGACAGGGATCGAATTGCTTCGTTCAAACCTCAGTCCGAACAGCCGGTTGCAAAGCGAGAAGATTGCACTGGTGACCTTGTCAAGAGGAAAATAGGGTTTCAGGATTTCATCGTCAATCTGGTGCTTTTCTTTCTTGAGTTTTTCCGACCAGAATGCCAGGTCCCAGCGTTCAATCCTGCCATTGTGGCCCATCGCGGCTGCGAAACCGGCGATATCCCGGTAATCCCTTTCTGCTGCTTCATGTGATGCGGAATATAGATCGTCGAGGAATGACTCTACCTTACGGGGTGTTTCGGCCATCCGATCGGCAAGAACCATTTCAGCAAAGTTCGCGAATCCAAGCAATCGCGCTGTTTCGAGCCGGAGATTTACTATCCGTGCCACCAGCGCCCTGTTGTCTTTTTCATTGTTCCGGAATGATCTTGAAGCATAGGCCCGGAGCATCTTTTCCCGAAGATCTCTCTTCTCGGAATACTGCATGAAAGGCAGGTAGCTGGGGTAATGAAGGGTGAATACCCAGCCGGTCATGTTCCGTTCTTTTGCCTCCATTGCCGCCATCTCAACAATACCGGGAGGAAGGCCTTCGAGATCACCCTGATCTTCAAGATGCAGTTCAAATGAATTGGTCTCATCAAGGACATTTTCTTCAAACTTCAGTGTCAGCTTTGATAACTCCTCCGATATCTCCCTGAATCTCTGCTTGTCATGGTCATTCAACTCCGCACCTCCAAGCATAAAACCACGGTATTTTTTTTCAAGAAGCATCTTCTGCTCCATCGTCAGACCGGCAGAATCAGCTGAGTTCCGTACCGTCTTTATCCTGTCGAATAGCGCACCGTTCATTGAGATGTCGTTTGAGAACCTTGTCAGGAGAGGCGATATTTCCTGAGCGGCCGCCTGGAGTTCCTTTGATGTCTCAGCGCTGTTGAGGTTAAAAAGGATGGATGAGATCCTTCCCGGTTTCTGACCGCACCTGTCAAGTGCAGCAACTGTGTTTTCGAAAGTCGGAGGATCGGGATTAGCAGTGATCAGTTCAATTTCATCCAGGGCAATCTTAATTGCTTCTTCTATTGCAGGCTTGTAATGAGGGATTTGAATCAGGTGAAAAGGAGGAGCTTCCCAGGGGGTATCCCAGTGCTCCATCAACGGATTTGACATATCGTGAGTATTTTTTATTAAGACTATTCTTCGGGCTCATCATCAGCTTCGCTTTCGGACCTAAGAGCACCGGCGTATTTTGAAGGATAGGGCTGGTTCCCTTTTTCCGCGAACCAAAGGATCCTGTTCAGCAGGTCGTCGTTTCCGGAATCGACTTTGCCGAATTCAGGGAGCATGCTCTTTTTTGCATAGTGGAGAGCCTTACCCTTCAGGGAAGAAAGCGGCGGATTCATTTCGTCGATAGGAATATTCGAAGGAAGAGCCGTGTAAGGAGTCAGATCGGGGGTGTTTCCGAAACAATCGGCCATGGGATTTGCAATGGCATCCTGGACGTTCATGGGAGGCATTCCGAGAATCTGTTCGATCGTCCTTACCATCGATGGCTGTGTGTAATAGGTGCTGATTGTCTTTCTTAGCCTCGAGTACGGGCTGATCACCAGGGCCGCTGTCCGGTATGAGGATACATGATCCCATCCGCCCTGTGAATCGTCTTCAACAACAAAAATTACAGTGTTTTCCCAGAAACGGCTCTTGCTGAATGCTTCTACTATCCTTCCGAGGGCGGCGTCATTGTCGGCCACCATTGCCCTGGGGGTTGGGGCTCCGGGCCTGACACCCGCGGTATGATCGTTTGGCAGGGCAATTACCATCAGTTCAGGCATCGCGTCGCCGGGCATTGCTTCATACCCGTGAAGTTCCTTTATAAGAGCATCGGCTCTCATCTGGTCGGTAAAAACATGCGGGCCATACGAAGGATAGGTTGGTGAGAGTATATGCCTTACAGGTTCAATTGTGGTTACGTTTCTGAATGGAACCTTTTCCCCGTTCCTGTATTTATTGTACACATCAGTCCAGGTCATGTTGTATTCAAAAACCGGAGAGGAAGCTTCACCATAAATCCTGACTGTCCTTCCGTGCTTCAGGGCATTGTCCCAGATAAATCCTGTCGGGGCATATACAAGGGCGTCTTCCTGCACATGGGGATAGCTTCTGAACCAGGCTCTCATATTCTTTTCAATATAGTCGGTCACTATCGATGCGTCGGTCCACTGATGTCCTTCGGCAGAACATTTTCCTGAAACGTGGAAGTTGTCCAGCAGCAGGAATTCCTCGCACAGGCGGTGGGTATTCGGGGTTACGCTGGCTCCGTAGGTGCATAATCCGGGATCTCCTTTTCCCTGTGGCATGTCGCCAAGCAGCTGGTCATAAGTCCTGTTTTCCTTGATTATATACAAAACATGCCTGAACAAGGATGGCTCTCCAATCCTGTCGGGCACTGTTTTGGGGCTTACTCCGTTTCGCGGGACTTCTCTTGCCAGCAAAGCCCGCGACAGGTCGTTTAGGGCAATAACCGTATCAGTGTACGACCTTAAGGTTCGCTTGTCAGGAAAAGGAATTGCTGAAACAGATGCAAGCATGTTATGTGAATTGTAGATGGGATTGCTTGTGGCGCTGGCGCTTGAGGGCTGCCTGGCTCCCGCTGCTTCGAGGTTGGCAACATAGAGTTTGCCGCTGCCGGGCATGGCAGCAATACCCGAGGGGTAAGCTCCCGTAGGTATGAAACCGGTAATGGTACTGGCTTTTCCACGGCCATTTTTTGCCGACTTTTTGGCAAGCCTTATCACTGCCAGGGCGTTGTCCATTCCGTTTGCGACATACAGGTATTTCTCATCATCCGACAGGCATAAGCCGTTGGGAGAGTCACCGAAGAACGGATTTATCCCGGGCTGCAGCCTGACGCTGATGGTCTCCATTATTTCATCGATCAGAGTATTTATAACCATTACGTTGTCGCTGCTGGAGTTGGTCAGGTAGACAAATCTGCCATGGCTGTCGGATATGATTTCATTAGGATGCAGTCCGACAAGGATTTCCTTCAGTTTAACGCCAGTCTTTGAATCAATCACTGTTACGCTGCCTTCCCTGGCGCTTCCCCCTGCCTTATTATTTACACGTGCCAGTCCCCATGGAACGCCTGCAACCTCAGTGTCGCCGGGTAGAGGAGTCCGTCCTGCCCAATTGGTTACATAGAGTTTGCCCGCGGCCAATGTAAGACCGTAAGGTGCAACTCCCGGATCGGCAACCCATATTGTATCGCCTGTGGCGAGATCCTGCTTTATAACTTTGTTATTGCCGTTGAGAACCACATAAAGGAACCAGCGTTCCGATTCCCTGTTTATAAGGATTTCATTAGGAAGAGCCATGTCGGCCTGGTCATCGCTCTTATATTCAGTAAGTTTTGAAAATTCGGCCACTGTACCGTCCCATGAGGCTGATGCCACAAAAGACCGGTCCTCCCTGTTTACGACACTCCAGAAGACTTCCGTTTTGCCGTTGTTACTGAACCATTGGATTCCGGAATAGGTGTTGTTGGCCCCTCTCAGCAGCGGGTGAAAATTATTTTTAAGAACGAACCTTACCTCTTCGGAACGGGTATCAATAAAAACAATGCTTGTTCTTTCCATCACTGCTATCCAGCGGTTGTCGGGTGAAAGGGCAACATCCATTGCATGGTTTTCCAGCCCGTCGTCGCCGAAGAATATCTGCTGTCCGGCGGAATGTACCAGCCTGTTATACGGAAGCTGAACCCTGCCGAGGTCTGTCGTGACTTCGGTTTCGAGGGTAACCTGAGCGCCTGCCGTGGTAAACAGGAGCGCCAGACAAAGTGTAAATAAATATCTCATGAGATCTGATTTATTAGGTTATTTATCAATCAGCCTGATTGTTATGTGCAGGCAACAGAATACAGGCCGCATCATCTAAGATAACATAAATATCAAAAAAAAGACTGAAGGGTTAGTTCAGTCTTTATGTTTGTGCGCCCGGCATGGGTGATGAC
>DIWB01000037.1:0-49568 GCA_002428385.1 Bacteroidales bacterium UBA6117
CTTCATGTGCCATATAAAAACTTGTTAAGCAACGGATTATCCTATTCCCGGTTATATGTTAAAGGTAAGAAACAGATGTATGTGAGTCAAGAATATTTTGCCGGAAGACACCCGCCTGACTGATGTCAGTCGGGCAGGGAAGACCGAAGAAAGGAAAAAAGAGCTTTCCTGCCCCTCGCCTCCTGCCCCCTGATTGCTTGTTACTGGTTACTTGTTGTAAACCGAATACTTTACCAGCGATCGTCTCTGCACCTATGAATCCAAGTTCATTCCCGGATCGGGCCACTATGAAAAGATAGAAACCGTGATCCCGGCACCGCTGGACGAAAGGCTATATAAAAAACTGAAATCAAAAACACTGGCCACGTGGCACGGATTCGGCTGCCTCGATTATGCAAGGTTCGACTTCAGGCTTCGCGACGATAAATTCTACCTCCTCGATATAAATCCCAATAACGATATCAGTTTTGATACCAGTTTTGCCCTCGCAGCGGAAGCTGGCAACTATTCTTACGGACAGATGGCAAAAAGAATCGTGATGATGGCAGCTGAAAGGCACCCAGTTTTCGGAGAAAAAGCACTCAGCAGGTCATAACAAATCGTTTTTCAGTAATCGATCATGAATTTCAGAAAGCACGTACAGCCCTGACTTAACTGCCCGGGTGCATAATAAAATTCCGTTCAATTGGTTCTGAATATTTTTAGTTTTCCCATTAAATCAGTACCAGGTATGATATTTACAACATTTGCGTAAATATCCTTTCCTGATATTTTTCAGTGTTAATATTTTCACATACTTTTATCCTACTATTTTAATAGGATTTATAGTATTAATATATAGGTATCATGAAAATCAAAAAAATAAGAAACATTTTAACAGCAGTATTCCTGGTGACCTTTTGCATGGCGGCATCAGGACAGAGTCCTGTCCTGATAAAAAAAGAAAGCCAGGTCAGTATCAGGGGGACATCCAACCTTCACGACTGGCAGGAGGCAGCAGAAGAGTTCAGCATTGATATGAAGCTCTCAACCGATGGAGCTTCCGTACCCGTGATCGACATGGTTCTCTTTAAATGCAAAGCCGCTTCAATAACAAGCGACAATTCAATCATGACAAACAAAACCCACAATGCCCTCAACGTTGAAAAACACCCGGAAATCCATTTTTCATCTGCAAAACAATCGGCTTTCAAGGTAAGTGACGGGAAATTTTCATCAACAATTTCGGGTGAGCTCACAATCAATGGGATTACGAAGCAGGTTACAGTTCCCGTGGATGGTCACATTGCAGGCGGCAAACTTCACATAAAGGGTGAAAAACCTGTAAGGATGAGTGATTATCAGGTCAAAGCTCCCACTGCATTACTGGGAACCCTTAAAACCGGCGACGATGTGACCGTCTCATTTGAACTCTCATTTGAGCTCCCACCAGATAATGCAATTTTTTCGGCGCTTAACAAATAATTATACATAAATGAAGAGAAGAATTTCCCTATCGCTTTTTGCCGCACTGCTTTCAGTAGCGGTATCCGCACAATTTGAGGAGTCAAAGCTGGACGGTAAGGACTTTGAGAAACTCAAGGTCAGGCTGGGTGCCGATTTTGCCATGCAATACCAGATGATCAATCATCATGCCGACAGCGCCCTCATACCACTTGGCACAGGTTTCAACCTTCCCACAGCAAATATGATAATAGAATCGATCCTTGCTCCCGGAATTAAAGTCAATCTTACAACATATCTGTCCTCGCGACATCATAATGAAACCTGGGTTAAAGGCGGATACCTTATAATCGACCAGCTCCCGTTCATAAAGTCAGACCGGCTTGACCGGGCCATGGACTATCTTACACTTAAGGTCGGGGATATGGATATCAATTTCGGAGATGCCCATTTCAGGCGTTCCGACAATGGTCACGTTATCTCCAATCCTTTTGTGGGTAATTATATTGTTGATGCCTTCAGTACCCAGATCGCGGCTGAACTCATGTTCCGTTCAGAAGGATTGCTTCTTATGGGCGCCCTTTCAACCGGATCACTAAAGCCCGCCCTGGCAGGATACAGTCCCTCAACGGGATATACAGCCTACGACACTCACCGGGAACTGGCTTTCTACTGGAAGGCGGGTTACGACAGTAAGGTTACAGATGACTGGCGTCTCAGGTTTACAGTTTCAGGATACCATTCCCCCAATCATCACTTTGGATCGCTTTATAATGGCGACAGGGCCGGATCGCGCTATTACCTGGTTATGAACAGGGTAACCAACAGTGCAAATGACGTCGATATTACAAAAAATCACATTTCGGGATCATGGAGCCCCGGCTTTACAGACAGAAATAACGCATTCATGGCAAACCTGTTTACCCGTTACAAGGGATTCGAAGTCTTCGGGACATTTGAGAAAATGAGCGGCACTTCGCTGGCCGGTTCTTCCGTGGAGCTCTCCCAGTATGCTGCAGAAGGTTTATACCGCTTCGGAAATGATGAACAATTCTATTGCGGCATGCGGTATAACAGGGCCTGGAACAAGAATGACCAGGATATTACAAGATTTCAGGCAGCCGCCGGCTGGAACATGCTCGAAAGTGTTCTTCTTAAACTTGAATATGTCAATCAGGATTATAATGGATTTGATTCCTTGTTTGGATCAGAGGCAGGATTTAAAGGCATGATGGCCGAGGCAGCAATTTCTTTCTGACATGAAACAGTTATTCAGGATATTACCAACGATTTTATTACTCCTCCATACCGGGGGAGTAATATATTCGTCGCATCCTGAAAACAACGGAAAGGAAGATACCCCGACGTGTATGAGCTACCTCGTCATCATTGGTGAATCAAATGTAAACCGCTTCAGCTTCACATTTAAAAATCCCGCACCTGACAAGGTCGGCATTCCGCGAAACAACCTATTATGGAACGGGACAGAGCTATTTATCCCGGTACGGGAGTTTGAAGCAAGCAATCCCCATATGTACAAGGATTTCCTTCAGCAGATGCAGGAAAGCAGATTTCCTTATATCTCCATCAGGTTCATTGATTTCAGTAACGAAAAACATACCGACAGTGTAAGCCATTTAAAATATAATGTGGGGATCACACTGGCCGGAGTAACCAGGGAATACTCAATTGACTGCGAGCTTGTTAGTTGTGGAAATAACTCTACAATAAAAGGGGCAGAAACGCTTAAACTTACAGACTTCAATATACCCCCGCCTCAAAAACTTAACGGACTAATTAAAGTAAAAGACGAGATCTCCGTAAGTTTCAGCATTATGATTAATTTTACTCCTGAGAACACTTTTGCAATCTCCAGATGAAAATCAGTACCCGTACACGATATGGACTAAGGGCTATGATCGAAATTGCCGGAGCCAAGCCCGACTCAGGGGTCTTTCAGAAAGATATTGCTGCCAGCCAGTCATTGTCGGTTAAGTACCTTGATCATATTATACAAGCCCTGAAAACTGCCAGACTGATCAGCAATGCCAAAGGGAAAAAGAGCGGATACATACTTACCCGCAAACCGTCGGAGATAACAATTTTTGACATCCACCGGGCTTTTGAACCGGGGATCTGCGTTGTCGAATGTATTTCAGGCAACTACCATTGCGACCTGAGCGAAGGGTGTCAGGCCAGCGGGTTCTGGAAACAACTTAACAACTTGATTTATAATTACTTCAATTCAATAACTCTTGATGATCTGATCCATGGAAGAGTAACTTTTGAAGACGAATCATTTTCTGAGGAAGCAAGCAGACAGAAAGCCTGAAATATACTCCGCAATAGGTAAAGTGGATATCTGGCCACAGATAATCCCTTATCATCCGGTTTTCTTTATTTTTTTGTAAGTTTGAGTAACCCTTTCAACCATTCAACTTAAAGATCATGCTTACCAGCCGCCGCTCATTCATAAGAAAGTCACTGGCCTCAGCAACAGGACTCTCGGCCCTGTCTGTGTTCCCTCCGGAGATCTTCTCAAGGAACCTGTACAACACTTCCAGTCCGGAAGAGGTAATACTTAAGCCCGAAAGACGACCCGCACCGTCCAATTCAATAAGATTCTCGGTAATAGGCCTCAACCACAGCCATATCAATGGCATGACCGATGCCCTGATCGGCGGCGGAGGCTTACTGGTTTCAGTGTTTGCCATCGAACCTGATCTGCTGAAGGGTTTCACAAAGCGATACCCCAATGTGAAGGTTGCCGGCAGCGAAAAAGAGATCCTTGAGGACAGCTCAGTCCAGCTGGTTGCCAGCGCATCGATCCCCGTCGACCGGGCTCCGCTCGGCGTCAGGGTGATGAAGGCAGGCAAGGATTTTATGGCCGACAAACCCGGGATTGTCACTCTAAGCCAGTACAAGGAGGTTAAGAAGATACAGAAACAGACAAACCGTATCTATTCGATCATGTACAGCGAACGTCTCGGTAACCCGGCATCGGTAAAAGCAGGGGAACTTATCCGCGAAGGAGCTATCGGCAAGGTAGTCCAGACTATCGGCCTCGGCCCCCACAGGATGAACCCGTCAACACGACCCGACTGGTTCTTTGTACCCGGTAAAGCAGGAGGAATACTTTGCGACATCGGATCGCACCAGTGCGACCAGTTCCTGTTTTACACCGGATCCACAAAGGCTGAAGTGGCCCTTTCACAGATCGGTAACTTCAACACAACCAAGTACCCGGACTATCAGGATTTCGGAGATATGATAGTCAGAAGTCCCAATGCATCGGGCTATATCCGGATCGACTGGTTCACTCCCGACGGGCTCGCAACATGGGGCGACGGCAGGACATTCATCCTCGGAACCGACGGTTACATCGAAATGCGGAAATACATCGACATAGCAGGCAGAAAGGGAGGAAACCATCTTTTCCTTGTTAACCACAAGGAAACCTTGTACTTCGATTGCTCACAGGTGTACATGCCCTACGGGGAACAACTGGTCGACGATGTGGTCAACCGGACTGAAACCGCCATGACTCAGGATCACTGCTTTTTGGCCACATGGCTGGCGCTCACAGCCCAGAAAAAAGCGGTCAAGATTGCGCCTTTCGATTCTTGAGTTAAAGAAAACTTTGTTCCGTCCCTTTTACCGTCATGACTAAACTGCTAAAAAACGGATCGCCTCTTAACGGGAAAGTCGCCGTTATAACAGGTTCAGCACGCGGTATCGGAAAAGCTATTGCCGCGGAGCTCGCTCACAGGGGAGCAAAGGTCGTTATCAGCGGCAGGGACAAGGAGCGCCTCAGGTTAGCTGAAGCTGATATCAGGCAGATCACCCCCGATGTAACGGGTGTTTGTTGTGATATCTCGACAACCGAAGGAGGCAAATACCTTACTGATGAAGCGATAAAGGCTTTCGGTACCATAGACATCCTCATAAACAACGCAGGTCTGTCGATGCGGGGAAACCTGGCTGATCTCGATCCTGCTATATTCAGTACCATTTTTGAGTCCAATGTATTCACCACGGCAAATGTCACCATCCCGGCGATAAGGCATCTGCGTAATTCAAAGGGTAGTCTGGTGTTCATTTCGAGTGTTTCGGGCATCAGGGGTCTTCCCTACCAGTCAGTTTACAGTGCCGCGAAGATGTCGCTCAGGGCATTGGCCGAATCAGTAAGGATAGAGGAAATGGATTCGGGAATTCATGTCGGACTGGTATATGTCGGTTACACCGAAAACGATCCGGGTAAGGAGACCATCTCGGCCGATGGTTCCAGGATCCCCATCAGTAAGCGCACAGGAAGGGGTGTAATGACGCAGAGATCGGTTGCCGAGGCAGTGGTGCGCAGCATTGAAAAGAGAAGGTTCATTACAACGCTCTCGCCTCTCGGCAAACTAACGAAGATCCTTCAGCCCCTGTTCCCCCGGCTGGTGGAGTTGGTCCTGGTCCGTAACATCGGGAAGTTTATGAGGCATAGCCACTGAAAAGTAATCAGCATAAGGCTGCCCAGGGATTGCAAGAAGTGGGCAGTTGGCAGACAACAGTTGGCAGTCAGTCCGTCACGCCTCCATGCCTTAACACATCATCTTCTGTCTTCCGTCTTAGGTCTTCTTTACATCGGAATTACCTGCAGCCTCCGTCCTTTCTCCTGCTCGTAAAGCTGTTGGGCCATCCGGGCTTTTTCCTCGCTGAATGAGGGATCGATCGAATGGGCTTTCATGTACGATTCATAAGCCTTGTCGTATTGCTTCACATACATGAAATAATCGCCTTTTGAATCATATACATTCGGATTCTTCGGATCAAGCGCGATGTACTTGTCGAACGCCTCTTCTGCCTTTTCTTCCTGCTTCAGGCTCAGGTAAGCGTAACCAAGCTGGTTGTAAAACGGTGCAGGATCACCCGACACTGTCATTGCCTTAAGAATGGTCTCCACCATCTCCTCAATTTCGCCGGTAATGGACTGAAAAGAAATAAGATGGTTGTATGAAGCCGGATCGCCGGGATACATGTCCACAAGCTTCCTGCCAAGGTCGGTGACATCCTCCGATCCATCCCTCAGCCTTACCAGCGCTTCTTTCAGCAGCTCCTCCCCTTCACTCAGCTTTGCCTTGCAGTTGATGGCAGTGTTTGAATATCTCCTGAAATTTTCAGGCGACTCGTTCATCAGGTAGTAAAGCGCCAGCTGATAGTTTGCCATGAACAGATCGGGATCCTCCCTCAAAGCATCATTAAAAGTTTCCAGTGCCTTGTCGATATTTACAGCATCGTAATACTTAACAGCCTGATTATACAACGATAAAGCTTTCTTTGATGATGTGGTTACAGGCATCATCTTTCCCCTGGTTTGAGGATAGGCCAGTAATCCAACGGAGACAAGAACCAACACAAATAACAATTTCTTCATTTCTCTGTTTTTTAATATTCAACCCGGAATAAGTTTCAGCATTTATTGTGCCAAATCTGAACTGACATGCCAAAACGGCACAAAAGCAGGGGGTCATTCCCGAAACTCACATATTTCAAAATCACAATTTCCCAAAGAATTTTTATCTTGCATTCAAAGAAGTACAATGGAACACACACCTGCCGGCAAGTCCGGAATCAGGCTGCCCCAGATAATATTCGGCACCAGCGCTTTCGGAAATCTCTATTCTGCTCTGAGCGATGAAACTAAAACCGCCATTATCAGGGAATGCCTTACTCACGTTCCGAAACCGGTTGTCTTCGACAGTGCCGGCAAATACGGCGCAGGACTGGCTCTTGAAAAACTCGGCGGGATACTGGGAAAACTGGAAGTGCCCGCAGAGGATATTATCATCAGTAATAAGCTGGGCTGGCTCCGTACACCTCTTACGGGTCCGGAACCCCTGTTTGAGAAAGGTGTCTGGATCGGTATAAATCATGATGCCAGGCAGAGTATCAGCTACAAGGGGATCGTGGAATGCATGGAACAGGGAAACGAACTCCTTGGGGGGACGTATAAGCCTCAGATGCTGTCAGTCCACGATCCGGATGAATACCTTGCCGCAGCCGGCAACAGTAAAGAATTTGATAAGCGCTTCAGAAATATCCTTGATGCATACAAGGCTTTGTCAGCGCTGAAATCGGAGGGAAAGGCAAAAGCTATCGGAGTCGGGGCCAAGAACTGGCTTACTATCCGGATGATTGCGGATGAAGTTGATCTCGACTGGGTGATGTTTGCCAATAGCATGACCATCTACCGGCACCCTGGGGACCTGCTAGATTTCATGGAGAAACTCAGGAAAAAAGGAACCGTCATTATCAATTCAGCTGTTTTTCACGCCGGTTTCCTTACCGGCGGTGATTTTTTCGACTATGTAAGGATTAAACCAGATTCTGAGGAAACCAGGGCTAAATTTGAATGGAGAGACAGATTCTTTTCCTTGTGCAGAAAACATGGGGTAGTACCGGCAAACGCATGTGTCCGGTTTGCTTTGACTCCTCCGGGAGTAATAAGTGTTTCCCTTAATACATCAAATCCAGGGCATGTCAAAAAAAATGTTGAATCGGTTGAATGTGTAATTCCGGGGGACTTCTGGAAGGAGATGGTTGAGAACAAACTTATTGACAGGGATTATCCTTACCTTTGAATACCTCAACAGTAAAATAAATACCGGAAATATGAAAAAGATGAATGCGGCTGTTCTGACGCAATACAGGAAAGTCGAGTGGAAACAGGCTGATATTCCTGAGATCAGCGGCAATGAAGTTCTGATCAAAGTCAGCTATGCCTGTATCTGCGGTAGCGATCAGCATGTTTTTATGGGAGAATTTCATCCTCGAACCACACTGCCGCTTATACAGGGACATGAGTTTGCAGGCACTGTTGTTGAAACCGGACCCGATGTCAAAAATCACAAGCCCGGCGACAGGATAGCAGTTGATCCCATAATATGGTGTGGTCATTGCCCTGCCTGCCTCAGGCATCATTACCCCGCATGCACAACCCTGAAGCTGGTCGGCATTGATCTCGACGGCGGTTTCAGCGAGTATATGAAAGTCCCTGAGACAATGCTTTATAAAGTTACAGATAATATATCCGATGAACATGCTGCCCTGATCGAAGTTCTCTCGATCGGATTTCATGCCTGCAAAAGGGCTAAAGTAAAGGAGGGCGACCGGGTAGTGATATGGGGCGCCGGTAAGGTCGGACAGAGTATTCTTCAGGCGCTGAGAACCAAAACACAGAATACCGTGATAATGGTCGATATTCTTGACGAAAGGCTTGCCATTGCTAAAAAAGCATACGGCGATATTCATATAATCAATGCTTTAAAAGTGAATGCAGTCGACAAAGTTAAAGAGCTTACAGACGGAGAAGGCGTTGATATTGCATTTGAAGCTGTAGGACACACAAAGGATCTGCCGGGTCTGGTAAATCCGGTAAGAGGATGCATTCAGTCAATCAGGGGCGGCGGTACCGTCTGCGTTCTTGGTCTGTCATCAGAGCCGTCACCGATAGTAATGAAAGAACTGATCTGGAAAGAAGGCATAATAATGACTTCACGGGTTTCACACGGTGAATTTGCAGAAACGATTGACAATATGAACAGGGGAACCCTTAAACCTGATGCCATTGTGACCGACATCATGCATCCTTCCGAAACCCAGAAGGCATTTGAAATGCTTGAAGCGGAACCCCATAAACATCTGAAGATACTGTTAAAATTCAAACAGTGAAGATTGATTCACACCAGCATTTCTGGAAATATAATGCAACTGATTATGGCTGGATCGACGATCGGATGTCAATCCTGAAACGCGACCGGCTTCCGGACGATCTTGAACCCGCATTGATTGAAGCCGGATTCGCCGGATCGGTAGCTGTTCAGGCCAGGCAAACCACGGAGGAGACACGCTGGCTCTTAAGCCTCGCCGAAAACCACCATCTCATAAAAGGTGTGGTAGGATGGGTTGACCTGTGTTCGGAAAGTGATTTAAGAAAGCAACTTGATGAATTCAGCAGATCGGAAAAATTCATCGGAGTGCGCCACGTTGTTCATGACGAGCCTGAAGATAACTTCATGCTTCGTGATGACTTCCTTAGAGGGATCAGTATTTTAAAAGAATACAATCTGACTTACGACCTCCTTCTTTTTCCGAAGCATCTGCCGGTTGCCCGGCTCGTGGTATCAATGTTCCCTGAACAAAAGTTCGTTGTTGATCATATCGCCAAGCCGCTTATTAAGGACAGGGTAACAGATCCCTGGAAAGATGACATCGTGATGCTTTCAGAGAATAGCAACGTCTGGTGCAAGCTTTCCGGTATGGTGACTGAAGCGGACTGGCTTAACCACACTCCCGGGGATTTTCGTCCCTACCTCGATGTTGTCTTCAATGCCTTCGGACCCGGTCGTCTGATGATAGGCAGCGACTGGCCGGTATGCCTTGTCAGCAGGGCATACCGGGAAGTGATTAATATCGTTGAAGAATACATATCAGGAATGCAGGATGAAGTACGGCAAAAAATCCTCGGACTGAATTGCATTGATTTTTACGGTTTGAAAATCACGTAGTTTCGGAGCGTTGACTCTTCTCGAAAGAGTCTTTTTCATCCCTTTGTAAAAACCATGCTGATACTCCCTTTCAATCCCGGATTATTCACCTTCATTCTTACCCTTGTCACTCCGTTGGGCCAGTATCTCTTCAGTGTCCGGTCAGTAATCTCTATGTACTCAATTTCCGGTGTTAACACTCTTTGATTATATGTCATATTCAAAGTAAATCCGTCACCCTCAAATTTCAGCAATCCGGGCTTAACCTGGGTGACTTTGCAGTAAGTCATCAGGTTCGAGCTGGTGGGAGCTCCGGTCACCTCCTTCAGCTCATACTTATCGCTTATCACGAAGTTCCTGCCCCTGTTTAAGGTGTAGGTACGGATCCAGCTGAGTACCTTTGCTCCTTCGGGATAAGCGCCGGCTATGTCGGTCGTAAAGTCTGCTGACCTGGCATTGGATGTAAAAGACGAATTCCTGGCCTTAAACGCTTCCCCATCCTTCTGATCGGTCCCGTTTATAACCGGAAGATTATGATATCCCGATTGCATCGTCCATATTTCATACCGTCGCGAACTGAATGTTTTTGCCACATATTCTTCCCTTCCAAGGTCGATAAGGCAAGGTTTCCCGTCGAAATACATCAGGCAGGAGCCGATATCATTGTGATTATGGCTCTCGGCATTGAAGCCTCCTTTTGCGCCAAAGAAGAAACCGGAAATACTTCCTTCCCTGTCTCTTGCTCCTGCAACTTCTGTATCCGGGAACCAGAAACCGGCCACCAGGGCTTCTTCGGCCTCGGCATCGGCGAAATTTATAAAGTAAGGCGCATGAATGTTTACCTTATAAAAGTAATTTCCCATGTTCTGTATCAGAGGATCATCAAACACATCGAATTTACCGTCAGTTACATCCTTCATTATCTCGAGGCACTCATATAAAAGTGCTCCCGCGGCTCCCCAATATGAAGGACCCTCGTCGCAGCCCCCGTCGTCGGAATAACCGTTCAGAAACTTATCCAGCGAATTCAGTATCTTGTTCACCTGTGCTGTTTTTCTTCCAGGATCTGTTTCCATCAGCAGGTAACTGGTGAGCATATTGTAGTTTATCGACGTAAGGCTCATTTGCATCCGGCAGTCCCGACCCTGCCTTCCGGGCGCCAAGGTGTGCCGACCAGCCCCACCATGTCTGTTCACTGTAATACCACACTGCATTTACTATCTGGTCCAGAAACCGGCCTTTGCCTTCGGTCAGCTCACCCATAACGAGAGAAATAAGCGCATTGCTGCAGGCAGAGTAAACACTCTGCCGCCGGTCGCCTGAACGAATGAATTCGAGATAATCGGTTGCTTTCACAACGGGCCAGTCATAATCAAGATATGCCTCGGCATTTTTTATATACTCCTGCCTGATGTTTCCGGAAAGGCCTTCCCAGAACTGCCGGTCCTTATACCCAGGAAGTTTATTCCATGTGTTATCGTTTATAATGGCCCCTGGAAGATCAATGGCTTTGGCTTCAGCTGCAAGAATGTTTCTTTCCTTCGGCTTCGGTTCAGCTTTCAATACGTGGAATACCGGCAGAAGAAAGATCAACAACATGATTGTAAGCAATGATCCGGATTTTGAATTAAATTTTCCCATCATGATATAAGTTAAATTTTAATGACGATCAGCAATGATTAATATAATCAGTGTATTGCGGTCAAAATCTTAATTTATTATATTGTGTTTTTCACAAGTCATGTTTTTACAGGTTTTATTGTTGTTTTATAACATAATATTTTTTAAATTGTGATACTCATAACTTCTCATCAATACCGTTTAAAAATGGAAATATTAGTAACTCTTCTGATTGGCGCTTTAGCCGGCTGGCTTGGAAGCGTGCTCTATAAGGGCAGCGGTCTTGGCCTTCCTGGCAATATCATTGTGGGTATTGCAGGAAGCTTTCTGGGTTACTGGCTTCTTGGAAAACTTGGCCTCAGCCTGGGCACAGGCTGGATTGCCGCCGTACTGACCGGGGCAATTGGAGCTATTATAATTCTGCTCCTGTTCAACCTGATCTTCAGGAAGAAGTAGAAACAGGATTCAATATCCTGACCTCTTTTTTGTTTACTGCAATCTGCCGCCGGTTCAGTTTGTGGCGGAGGGGATTTTTTTGTTCATAACTTGCTGATTTTTCTTACTTGAACAAAGGACTTAATTCCTCAGTTTTTTCTTAACTTTGATTTCGGTCAGCGCTTTCAACCTTTCCAATTCTGGAATTTAGCGCAATAAAATACTGATTAACAACTAAACAAACGGGGCGCTGGCTTTCTTTGAGGAACTGAGGAGGCTGCAGCAATTAATAAATTGCTGTGATTTAAGAATATTTTGTCAGGTTATACGTTTAATATGTGTCACCTGCTTATGGATTAGGTACCATAAAGTAAAACTGGCAACTATGGAAACACAGGAATTGAACAAAGGAGTCAGGATAAGCCCCTACAAGCTTAGCCTGGAAAAACAACTCGAGGAAAACGCCAGAAGGCTCAAAGAACACTATCTGAGGATTCAGAGCCAGATCAGGGAAAAAGAACAACTGAAGAAAGAACAACAGAAGCAGGAAGCCACAAACTTCGTCTGCGACTGGCAGTAGTTTTTTAACAATATTGAAGTCCCTCCCGTTTCAGGACCCTCTTGCAGAAGAAAGTCGTCCAGGTCATGCAAGTCGTGCAGGTCTAAAGCAATAAGTACCCCTAAAAACATATCGTTTCAGGTAAAATAATTGTTGTAAAACGATAAGCAGGATATCGTTTTACGATAAATATTCGTGAGTTTGAGCATTAGCTATCAGCCGTTTTTCATTGCAAATGACCGGCATGATCTGGACCTTGCAGTACCTTAATGACCAGTCCAATTGTTAATAACTTTGTTTAATTGTTATTTAATTGACTTAATCATTAAAACATCTATCTCTAAATTTGACCTCGGCCAGCACCCATTCGCACTTTCCTGCTCTGGAAATTGTATTTGACTAACATAATTGATTAATGCTGATAAAACGGGGTGCTGGCTTTCTTTATTATACAGACACACTTACCAGTCTACTCTTTGTTCACTTCTACTTCCCCAGGGGTGCTTGTCCACTGCCTGGGCAAAGGACTCGTTTTGGATAATCATTACCCATTCAGGAGATCCCGCATCCCGGAATTGAAAACCGGGATGCGGGATGACATGGTGTCTGGTGATCATGGGGGGGGTGAGGCCGCGGCGAGAAATGCAAGATTGTCTTTTTTTTGAAGTCCTTGCCTCTCGCCGCGGCCTCACCCCATGCTACCCCCAGGGGTGCCTGTCATCCCTCGCCGGTTGATACCGGATAAATTGAACCATCCTTACCTTCGAAGACATTCAACGCGGAAAAAGAATAATCAAGGAATAGTTAGGCGAGGGATCCCAATCTGGTATACAGACACATACCCTTCGGGAGGGTTAGTGGTTGGTGTTGCAGAAATAAATAAGCTATTCTTGAAAAAGCATGCCCATTCAGGAGATCCCGCATCCCGGAATTGAAAACCGGGATGCGGGATGACATGGTGCCTGGTGAACATGGGGGGTGAGGCCGGATAAATTGAACCATCCTTACCTTCGAAGACATTCAACGCGGAAAAAGAATAATCAAGGACCACCCAGGCGAGGGATCTCATCGCGGAAATAGTAACGCCCCCCGACAAACCAGGACCAGGCAATATGACTGGCAGAATCTTCATAACTATCGTAGGGATCGCCCGTTTCCTTCACATTAACAATATCATAGCCAAGCAAAAGCCCTGAGTATGTATCAAGCTTATCAACCAGGGGATAGTGAAAATTACCCCTCACTCCGATAATTGTGTTCGTGTACTGCGCCCTGTAATTTGAGAACTGCCATTTGTAGGAAAGAAATGCCAGTATGGTACGACACCAACCGAACCTTTTTCAAGAACATGATCAGTAACCCCTACCTCGACCGAAGCTGAAAGGGGAGGTATGACCATCCTGTTGTAGGTGCTCGAAAAAACCGTGGTACCTACTCCCAGTCCTGCATTGAAAACCTTGCTCCCTTTTATAAACACCGGCTGCTGGCCATCCATTTGTGCAAAAATAAAAAACGTACCTGCAATAAGAAGTAATAATTTTCTCATAGCCATTTGAATTTATGGGTTAAAAATAGTTCCGTTGTAAAACATAGCTAACGGAAAAATTGTTCGAAAACCTGAAAATATCAAACACTGCTTCAGGCACTAACCGCCAAAGATAAGAAACATCCCGGCTGCAAGTGCGGCGCCGATCATCGGACCGACTATCGGAACCCATGAGTATTTCCAGTCGCTGTTCCTTTTGCCATGAATGGGAAGCAGAAAATGCATTATCCTGGGACCGAAGTCACGGGCCGGGTTTATCGCGTAACCTGTGGGACCTCCCAGCGACAATCCTATACCCAGAACAACCAGAGCCACCGGAAGTGCATTAAGGGCGCCCAGACCGACCTCAGGCTCGGCCATGTAAAGTACTGCCAGGGCAAGAACATAGGTGCCGATTATCTCGGTGAGCATATTATACCAGTAACTTCTGATGTTAGGCATGGTACTGAACACGGCGAGTTTTGAATCAGCATCCCCGGTAGCATCAAAATGTTTCTTGTATGCCAGCCAGGTCAGACCTGCACCGAACATTGCTCCAAGGACCTGGGCAAGTATGTACAAAGGCACTTTTGCCCATGAGAATTTATGGGCAATGGCAAGAGCCAGGGTCACAGCCGGATTCAGATGAGCCCCGCTTACAGAGGCAGATATCAGTACCCCGGTAAAAACACCGACGGCCCACCCGAAGGTTATTACTATCCAGCCGCCATTATTCCCTTTTGTCTTGTTGAGTAGAACGTTTGCCACTACGCCGCATCCAAAGACAAGGATCATGGCTGTTCCGAAAAATTCAGCAAAGAATTGGTTCATGGGTTGATTGGTTTATGGTTTATGGTTTATGGTTTATGGTTGCTGCGGGATGCGGTGTGCGGTACGCGGTACGCGGTTCGCGGCGTTGCTCACTCCTCTCACTCCTTAGCCCAGGCTTCGGCTGCCTTAATTGCACGCTTCCAGCCCCTGATAAGCGATTCGGTTCTGTGGTGAGGCATCACCGGCACAAAGGTCCTGTCGATCTGCCATTGCTTCGAAAGTTCATCAATATTCTTCCAGTATCCGGTTGCCAGTCCTGCCAGATATGCCGCCCCAAGCGCTGTGGTCTCGGTTATCTCAGGCCTGATGACGCTCGCCTGGAGAAGATCCGCCTGGAACTGCATCAGACTGTTGTTCACAGTTGCTCCTCCGTCGACCCTCAATTCCCTGATTTCAATTCCCGAATCATTCTCCATTGCCTGAAGAACCTCCAGCGTCTGGAAAGCAATGCTGTCGAGGGCTGCACGGGCTATATGAGCGGAGGTGGAGCCCCGGGTGATCCCTACGATGGTACCGCGCGCATGCTGATTCCAATAAGGAGCTCCCAGTCCCGCGAATGCGGGAACAAAATAAACTCCGTCACTGTCGCTGACTCTGGCGGCAAGCTCCTCAACCTCGGCCGATTTTGTAATGACACCCAGACTGTCGCGAAGCCACTGAACAACAGCTCCGGCAATAAAGATAGACCCTTCAAACGCGTACCTGGTCTCATTCCCTATCTTCCAGGCAACTGTTGTCAGCAGCCGGCTTTTCGACGCGATAGGCTTGTTACCTATGTTCATCATCATGAAACATCCGGTGCCGTAGGTGTTCTTTACCATCCCCGGCTCGATGCACATCTGGCCGAAAAGGGCTGCCTGCTGATCACCGGCTATTCCGGCCACAGGGATCTCGGATGAGAACTGACCCTCGGTGCTTCCGTAAATTTCACTTGACGATTTAACCACAGGCAGCATGCTTTCGGGGATGTCAAATACACTGAGCAGGTCTCTGTCCCATTCAAGGGTGTGAATATTGAACAGCATTGTCCTTGATGCATTTGAGACATCAGTGATATGCAGCTTTCCGCGTGTAAGGTTCCACACCAGCCACGAATCGACCGTGCCGAATGCAAGTTCACCCCTGGCTGCAAGTTCCCTTGCACCGCTTGCATTATCAAGGATCCACTTTACTTTCGTTGCTGAAAAGTAGGCATCAACTATCAATCCTGTCCTCTCAAGTATCAGACTGTCGGCGCCTTCGGCTTTCAGCTTATCGCAGTAATCGGCTGTCCTTCGATCCTGCCACACTATAGCGTTGTATATGGGCTTCCCGGTTATCCTGTTCCAGACCACAGTCGTTTCCCTCTGGTTGGTGATGCCAATACCTGCAATATCAGAACTTTTCAGTCCGGCTTTGGCAAGCACCTCAGTGGCTACGCCTGCCTGAGTTGACCATATCTCTTCCGGATCATGCTCCACCCAGCCGGGTTTCGGATATATCTGGGTGAATTCCTTCTGCGCGGAGGCAACCGGAAGCCCCGAATGGTTGAAGACTATTGCACGGGAACTCGTTGTTCCCTGGTCAAGGGCAAGAATATACTTGTTCATTTATAGTAGTGTTATGTTTTATGTATAGATTTTTATCAGGTCGTTGTATTTCGATATCTCATTTTCCTGCCACGATCTGCTTAAACCGAACTCCTTTGCCATTATTCCGGCCACAACGGGTCCAGCCTCAGCGCTTGCCCTTGCATCCAGAAACAGCGCCCTTGTCCTTCGGGCCAGCATGTCCTCAAGCGTCCCGGGCATTTCATTTCTGGCAATCCAAACAATTTCAGCTTTGCAATATGGAAGCCCCGGATGCACCTGTTCACCCATTCCGGGCTCATCCTCAATAAGTTTCCTGATTTCTGAAGCATGATCTCCATAGACGCTCAGACGGTCCGAAGCTGCAGCTGCACTGTCGGAACAAAAGCGGAAATTCCTGGTCGTGCATTCCCTGCTTTCAACTATCCCGGCTTTTATTGCCCTGTCAATCGTCTCCTCCGCCATCCTTCTGTATGAAGTCCATTTTCCTCCTATTATTGAAAGAAGTCCCGAATCCGAAAGGGTTATCTTGTGCCTTCTCGACACTTCTTTTGTTGCCTCCGGCTTGTCGGGATTGGCAGCGAGAGGCCTTAGACCGGCAAAGATGCAGAGAACATCCTCCCTGCGCGGAGCCCTGGTAAGATACCTCCCGGCTGTCCTGAGAATGAAGTCAATCTCCTCATCGAGCGCCTTTGGCTCAAGCGATATTTCATTCAGCGGCGTGTCGGTGGTCCCGACTACTACTTTCCCGTACCAGGGTATGGCAAAAAGAACACGGCCGTCGTCAGTTTTCGGGATCATAATTGCCGACTTGCTGTTAAGAAAACTATTATCGAGCACTATATGAACACCCTGGCTCGGCTTAATTGTCGCTTTTGCCGACGGATTGTCCATCCTGTGGATCTGATCGGCAAAAACACCCGTGGCATTTATGACCAGCTTCGACTTTACTGAATATGTTTTCCCCGATTCTACATCCTTAACCTCTACCCCGGTAATATGGCCCTTTTCATCCTTTAACAACTTTTCTACCCTGAAATAGTTGAGAACAGTTCCTCCGTTTTCCACACATGCCCCGGCAATTGTGAGCGCCAGGCGGGAATCGTCAAACTGACCATCGTGATAGACAATGCCTCCCTTCAACCCTTCGGACTTAAGAAGAGGAATTCTTTCGAGCGCCTTCGAACGGTTAATGAAATAAGATTTCCCCATGCTCAGCCTCCCGGCCAGAAGATCGTAGAACTTAAGCCCCACCGTGTAAAGAAATACATCCCAGTAAGTATATACGGGAATGACAAATTCCTGGTTTGCAGTAATATGAGGCGCATTCCTGAGAATGAGCCCCCGCTCGTAAAGAGCTTCTTTTACCAGCAGTATATCGCCCTGGGCCATATACCTGACTCCTCCGTGGACCAGCTTGGTGCTCCTCGATGAAGTCCCCTTTGTGAAATCCGACTGCTCGAACAGGATGGTCCTGTAACCGCGTGTGACAGCATCAAGTGCAATTCCAAGCCCGGTGGCCCCGCCGCCGATTACTATGATGTCCCATCCCTGTGGCTGATTATCATCAAGCTGTTTTATTAGTGTTTTCCTGTTCATGTAAAATGCCGTTAATGTAAACCGGTATTAATGTTAGTAAAAATATTTAAGAGCATGAAGATAATACCCGGAAAGATACAAACGGTATTAATTGTAAAACTTCAGGCAGGCAGGCATCTTAACCTGTGCCGAATCGACTGCCTTCTGGGGCAGCCCGGTTCTTTTATCTATCCTGAAGACAGTAATCTGATCCGATTTCTGGTTTCCCGAAATCAGGAATCTGCCTGAGGGATCAATTACAAAATTCCGGGGCCAGTCGCCTCCGCAGGAGGAATGTCCTGCAAGTTCAAGCTGTCCGTCGGGTAATATCCTGAATGTGACAATATTGTTTTCTCCCCGGTTGGAGCCGTACAGGTACCTGCCATCATTGCTTATATGGACATCAGCACAGTAGTTGTTGTCAGCCATGTCATCCTTCTTTGTCGGCAGGGTCTGAAGAAGCTTCAGCCCCTGATCTTCCTCCACGCCAAACACCATCATCTTGGAGCCGAGCTCATTGATTACATAAAGCCGCGAACCGTCGCTGTTGAATACAAAATGCCTTGGACCCGACCCCCGGGGAAGGGTTGTGATGCCATTATCAAGCTGGTGCAGTTTCCCCTCCTTGCTGTCGAAGTCGTAAACCACTATCCGGTCGAGACCGAGGTCGGTGACATAGACATTGCGTCCTGCCGGATCATGGAGTATCATGTGGGCGTGCGACTTGTCGGGCTGCTCCTTTACGTAAAGGATTGTGTCGGTGATTGTCTCCGGGATACCGCTGTCGCCCAGCTTCACCACAGCCACTGACCCGTTTGGGTAATTGGCTATAAAAAGATGTCCGCTGTCGGCCGACATTGAGATATAACAGGGCCCGGCATAGGGAATGAGCATTTCATTAAGCTTCTCAAAACTGACCTTCTCTTCATCATATCTGAATGTTGACAGACCTCCCCCGAACTGCCCCCGAAACTCCATTACCTCGTTGACGACATAGAATAGATTTGTCTTATCAGAAAAACAGAAATAAGACGGGCTCGGACCAACATCGGACGAGGAAACGTAACTCAGCTTCCCGCTCCCCGGGTTGAATTCAAAAACCGACATGGCCTTATCCCCTTCCTTTTCAGTAAACCCGCCCACGAAGAGACGGGGGTTCTGGCGGCAGGATGTGTTTGAAAAGAAAAATGTCAGCAAAATAATTCCCAGCGAAAAAATATTCTTTGTCATAGCGATCCAATTATGGCTTAATGCCGGTTTACTTAGTGTTATTCAATTTTTTGTATTTCGCGTCAAGCTCGCCCATCCTGACCCTTACGCTTATTATGTATGGCTCCTCATCCTTTTCCCAGTGACCGTAGGTTGTTACCACAAAGGTGCCGTCAGGCAACAGTTCCACCCCCGGATAACAGCAGTCCCAATCATGGTAGTTATCCTTGAACCGTATCCTGTATTTTCCGGGTTTCCCTTTTACCAGGTCCTTCCAGGTTCCTACCCATCCGACCCAGTCGCCTTCAGTGGGACTTCCCTGACCTGTTTCCGATGCAATCCTGCTGTAGTTAACTTCATTTTTCTCCTTGGCCAGCCGTTCAAGTTCACTCCAGGTTTGTCCACCGTCGGCGCTGCGTTTATAAACTATCTCACCCCTGCCATGGCCTTTCGGGTAGACGGTAAGGATGGTTCTTCCGTCTTCAAGAAGAACTGTTGTCGGATGGCCGAGATACTGGCCTTCTTCCCTGTCGACTACGACCTGCCGGGCGAATTCGTCATTGAGGTCGATGATTGGGATCGAGAGATAGGATTCAGGATTCTTTACCTGCGAAAAGGAGATAAGGGAGAAAGCTGAAAACAGGATGGCAAATATATATTTATTCATATTTAAAAGATTTAACCTCTGTGGCCCTCTGTGCTCTCTGTGGTGAAAAAATTAACTACGGAACACGGTTCCGAAAGCTTTCGGGAAAAAACGGAGTTACACGGTGTTAAAGACTTGGAGTTAATTAAAAAAGAGGCTGATTTCACAGCCTCTTTAAGTATTTTACACTTCAAAACTATCGCATTCGCGGTAAGCCTGGATGACCCGGGCTTCGCCCTCCTTTGTCCCTCTCTGGCTTATCCCGTGCTCCATGCACAATGTGCCTTCGTACTTCTTGTTGTACAGGAATTTGAAGATATTCCTGTAGTTGATCTCACCGGAAGTAGGTTCATTCCTTCCAGGGTTATCGCCAAGGTGGATTGCAGCTATCTCACTCCAGGCCATCTCGAGGTTGGGGATGAGGTTACCCTCACTTACCTGCTGATGATAGAGGTCATCCACTATCTTGCATGCCGGCGAATTGACAGCCCTGCAGATGGCATATGACTGAGGAATGCCCTTGAGAAACAAGCCCGGGTGATTGGTATGATGGTTGAGCGGTTCAAGAACGATTGTCACTCCTGCCGGTTCCATAATGTCGCAGCAATACCTCAGGTTGTCGATGGCATTGGCGGTCTGGTAATCCATGTGGAGCTTCATATCGTACCTGCCAAGGACGACAAGCGCCTGTTTTGCGCCGGTCCTCTTTGAGAATTCTGCTCCCTCCTTCATCTGGGCGATCAGCATATCGCGAACCTCCTGTGTGTTGAGGACAAAATCCTGCTTCCCGGAATCGGCCCGGAGAACATAGGGACCGAAATCCATTCCAAGGCGGTTCAGTTCGCTCATTATCTTATCCTGAACTGCAGGTTCCCTTCTCATGATATTATTGTCGAAGACAGCCCTGAATCCCTGGTCGTGTATAAACTTAATGTTATCGATGGGATCCTGGCCAGCGTGCTGCCGGAACATGCCCAGACCCGGGGCGTATTTCAGCTTAAAGGGTGTAACGGCATCTGCCGCCCTGGTTTGTCCGGAGGCTCTGGCAGATCCTAAAATGGCAGGCGCTGCCAGAAATGCAGCGCCTGTCGTGGCTTTTTTTATAAAATCTCTTCTCGAGTTATTCATAAAAATATTCTTTAATTCCGGGTTTGGGCAGCTCTCTGGGCAGCTCTTTCAGCTTGTCTTTTGGCCTGTTCTGCCAGCTGTTCGGGTGTAGGAGGAACATATGCCTCTCCTGCAATCGGAACTTCCTTGGGAATGTCAACCGGACCAAATGCAAATACGGCCGGACCAAGTTTGAGGTCGGAGTTCATCATTTCCTCGTAGGTGGTCTCTTTTCCTGTATAAGCTGAAATCCTTCCCATGATACCAACCATTGTCGAGATGGCTGTGGTTTCAAGTTCATTGAATACCTTACCTGTGCGTATAGCTGTAACGAGGTCGATGTGCTCCTGCACATAAGGATCGACACTTACACTATTGGTAGGTTTGCCGTCGGCATCGAGGGGATATCCGTATTTCCAGAGCTCTGCTCCTGCAAGGTCGAGAATCGTATTCTGACAGTTGGTCGAACCCTTTGTTCCCTGAAGCCTTTCGGATACATTGTTTGCACAGCCGTTTATCTGGCGGCACATACTGTGAAGATGAACACCGCTCTCCATCACGTAATCTATGCTGAAGTTGTCATACTGGTCTCCTGTCACCCTGCGCAGGCGTGATCCCATTCCTACTGCCTTGACCGGGTAAGCTCCGAAGAACCAGTGGGCAACGTCGAGGTTGTGAACATGCTGTTCTACGATGTGGTCGCCTGAGAGCCATGTCCAGTTGACCCAGTCGCGGATCATCCATTCCATTTCGCTCCAAGAGGCGTCTTTATCGCGATGCCATAGTTTTCCGCCGTTCCACCATACATTGCCGCCGGTGAGGTCGCCGATCAGACCCTGCTGAACCTGCTGCCAGTTGGCAACATAGTCGCGCTGGTGACGGCGCTGGGTTCCTGTTGCTATGCTTAATCCCATACCTTCAGCTTTCTTGGCGGTTGCCATTACTGACCTTGCGCCCGTGGGATCAACAGCTACAGGCTTCTCTGCAAAAATGTGCTTCTTTGCTGCTACTGCAGCTGCCAGATGCTCGGGACGGAAGAACGGAGGGGTTGCCAGAATTACAATGTCAACTCCTGAATCAATCACTTTCTGATAAGCATCGAATCCAACAAAGCAGTTCTCGGCAGGAACTTCCTGATTCTTCTCCTTGAGGATCCTGGCTTTGCAGTTGTCAACACGGTCCTGGAAGGTGTCGCCAAGGGCTGTTACCTGAAGATTGGGGCCGGCATTCAGGAAGTTGATGGCTGCTCCGGTTCCGCGGCCGCCGCAACCGATTATACCCGCCTTGAGAACAGGTCCGTCGGGAGCCTGGTCGAGAAATGCAGGCACTTCAACAACTTTCTTTGTTTCACGGGCACAGCTTGTTATTATCGTCGGAACGATAACACCTGCCACCCCTACGGTAGCTGCCTTGCCAAGAAAATTACGTCTTGAGATACTCGATTTTTTCATATTTGATCAGATTAGGTTATAAGAACTAATATACCTGGTTTTCAACGATAGTGAATGCAATCAAATGTAAATATAGGGATTTTAAAAACCAAAGATTCATTCGAATTTAAGGTTTTTTAACAATGGAGGGCGGGCTGTACACCCGGATACACATCTTTCAATAAAGTTGGATCACTTAATTTCTATTTTGGGTTCTACACCCAAAACCCGAAATCCTGGAGACCCTGAAGATGGCGTGTCATCCCGGCTTCCTGGGGGATGCGGGATCCCCTGCAACGGGCAGGGCCGCATTTTTGTTTTTTATTGTTACATTTGTTAACTCTCATTAAAGCCATTGTGAAAATATGAGGTCAATTCCATCATATATTTTTGCCCTGTCAGCCGCCTTGATTATGCTATATTCCTGCACGGGAGACCCCGGGAAAAAGGCTGGCGTTACAGATGAAACCCCATCGCTCACACCCGATTATTCAGGCACTGTAATACCTTACAACATAGCGCCGATGAACTTCAGGATTGAAAATGAAGGATCGGCATTTTTCGCCAGATTTCAATCTGCAAACGGGAAAGCGATCGGGGTGCCCAGCAGGAATGGCAACATAGCAATCCCTGCCCGTCAGTGGAAAAAGCTCCTTGAAGAAAACAAGGGCGGTGAACTTAAGATCGCTTTATTCGCCAGGGGCCCCGAAGGCTGGACGGAATTCAGGACAATAACCAACACCATAGCAGCCGATCCCATCGATCCGTACATTACCTACAGGCTTCTCTATCCCGGCTATGAAAGCTGGAAGGAGATATTCATCAAACAACGAAATCTGGAGAGTTTCAGGGAAAGGTCGATAATCGAGAACAGCCTGGTCGAGGAGAACTGCCTCAACTGCCATTCATACAACAACACAGGAAACACCGAAAGCTTCATGGTCCACATGAGGGGCAGCCTCGGCGGTACCTATTTCTACAACAACGGCAATTTCCTTAAGGTCAACCTCAAACCCGAAGAGTTAAAGAACGGGGCAGTCTATCCCCGCTGGCATCCGTCAGGAAAATACGTGGCTTATTCTTCAAACAAGATAGTGCAGCAGTTCCACTCGGCTCTCAATAAAAAGGTGGAAGTAAGTGACCTGGAATCTTCGCTGGTGCTGTATGATATTGATAAAAACGAAATAATGGAGCTCGACCTGCCTGAAAAGGAGAAGTATATGGATACCTATCCCGAATGGTCGCCCGACGGCAATTACCTTTATTTCTGCCGGGCGCCCGCGGTAGGTGAGGTGTTCCATTACGACAGCGTCCGCTATGATCTGTACAGGGTACCTTTCGACCAGGAAACAAGACTTACAGGCCCGGTCGAATTAATTTACAAAGCATCCGTCATTAACAAAAGCGTCTCATTTCCAAGAGTCTCACCCGAAGGTTATAACATTGTTATAACGCTTCATAATTACGGTGTTTTCCCTATCTGGCACAAGGAAGCCGATCTGGTATCAATCGACCTGCGAACCATGACGGCAACTAACATGTCCCTTAACAGCGACTTTACCGACAGCTACCATTCATGGTCGTCAAACGGACGCTGGCTGGCCTTCAGCAGCAAAAGAATTGACGGACTGACAGCCAGGTTCTTCATCTCTTATGTTGACAGCGACGGAAACTCCTCAAAGCCATTCATCATGCCGCAAAAAGACCCCGAATTCTATGAACGCTTCCTTAAAAGCTTCAACGTGCCTGAGTTTTCGACATTCGAGGTGAATGTAAATCCCGGGAAAATTCTGAAGAGTGCCAGGAATGAAGCATTGCAGGCCAAATGGGCCGGGAACTGAAACCGGAAAAGGAATTATGGAAAACTGCTGTAACCCTACAGGCAACCAACTTTATAATGAAAACAGTTAACACAAATCAGACCGGCAAAAAGAAAGAATTACTGGCCGGTCTTCTGCCTCTTCTTATATTCTTTACCGGCTCATTCATCTTCTTTGCGCTTCTTGCCGACTATATCGGTTTCTTTCAGGAGAAACAGTCACTTTTTGTTTTTTCGGGCGACTACCTGTTTAATACAATAAGACAACCCGGTTCTCCCCTGGTTTATCTCGGCCGCATCCTTACAACATTCTGTTATTACCCCGTGGCGGGCGGATTTTTGATCTCACTGATAATCTGCCTGCTGATATTAATGATTTCAAAGATTATCACCCTGCTGACCGGGAGATCCTCCATTCTTCTGCCCCTGATAGCAGGAACTGTTTTTCTAATCCTGCAGGGAAACTACCAGTATCTGGTTTATAACAACCTGGGAATACTTCTGCAGGTTATCCTGTTTTATGTTTCAGTGAAATACCTGAAAGGCTTCCTTCCCGTGATCCTTTTCCCTTTCTGGTATCTCCTTACCGGAGGCTTTGCCTGGATCTTTGCCCTGATATATTCAGTTTACCTGATAAGGAAATCGCTGAAACAGGAGTGGCCCAAAATCGTCATCCTTTTTGCTTTCACACTTCTGTTTATCTGGTGCCTTAAGGAATTCTTTCTCTTTTATCCGTTTTTATCCCTTGCCGTTTTTCCACTTTCCCCGGAAGATACCGGCTCACAAAAAGTACTGTTTGCCGTCGCTGCCGGATTTGTCATTCTGCTTCCCGTACTGGCTGAAATCAGAATCAGGTTACCCCTCATTTTGCGCCGGTTTGAACCGCGTAAAATGATAGTACTTTCAGTTGCTGCAGTGTTGCTTGCAGGCATCACTGCAGTACTTCGATACAACAGGGTGTATGATGAATATTTTAAGGCGGAAAAGCTTTTCTCGCTGGGAAAATACAGGGAACTGATAAGTTATACCGACAGGCATCCATCTACAAACCGGCTGACTATTTACCTGAACAATATTGCACTCTGCGAAACAGGAAACCTGAACGAGAGACTTTTCCATTACACCCAGAGTCCCGACGGTTTGTCTCTGTTTTTGAAATGGGAAATGTACGGCGAGGTCCTTCGGCGCGGCGCTTATTTTTATTATACTACCGGAATGATTAATGAAGCCGAGCGATGGGCTTTCGAGAACATGGTGATGAAAGGAATAGCTCCGGAGGACCTTAGAATCCTGATTAAGAGTGAAATCATAAATGGCAATTATGCTGTGGCTTCAAAATACGTATCAATGCTCAGACGTACCCTGGCATACAGAAAAGAAGCTAAGGAGTACGCTTTGATGCTGGCAGATACCACGCTTATTGACAGGCATTCTGAGCTTGGGACAAAACGGAAGGAGAAGATCGGCCATGACTTTTTCTCAATTACCGATAATCCTTACATCAATATAGAAATGGCCTTCGCGGCTGATACTTTCAACCGTAAGCTTTATGATTACCGGATGGCCTGGCAGATGCTCACCGAAAACTATGAAGGAATTGCATCCGGGCTTGAAAGTCTCGAAAGAGTGGGATATAACAAGATACCTGTTCACATCCAGGAGGCAGCTCTTGTGAGCAGAATGTCGGGATTATCACTTTCCGGCCTGGGCGGCCTCACGATCGATCCGCAGACAGAAGCGCGGTTCACCCAGTTCCTGCAGACCTTCAGCTCATACGGTAACAACCTCAAAACAGCCCAACCGGCCCTGAAAAAGAAGTTTGGGAATACGTTCTGGTATTACGCGTTTTATCATTAGGCGTAAAGGCATAAAGGCGTAAAGGCATAAAGGCGTAAAGGCGTAAAGGCGTGAGCCCTGTGCCCCTACGCATAAAAAAGCCGGCCTCTCGGCCGGCTCTTCATATTTCCCTTTCGGGTTAAAATCCTAATACTTTTAATCTACTAATTATAGCCCGGGTTCTGCTGGAGTTGAGGGGCTTTGTTCATCTCATCACGGACGATCGGCAGCCAGTAGAAATGATCGCCTCCCCATGTTCTTGCATCAGCTCTGGCATCGAGATCATATAACCATTCAAAGTCTCCGTTGGTAAATTCCTTGACTTTCATCTCATACACATCCTCAACGACGTTTTCGAACTCCATCCAGCGGCGCAGATCATAATAGCGGTGTCCTTCGGCGAAGAACTCGATAGCTCTTTCATGACGCAGCCACTCTCTGGCCTGTGCCTGGTCGGTGGTCACCCTGTCGGGCAGACCGGCGCGGTTCCTTACCATGTTGAGAGCATCAAGCCCCGGCTGAAGATCAGCTCCGCCAAGTTCGATACAGGCTTCTGCATAGTTAAGAAGGACCTCTGCATAACGGAATTCAACCCAGGTATTTGTATTGTTGAAGTACTGTCCCTGTGTTGCCGGATCCATCAGTTTTTTCAGATAGTACCCGGTTTTTGTTCCGTTCCATGCTTCAATAAGTCCCTGTCTTGTATCCACACCCTGAATCTTGAGTGTACCGTCGGGATTATAAAAATGACCAGTCTGAACTTTATTGTAAGGATCGAAAGCTGCAGCATCTGATGGACGTGACTGCCATGTAGCTCCGTGATAAAGAACAATGCTATAGAAACGGGGTTCACGACCGTTATATGGGCTCTTTAAGGGATCTGCGGCAAGTTCTGCAGCAGTAGCAGTACGAAGGTATTCACCCTGACCGTTGTCCCAAACGAACGGAGTTCCGTCAGCCATTTCAAAGCTTCTTACAGCAGGTTCTGTCGGATTGTTGTTTCCCCAGTTGTGATAACCGTTTGGCCCGTTCCAGATATTGGCACGGTTGGCATTTCCGCCTGTCAAAGCATACTGAATTCCCCAGATTGTCTCACTATTCCACTTGCCATGCTGGCTGAAAATGTTGAAATAATTATCAGCATAGGCCTGAACCTGAGAAGCTGAAAGAGGAAGAACCGGATCATCTGTCGAACCAACAAGGGAAAATACTCCATAGGTCCCGTTCATAACATCAAGAGCAGCATCACGTGCCTGCTGGAGTAGGGACTCCTGACTGCCGGTCCCGAATGAAACAAGGTTATTGGCAGGTTCATAGCCCCCGTTTGTCAGGTCGCTTGCGCAGAAAAGAAGGACCCTTGACTTAAGGGCTGCTGCTGCTGCTGCATTCGCACGGCCCTGCTCCATAGTGTAATCCTCCAGGATATCAATGGCTGACTGAATGTCAGAAAGGACAAAGGTCAGAGTAGCTTCAAGTGATGACCTGGTCACCGTCGAGAAATCCTCTCCGAGAGTCCATGGTTCACTTCTCAGAATAACACCTCCATGAGTCATAAGAAGAGTAGCATATTCGTAAGCCCTTATGAAGTATGCCTCTCCTTTCAGACGTAAGGCAAGTTCATCCTGTCCTGCAGTAAGCGGTACATCATCAATGTTTCCCAGAATTGTATTAAGGTTCTGGATATTGCTGTAAAGGTGTGGCCAGCGCAGGTAGCCTCCATGACTCGTATTAGCGAAGAATCCCATCTGGTCGGGGCTCTGAGTGCCTTTTAAATTAACGTAGTTAGCCGGCCTGTGGATGCAAAGTGTCTGGTCTGTAGCTGAAGATAGCAGGTCTTCACGCATTCCCAGAACACCATTGTTGTCACTGGTCATCGTAGTGGAATTCTGGATTCCTCCCATCCTGTCGTAGCATTTACCAAGATAGGCTTTTACCACATTAATGTCTGAGAAAACCACCTGATCGTTAAAAGAGTCCACCGATTGTTTGTCGAGCACGTCATCGCACGACGTGACCGGCAGCATCAGTATCGCTATTGCAATGATATAATTAAATACTTTTTTCATATTTTACAGTATAAATATTTCTCAATCAGTTAAAACGTAATATTCGCTCCTATTGCATAAGTCTTCAGGAGAGGATAGGCGCCACCGCCACTTGTACCTTCCGGGTCAAATTTCTTTGTTCCTGTCCAGAGAAGAGCTACGTTGTTACCCGATACATAAACACTGGCCCTTGAGATACCCAGGCCTCTGTACAGATTCTGAGGAAGGGTATAGGTAAGTACCACGTTCTTCAGACGGCAGTATGCGGTGTTGTCATACCAGTAGCTGCTTGGGTTGTCATCAATATTCCAGTAGTAATCCTGCCTGTTGTATGCCCTGGCAATATTCGTATTGGTATTAGTAGGAGTCCACCTGTTGTCATAGGTCCACTGGAAATAGTTTCCTGCTTCTCCCCTTCTGTTATCATAATAGTTTCTTCTCAGGAATTTGCCTTGCCCCTGAATTTGTGCCTGAAATGAGAAATCCTTCCATGTGGCCTCAACAGTAACTCCGTAAAACGATTCAGGAGAATCAGTGTTATCGAAAAGTATCCTGTCATCGCTGTTTATGACTCCGTCTGCCTTAACATCCTCGAAAATCACGTCACCCGGTTTTGCGTTTGTCCAGTGAGGATACTCGAGAGCTGCCTCGTCGGCAAAAATCCCTATAGCATTGTACATAAGTGTTGATCCGTAAGGATGTCCTGTACGTACCTGCCATGGAACAGTTCTTTCAGGCTCATCGTAGAAGACGATCTTGTTTCTTGCAAATCCGTAGTTACCTGTGATATCGATTCTCAAGTCTGAACTAAGGCTCTTGTGGAAACCGGCTTCGATTTCAAAACCTTTATTATCAACCTGACCAATGTTTTCGTTCGGAAGCGTAAGGCCTGTAAAGTTTGGCACCGACGCATCCCTGGCTGTCAGGATATCCTCCCTTTTATTAAAGAAGTAATCAAAGTTAAGAGAGATCAGGTCATTGAACCATTTTGAATCAAATCCGATGTTGCGGGTTGTCTGTGTTTCCCATGTGATGTTAGGGTTGGCAACCGAAGGAGGACCAACAACTGTTTCGATTGACGATCCTGTACCGAATACCATTCCCGGACCGAGACCAAATTTGTTCATATACTGGAAGGGATCTCCCGGGTCCATACCCATTTTCCCGTATGACCCTCTCAGCTTGAAGTAGTTGATAAACCCAAGGTTGTTCTTCCAGAAATCTTCTTCAGATGCCCTCCATCCTACAAGGAATCCGGGGAAGTTGCCCCAGCGGCCGTCTTCGGGGAATTTAAGAGAACCGTCGCGGCGGAACACTACCTCAGCAAGATATTTGCCCTTATAGTCGTAAGTTGCCCTTCCAATAAGGGATTTCCTTGCATAAATGGTACTGAAGCCGGATGTGTTTTTATCCTGGTCAGCGCCTGCATCCATCGTTTGGATAAGGGAAGAAATATAATACTGCCTGAAACCGACCAGACGGTTGTAATCATTTGTGTACTGCTCATATCCTGCATACAGCGTAAGGTTGTGACCGCCAAACTGTTTCTGATACATAGCGTTAAAGTTCGCGGTCTGGTTTATGGTCCTGTCGTATCTTTCATTATTCTGGGGTGATGAAAGACCCCTGAGGGTTGGCGTCAAAGGCATGCTGGTTATATATCCCTGGGAATTGCGCACTGCATTGTCCCACTGCGGATAATACAACACCCATGGCTTATAGAATGCCTTCTGATAATAATTGGTCAGGTCAAAGCTGAATGAGCCTGTGAAAGAGAGTCCTTTCACAAACGGAACCGTTATTGTCGAGCTCAGGGTATTCAGCAGTCTGTATGTTTTCTGGTCGTTCTTGCCGGCAGAGAAAGTTGATGTCTCAACAGGGTTATCCCCGTACTCAATGTCCGGGCCTGGTTCGCCTGTGGGCCAGAATGACCAGTTAGTCGGAACCAGACGGGTTGCCTGTCCGACAATTGCATCGGCAGATTTATACGGATAAACACGATTTACCATGAATCCGGCAATATCAATGTTTGTTTTTAACCAGTCGGTAATAGGCATTTCAACCTTTGTACGGATGTTGTATTGCTTGTATTTGGTTGATGAAGCTTTGTAAATGGCATCATCGGTCTTATAACCAAGAGAAACGTAGTAAGTCATTCCCCTGTTTCCGCCGTCAATTGAAAGAGTATGCTTGGATGTTCCGGTCCATTTCTCGATAAGGTCACCATACCAGTCGGTATCGGGATGTTCCCATGGATCTTCACCTGATGCAAAAAGAGCGATATCCTCATCACTATACCTGCGTTCTTTACCGTTAGCAACCTGATATTCGGAAAGCATGGTGGCATACTCAGCTGCATTGGTTACATCAGGAATGATGGTCGGTGTCATGAAGCCCTGGTAGAACTGGTAGTTCAGCCTGGGTCTGCCTTCCTGCCCTTTTTTGGTAGTGATAAGGATAACACCGTTGGCAGCTGTTGCACCATAGATTGCAGCAGAAGCATCTTTCAGAACAGACAGGCTCTCAATATCTGCCGGATCAAGTTCATCCATTGAACGACCCTGAACACCGTCGATAATTATGAGTGGGTTGGTATATCCATCATTTAATGCCCCGAGAGTTGAACGTCCGCGGATCATGATTCTCGGAGTCTGCTGACCTGGTTCACCGCTGCCCTGCATGATAGTGGTACCGGGAAGACGTCCGGAAATTGCATTGTTAATGTTGGCAGCAGGAATCTGTGCCAATCCTTCTCCTGAAAGAGAAGTAACGGAACCGACAACGTTTGCACGTTTCTGGGTGGTATAACCCACAACAACAACCTCGTCAAGGTCAGTCACTTCCTGGGCAAGAACCATATCGACGACAGCCCTGCTTCCGATTACCACTTCCTGGCTGACGTAGCCAATGAAAGAAAAGACAAGGGTTGCGGACCTGTCGACATTTGCAATGGAATATTTTCCTGCAATGTCGGTTATGGCGCCCTGGCTGGTCCCCTTAACCTGAATGTTCACACCCGGCATTGCATCGCCGGTTGCGGCATCGGTTACGGTACCTGACACGGTTGCCTGTTGCGGATCATCTGCTGCAAGCGAATAAGCAGGCATCGCCAGGCCGCAGAACAAAAGAAATACCACAATTTTCACAGGCAGTAGCAACCTGCGAAAACTTACATCTGGCCTTTGGGACCAAAAGCAGTTGGGAGTTTTTTTCATACTGTTACACTGTTAGTTAGTTAGTTAAAAGAAAGATAGATATTAGGATTGCTCAATTGGTTACGGGCTTTGCCCTCTGAAGCTTCAGCGAAAGAGGGTTGCGGGTTAAAAGGTTCAAGGTTCAAGGTTCAAGGTTCATCGTTCATCGTTCATGGTTCATCTTTACTGGTTACTGGCTTTGCCCGCCGTAGCTTTCTTCGACCACCGAAACGTAGTGAAGGTGATAGCGGAGGCTGGTTGCTGGTTATTTTAATATAGATGCATTCTGACGGTTAATGGTTGCTTCTCTCATTGATCCTCCTATGGGATCCGGTATTATTTACAGATTTCATTTTGCCCGGAGCTTGCCTTTATTCCTTAATTATATAGTTATATTGTTAATAAACAACATGTTAAGAGTATTAAGTGTAAATATTACACTCATTACTCTGCTTTTTCTTCCTTTGATTTTTATTTATGTTCTCAGACAAAATTATGGTTTTAGGTCAGCCGGGTCAGCGCTCTTAAAAAATGTTAAAAACATTGCAATTTAAATAACTTGTTATTCAAATGCAAGTTTGTTTTGACAATTTTATTTTCCCTGAAATGTTAAAAGGCGTTAAATCCTCATTCTGAAGCAGAAAGATTTCCGGTCTTTTCATCAAACTCGCAGACTACCCTGAATCCTACATTGAAACAGTCGGAATACCACCAGATACTTTTTGGAATCTGGGGGTCAGTCCTGAGCCATGCCTCAGTCCTGGTATAGTCACGTGCGGCATTTCTGAGCAGCCCCGCCGCGTTCAGGAAGGAGCCTCCCCTTACTACATGCTCCTCTCCGGTTTCCGGTCCTTTGGGATCTATGAGAACACCGGCCGGATACTGACTGTAGGCATCAGGCTGATACCAGTCTGAACAGAACTCGGCTACGTTCCCCAGCATATTCTTCAGCCCGAAGGGATTGGCCTTCACAAAATCGGGTGTCTGAGTCTTTGAAGGACTGTTCTCCTTATATATTACAAAGGTATTGATGACTGTGGTATCGTTTTTGGATAGTTTGGCCCTCAGACCTGTCTTTTCAAATTTCTTCGGATCGCCTTCAAAGAAATATGGCCCCTGGTTACCGGCACGGCAGGCATATTCCCACTCGGCCTCGGTAGGCAGACGGTAAGTCTTTCCGGTAACCTGTGAAAGCCATCTGCAGTATGTTTCGGCAGCATGATGAGTGAACGATATTGCCGGTCTTTGCCCCAAACCCCAGCCCTGATCAGGCTGGCCATAGGGCGGAGTAGCACCTGATATTGCATCCACATCTGCACCCGATGACATGCCGCTCCTCAGTCCTTCAGTATCGGTCGAACGACCTTCTGCTGAGGTCTGTGCATAAAAGGCCAGATACTCATCCCAGGTAACCTCAACCTCAGCCATAAAGAAGGGACTTATCTCCACATCCCTTACCGGTCCTTCGTCGGGCCTCCTGTAGGGTTCATCTTCCGGGCTGCCCAACTTGAATGTACCTCCGGGGATCGCAACCATGTTGAAGGAGATCGGTGATCCCGGTATCTTCTCGGTAAAACTGGTTAATCCGGTTACCAGTGCCGGTTCAGTGAAAATCTCTTTCGGGGCCGATGAGACGCTTCCGAAGGTGGTGTTGCTTCCATGGGTGTAACCCTCTATGTAATGTCCTGCATTGAGATGGCAGTTGATACAGTGAAGATCGGGACTCTCTTCCTGCTGTGTATAGTAAAGGTGTGCATCCTCCCCTTCCTTGGTAAGCTCCGGGGGAAAGAGATTCTCGTGGCACTTTAGGCAACTGCTGTTAAAGACATGTCCGCGTGCAATCTCCAGCCTTCCTCTCTCATTCCAGTCGAAGGATGCTGAATCCTTGGTATAGAAACTCCAGAGGTCGCGAAGACCGGTAGTTCCCTTAACCCATAGATAGCCCTGCCCCTTGGGAGGCAGATGGCACTCTACGCATGCAACCCGGTATCCGCTGTTCGTTTCATAATGAACCGAACTCTTCCAGCTCATATCGGCCGCCGGATGAATATGACACGACTGGCAGTATTCATTCGTCGATGTGCTGTCAAGCGCCTTTCCGGCACCAAGTATAATTATAATACCCACTATCAGGCCGGGCGTGAACCATAACAGGAATTTCTTCATATTAAATAAATGAGGTTGTCAAGATAAAAAAATAATCAATATCCCCGAACAGCGCCTGATTTTTTAACCTTGCTGCCCGGGCAGACAGGACTGCGTGATGCCCGTAATTTATTACTTTTGTGAATTAACAACAGAATAAAATGAAACGACTCCTCATTATATCCGCCTTCATCTTCCTTTCAGTCGCCGGCAGTTCGCATCCCTGGAAACCATCTCATTACATAATTGCCGACACCGACGGGGGCATCGATGACATGAGAACACTTGCCATGCTGCTTGCTTCACCGGATGTAAGGCTGCTTGCCGTTACCGTATCACCGGGAGCGCTGCCTGCCGATAAGGCTTATGTGAAGGTTAAAAGCCTGCTCAACTCATTCCATCACGAGGGTATTCCTGTAGGGATCAACCGGCTGGGCAGCTTCAGATCACCCGGATTCCAGGCTGCCCTGGCTGCCGTCTGGGGAAGCGAAAAAGGAATTGATGCCTCCTCCGCCCCGGACTTCACCGATGTAATCAAGGAAATGATCGCGGCTGAAAAGACCAGGATAAGCTTTATCTGCCTTGGCAGTATGTCGACCGCATATAATTCACTCAGAAGCATCCCTGACTTCAGTGCTCAGGTAAAGGATTTCATCTGGAGCGCCGACGGCGCGGACGACAAAGCCGGATTCAATTACAACATTGATGTAAAATCATCCATATCAATGCTGAAACAGGAGATACCCGTGAAGATAGTAAGAAAGTATACCCTGGACGACGCATTATTCTGGGACAACGAACTCCTTGACTCTGTGAGGGGCATCAACACCCGGTATGCCAGGGCAATAAGCTCTTTTACCGCTTCAGCAGGCAGCCACAGGTTTGCAGTTGAAGCCACCGATGAGATGACTGCCCTTTTTCTGCATTACCCCGAATTGTTCCTTTGCAGGACTCTCGGCAACGTTTCCGACTGCACTCCTTCCGACCCGGCCGGTTTAAGGGAGAACACCCTCCGGATACTGAACGGCGTGACTGTGCCCAGAAACCAGGTGATAAAGGAATTTCCTGCCGATCCGGGCTTTTACTTCGACGATCTTAGTGAATCGGTCACCCTAATCATCGAAAAATACGGAATTGATGAGTTCAGCTCGTGCGTGATTTCAAACGAGCTTCACAGGCATCTTGGTGTATTCACCGTCATCGGCGTCAAAATGGGTATCAGGGCAAGGGAATACTTTGCCACGGGCGTCGATGAATTCACTGTTCGATCGCTGGCAGGCTCCACACCCCCGATAAGCTGCTTCAACGACGGGATCCAGGTGAGCACCGGCGCCACTCCGGGACACGGCCTGCTTACGGTTGTGAACAATCAGCCCGCTAAGCCGTCAGCCGAATTCACCTACCTCAACCGGACGATCAGGCTCACCCTCAAACCAGAGTATGCTGAGAAAATCATATCCGAACTTAAGGAGTTCAACTTCGTTTACGGACTCGACAGCAACACCTACTGGGAACTGGTCCGCAAAAACTCTATCAAATACTGGCTCAGCATGGACCGGAATGAGATATTTGATATAGTTGTAGTCAGGTAGTGATCACTTGTTATACTCATCAAAGAAATCGTTCCCCTTGTCGTCAGTAAGAATGAACGTGGCCATGTTCTCCACCCTGATCTTCCTTACTGCTTCCATGCCAAGGTCTTCGAAATCAACAAGCTCCACCGATTTTATGTTTTCAGCCGCGAGAATTGCTGCCGGACCTCCTATCGATCCGAGATAGAATCCGCCATACTTCTTACACGACTCGATAACCCCCCTGCTCCGGTTTCCCTTTGCAACCATAATAAGCGATCCGCCAAGGCTTTGGAACAACGGCACATAGTTATCCATCCTTCCCGCAGTTGTAGGGCCGAAACTTCCAGAGGGCATGCCTTCGGGCGTTTTGGCCGGACCCGCGTAATAGACCGGGTGGTTAAGGAAATATTCAGGCATGGACTTACCCTCATCCAGCATCTTTTTGATCCTGGCATGTGCTATATCACGGGCAACTATCAGTGTTCCCTTCAGATTGAGCCTTGTCTTTACGGGGTATCTGGTCAGCTCGCCGAGTATCTCCTTCATCGGCCTGTCGAGATCGATCTCAACCGGCTTTTCGAGTTCCGGAGCCTTTTCGGGCATGAACCTGCCGGGATCGGTCTCAAGCTGCTCGATGAAGATTCCCTCAGAGGTGATCTTCCCCCTTATGTTGCGGTCGGCGCTGCAGCTGACACCCATTCCCACCGGGCAGGAAGCAGCATGACGCGGCAGTCTTATAACCCTGACATCATGAACAAAGTATTTCCCTCCGAACTGTGCGCCAACTCCATATTCGTGGCATATCTTCTCAATCTTCTCCTCCCACTCGCGGTCGCGGAAAGCCCTGCCGGCTTTACTGCCGGTGAAAGGAAGATCATCAAGATACCCTGTGGAGGCAAGCTTCACCGTCTTGAGAGTCATCTCCGCCGAGGTGCCGCCAATTACAAGCGCCAGGTGATAGGGAGGACAGGCTGAGGTGCCGAGCTCCTCGATCTTCTCCCTTACAAATTTTTTAAGCGACTCTTCGTTGAGAAGCGACTTCGACTGCTGATACAGGAAGCTCTTGTTGGCTGAGCCTCCGCCCTTGGCAACGAACAGAAAATCGTATTCACCTCCCTCACAAGCATTAATATCTGTCTGCGCGGGCAGATTGCTGCCTGTGTTCCTTTCCTCAAACATCGACGAGGGCACTATCTGTGAATAGCGGAGGTTCTTTTCCTGATAAGACTCCCATATCCCCTGACTGAGATGAAGGCAGTCATCCGTTCCTGTGAATACATTTTCGCCCTTCCACGCCATCACGATGGCCGTTCCTGTGTCCTGGCACCAGGGCAGCTTCCCCTCTGCAGAGATAACGGAGTTGCGGAGCATCACCCATGCGACAAAGCGGTCGTTGTCGGTGGCCTCCGGATCGCTCAGTATCCTTGCCAGCTTCTCAAGATGGGAGGTGCGCAGATAAAAGTTGACGTCGATGAAAGCCTGCCGGGCAAGCATCCTCAACGCCTCAGGCTCGACCTGCAGGATCGTTCTCCCGCAGCACTCAGTCGTCGTGATATGATTTGAGGTGATCAGGCGGTAACTTGTGACATCCTTCCCGTGCTGGAAAGGCTTTTCATAGATGAATTCTGCCATGACATTTCGTTTTATGGGGCATTACAGTATCAAATATAAGAAGGCGGAAGGCAGAAGGCAAGAGGCAAAGGGAAAATTAATTATTTATAATCTGTCTAAGTAATGAGTTGCGGGGGTTTGACAACCGCTTTGCACGTTCAGTATTCAGGTATAGGATGACGGTGCCCCCCGGTTACTTAAACAGGAAATCAACCAGCCTTCCTTTTTCCCCTGCCCTTATACCCTTTTCAGTCATCCTGAGGGTACAGCACTCGGCTGAAACATCATGCTGGAACACAAGAATATAATTCCCGGTAAGAGCTTCCTCAAGCAGGGCTGACTTTTCATCAATGGTCCGCAGCGATTCGATGTCGTAGCTCATATTCCAGATAAGCGGCAGATGGGCGATCGTTGGTATCAGATCGCCGGTGTAGATCAGTGTCTTACCTTTATATTTTATAAAGGGTATCATCAGTCCCGGTGTGTGCCCATAATAAATCCTCACTGAAAATCCTTCAAAAAGCTCACAATCCTCATCAACAAGATTCAGATGACCGCTGTCGCCGATTGGCAGGATATTCTCCTCCAGGAAGGCATCCTCCTCCCGCGGATTGTTCCTGACTGCCCACTCCCACTGGGTGCGGCTCACATGGTAAATGGCATTCGGGAATGTCAGCTCAAAGCCGGCACCTCCTTCCCTGCTCCTGACCACTCCACCTCCGCAATGGTCGGCATGAAGGTGAGTGAGCACCACATCGGTAATATCCTCCGGTTCTAAGCCTCTTTTACGAAGTCCTTCGGACAGCCCTTCCCCGTCGTGTATGTAAGTGTGCCTGAAAAACTTATCATCCTGCTTGTCGCCCCAACCGGTATCGACCAGAATGGTGCGGTTGCCAGTTTCAACTATCAGCGACCGTAGAGCGAGAACAATCAGATTGTTGTCGTCGGCACTGTAAACCCTTGACCAAAGCGCTTTTGGAACCACCCCGAACATGGCGCCGCCGTCGACTTTGAAGTTTGCTATATTGAACAGATCCAGTTTCATAATGCAATGATAATTGATTGTCATTTCCCCTTCCTCGATGTCATCTGGGCCATTATTCTCATCAGAAGCCTTATCATCTGGTAGGAAGTCCAGCCCCTGAATCGCGACCACCAGGTTCTTCGCCTGAGGAACTCTTCAACGGTCACCTGCCTGCAGTCATTTTTCATAATACCCGTCAGTATTTTCTCGAAACCCGATGTAAATGCCTCATTCATGATATCCACATTCATTTCAATGCTCCCGTAATCGCTGATATGGTTCAGATTGTAACTGCCTACGCTGCACCACTTGCCGTCGACAGTCGCCACCTTGGCATGGAGATTCGCCGGATAGTATTCATATATCTTTATGTTGTTCCGGAGTATATACTCATAAAGAAAGCTGGTGGCTCTCTTGAACATGGGGGCATCCGATTTGGCGGCCAGGACTATCCTGATATCCACTCCCCTGGCGCTTGCCAGCCTGAAAAGCTTTCTCTCAAGCCTTCCCGGAAGAAAGTAACTTGCAAAAATAATCATGTGATGCCTGGCATTCTTGAGAGCAGCCCTGTAACTCCTGAGGATCTCTATCTTGTTCCTGTACCAGTTGTTTTCGACCACCCTCAGACTGATATTCTGTTCATACGAAGGAGTTGAATAAACAATCTCCGTTGCCCTCTCCTCCTTCGATATGAAGGTCTTGTTCCAAAGCTTCCTGCAGATGCTGTTCACATGAATGCATTCAGGACCCTTAATCAAAACTGCAAAGTCGAGCCACTCCCTCACTGCGGCAGTGCCGTTATACCTGTCGGCAAAATTCATCCCTCCAATGATTGCCAGCTCACCATCAGTGAGAATTACCTTGTGGTGGAGCCTCAGGCTGAGCTGGAAACCCCTTGTTATGAAAACCGGTGAGAAAAACCTGAAGAGAATACCTGAATCCTCAATCTTGTCAATGAACTCCTTTGTGAGGTATTTGGTGCCGAAGGCATCAAGAAGCATATATATCCTTACACCTCTTCCTGCAGCTCTCACAAGGGCATCGACTATCCGGCGGCCGGTGTCATCCTCGTCAATTATATAAGTCTGGAAATGGATATACCGCTTTGCCTCATCAATCACCCTTATTACAGCCGAGAAAAAAGTGTCTCCGCTCTGCAGAAGTTCCACGTAATGTCCTTCCTTGTATTCGTGCTTTGGGGGACGTGCCATAAAATCATCACTGCGTTATCAAACCGGTACGCAAATATAATTATTTAGGCTGACATCGGTAACTCCCTGAAAAAGGCTAATTTTAGCGCCGGATACCTTATTGAACCAGAACTCCGGGAATCAATAAGGGCATTCATAAATTCAAAGTTCGGAATGAGGATACATTTCATTGCTGTCGGCGGAGCGGTGATGCATAATCTGGCCATTGCGCTCCACCTTAAAGGATATGACGTTACGGGTTCGGACGACGAGATATACGAACCCTCCCGTTCACGGCTTGCAGGCTACGGCCTACTGCCTGAAAAACCAGGGTGGCACCCCGAAAAACTCACAAATGACATTGATATCGTGATCCTTGGCATGCACGCCAGGGCTGAAAACCCGGAACTGCTGAAGGCAGCTGAACTGGGATTGAAAATAATGTCATTCCCGGAATTCCTTTATGACCAGACGAAGAACAAAAAGAGGATAGTGGTTGCAGGAAGCCACGGAAAGACAACCACCACTGCAATGATAATGCATGTCCTGAAAACCCTCGGGGTCAGGTTCGATTACATGGTGGGCTCATCAATCGAGGGATATGAAACAATGGTAAGCCTGTCGGACGATTCGGAAATTGCTGTCCTGGAAGGCGATGAATACCTTACATCACCCATCGACCGGCGGCCAAAATTTCACCTCTACATGCCCGACATAGCAGTGCTTAACGGTATAGCCTGGGACCATATGAACGTGTTTCCCACATTCGATAATTATGTGGATCAGTTCAGGATCTTTGCCGGTAAAATAACTCCCGGAGGATCGCTTGTTTATTTTAAGGATGACCCCGAAGTGCTTAAGATTGCTGAATCGGCACGTGATGACATAAAAAAGATCCCCTACCGCGTTCATGCACATTTCCAGAACAAGACCGGTTTTTATGCCGTCACCTGCAACCGGACAATACCGCTTAAGTTTTTCGGATGGCACAACATGCAGAACCTTTCCGCCGCCCTGGAAGCCTGTCTGGCTACAGGGATCAGCTCCGACGGATTCTATGATGCAATAAGAAGTTTCAGCGGAACCTCCGGCAGGCTCCAGGTGATTAAGGAAAACGATTCAGGTGTTTTCTATTACGATTTTGCACATTCTCCGTCGAAAGTGAAGGCAACAGTCGAGGCTGTTGCTGAACGATACCCGGGACGCGATCTTGTTGCATGCTTCGAACTGCATACCTTCTCGAGTCTGAGCAGGAATTTCCTGCCTTTCTACAAAGGAAGCCTGGAAAAGGCAACCAAAGCTTTCGTCTATTTCAATCCTCATCAGTTTGAAATGAAAAAACTGGAACCTCTCTCCCGCGAATTGGTGAAGGAGGGTTTCGGAGGAACCAACCTTTCGGTCTTTGACGACTCCGCTGAAATGACAGTCCGGATAAAACAACTGAAGCTGAAGTCACCGGTCTGGCTTTTCATGAGCTCCGGCGATTTTAACGGCTGTAACCTTAAATCGCTTGCTGAAGAGTTGCTTGCATGACCGATTAATTTGCAGATAAAATTTTGCAGATAAAAAAAAAGATCGTTTCTTTGCATCCGCATTTAAAAAGTTCTTTAAACGGTCCATTCGTCTAGTGGTTAGGACNNGGGTTCGATTCCCCTATGGACTACTAATTTTCCAAGAAAATTATATAAATAATGGCAAACCATAAATCGTCCGAAAAGAGGATAAGGCAGGAAAGAACAAAGAATGAAGCTAATAAGTATTACGCCAAGACAATGCGTAATGCACTTAAGAAGATCCGCACCACTTCCAGCAAGGAAGAAGCCGGAGCCATGCTGCCAAAGGTTAATTCAATGCTCGACAAGCTGGCCAGGAAGAACATCATTCACACAAACAAGGCCTCTAACCTCAAGTCCTCCGTAAAGAAACATGTTGACAGCCTGAAATAAGCTTGTTAAATAAATAGTTTCCAAGGGATCTTGAAGGGTCCCTTTTTTTATTGTGCGGCAGGGGGCAGGGGGCGCAGGGCAGGGGGCAGAGAGCAAAGATCAAAGAGCGAAGGGCACAGGGCACGGGGCACAGAGAGAAGCAGTTGGCAGTTGGCAGTCAACCAGGGATTTACTCTGCGTAAATCTGCGTGATTTCTCTCTGCGATACTCTGCGAGAAACTTTTTCATTTTCTTTTTCATCTTATCTGTTTTTCCTAATTTTATCCCCGGAAATATGTCTCGTCTATCATGTCAATCAAAATCACCGACTGGGCTGTCGAGGACAGGCCCAGGGAAAAATTAATCAGGAAAGGTATATCCACCCTGAGCGATGCCGAACTGCTGGCAATACTCATCAGTTCGGGAACGCGAAAGAAATCTGCCGTCGACCTTGGGAGAGAACTGCTTGGCTCCGTAAGCAACAACCTCAACTCCCTCGGTAAACTCTCTGTCTCCGACCTGCTGAAATTCAGGGGCATCGGTCCGGCCAGGGCCGTCACGATCAGCGCTGCCCTCGAACTCGGCAGAAGGAGAAACATGGCCGAACTGCCCGATGCCGGCCAGATAAGATGCTCGAAAGATGCTGCCGATATCTTCTTTCCTCTCCTGGCAGATCTTCCTCACGAGGAATTCTGGATTCTCTTCCTCAACCGGTCGAACCGGGTTATCGACCGGATGAAGATAAGCCAGGGCGGTGTAAGCGGAACCGTAACCGATGTGAGGATAATAATGAAAAAAGCTGTCGAATGGCTTGCCTCCGGAATAATTGTATGCCATAACCATCCATCCGGCAATATGAATCCAAGTGATTCCGATTCAAAGATCACAGGTAAGATAAAGGACGCCGGAAGCATTATGGATATCCAGCTGCTGGATCACATTATTATCTCGGGAAAGGATTACTACAGCTTTGCCGACAACGGACTTATCTGAAGAACGGGAAGCTTACGGAACAACAAAGGGGCGCTTCACTGAAACCCCGCATTCATCGGCGCATTTTGCAAGAAGTTCTGTAAAAGTAACCTTCAGGACAGGGTGAATCATGTCCGGATCCAGCTCGCACAGCGGCTCCAGGACAAACTTGCGGACGGGGATTCTCGGATGCGGGATCTCCAGCTCTTCTTTCTTTATCACCTCGGAACCGTAAAGAAGGATGTCGATATCGATCGTCCGCGATTTGTATCCCTTGCCGTTTCTCAGCCTGCCAAGCTGAGCCTCGATCATCAGAATTCTTCCGAGCAGTCCCGAGGGCCTGAGACTGCTTCCTACCTTCACTACCATATTCAGGAAACGGTCGTCGCTTTTGAAGCCCCATGGCTCCGTTTCATAAACAGATGAACATTTGATAACTTTTCCTATCTCCTCACCTATCCTTTCCACAGCCATCGAAAGATTCTTCTCCCTGTCGCCAAGGTTGGTCCCCAATCCCAGAAATATTATTTTTTCCATACCGGCCGCGTAATATCCAAATTTAAGAATTATGCACGTCATTAAGGCAATCAGGAAATGATTTTTTATATCTTTGAGACTCATTTTATTAAACCGAATTTTAGGATGAAAACTTTTCTGAAATATGTCCTTGCAACAATCACAGGGATAATAATCGTGTCAATCCTTTTCATGGTGATTTTGCTCGCCAGCTTTAGTGCAATGATGGTATCAGGCGATAAACCAGCATCAATTTCTGAAAATTCAGTCCTGGTGCTGAAAGCCGGGGTTAACATCCCCGACAAGGGGAGCAAAAACCCGTATGCCGGTATCGATCTGATCAACATGACCATAACGCCTGCCCCCGGACTGAATGAGATACTTCATAACCTGAAAAAGGCGGCCACGGATGATAAAATCAAAGGGGTGCTTATCGAGAATGGAATGATGCCTTCCGGATGGGCCACAACCGAAGAACTCAGGGAAGGCCTTGAGAAATTCCGGGAAAGCGGGAAATTTGTTATCGCCTGGTCAGATTACGTTATGATGCAGGAAGGCTATTACCTGTCGACCGCTGCCGATAAAATCTATATCAACCCGTCATCAACAGTCGATTTCAAGGGGCTCAGCGGCGAGGTTCTCTTCTACAGGAAAGCTCTTGAGAAACTTGGAGTGGAAGTGCAGGTCATCCGTCACGGCAAATTCAAGGGAGCAGTGGAGCCTTATATTCTCGACGAACTTAGCAAGGAGAACAGGGAGCAGATAAGCGCCTATGTAGGGTCAATCTGGTCTCATGTTCTGGCGGACATTTCGGCCGCAAGAGGCATATCCCTTGAGAAATTGGACAGCATTGCCGACAACCTTACAGGTTATGTTGCCCCCGGAGCTCTCGCTTCCGGCCTGGTCGACGGCCTGCTTTATCACGACCAGCTTATCGACACACTCAAGATCCGCTCGGGACTAACGACCGATGATAAGATCACCATGGTGCCGATGCACAAATACACAAAGGTTCCGGAATCTAAAAAATCTGCTTACTCCAGGAAAAAGATCTCGGTTGTATATGCATCAGGTTCAATCGTGAATGGGAAGGGGAGTGAAGCCAGTATCGGAGGGGACTCATTCAGGGATGTGATCAGAAAAGAAAGAAAAGATACCTCAGTCAAGGCAATAGTGCTCAGGGTGAACTCACGCGGGGGAAGCGCCATTGCTTCCGATATGATATGGCGGGAGCTTGAACTTGCTGCCAAAGATAAACCAGTGGTGATCTCCATGGGAAACTATGCAGCTTCGGGAGGCTATTTCATTTCAGCCCCGGGGACAAAGATATTCGCCAGCCCGACAACCATAACCGGGTCGATCGGTGTCTTCGGACTGGTTCCCAATGCCGGGAAACTAATGGAACAGAAACTGGGCATCAGTTTTGAGACAGTGGAAACAAACGCCAATTCTGACTTCCCATCGGTGTACAGACCGATGAACACGGTTGAGAAAGAAGCAATGCAGAGAACCATCGAAAACACCTATTCCGATTTTGTAAATAAGGTATCGTCAGGAAGAAAAATGACGTTCAACGCAGTCGACAGCATAGCCCAGGGCCGCGTCTGGAGCGGTGCCGACGCCATGAAGCTGGGGCTTGTCGACGGTGTGGGAGGATTGACCGCCGCAATAAAGGAAGCCGCAAGGCTGGCCGGAATGGAAAATTATTCGCTCAGGGAACTTCCTGTTTCCGAAGATCCGCTGACCAGGATGATTTCCCAGTTTGGAGCTGAAATAAAAATGAGAATCCTCAAAAACGAACTGGGCGAGTTTGAACGGATCTATGACGAGCTCAGGGAAATACGCGACCTCTCCGGAATACAGACCCGGTTACCTTACTTCATTGAGATTCACTGATAAATGGAACCAGCCAGGAATCCTCTCCTGTGGCCGTTCTCTATCCTGTTCCGGCTTGTAACAGCTATCCGTAACATCCTGTACGACAAGGGCATTATTTCGTCAGAGGAGTTCGGAATCCCCGTTATCTGCATCGGTAACATCACCGTGGGAGGAACCGGAAAAACACCCCATGCCGAATATATTATATCATTGCTCCGCAAGGAATTCAGTGTGGCGCTTCTCAGCAGGGGCTACATGAGAAAATCAACCGGCTTCAGGTATGTCACTCCATCGTCCTCAACAGCCGATTCCGGAGACGAACCCCTCCAGATATCCCGCAAATTCCCCGATATAGTGGTCGCCGTCGACAGCAACCGCATCAACGGCATCAAAACCATCCTCAGGGAACATCCCGGAACGGATGTGATTATCCTCGACGACGGATTCCAGCACAGAAAAGTCCGGCCGGGCCTTTCCATCCTGCTTACAGACTACGGTCGACTGATGACAAGGGACAAACTTCTGCCTTACGGAAAACTCAGGGAATCACCCAACCAGAGAATCAGGGCCGGCGTGATTGTTGTCACCAAAACACCTGAAAACATACAGGAAGCTGAAAAGCTTGCGATCTCAGATGAACTTAAAACACGGGAAAACCAAAAGGTATTTTTTTCCGCTATTGCCTACTCCGGCCTGCAACCTGTTTTTGAGAATGCAGATCCGGGGAACCAGCTTACCAATGGAAAAGACAGGAATGAACGGGCTGCAATAATTGTTACCGGAATTGCATCGCCGGATCCGCTGATAAAGTACCTGGGAAAACACTTTTCAGAGATCAGGCATCTCCGCTTTCCCGACCATCACAACTTCACCGGGGGAGATATTGAAAAGATCAGGATGGCCTTTGAAGAAACGGCTATGACCAATAAGATTATAATCACCACCGAAAAAGACGCGGTCAGATTCAGGGAATTTTCTAATATTGCCGGATCATTGAAAAAGCATCTGTACTGTATTCCTGCGGGAGTAACCTTTTTGAATGATGATAAGCGCGAATTTGATAAACTGATACTCCATTATGCTCGAAAAAATAAATGAAACTGTCGCATTTCTCCGGCAGAAGGGGATAACCGGACCGGAAGCCGGAGTGATTCTGGGAACAGGGCTTGGCGGACTCACCACACACATATCAGGCACCATCGAAATCGACTATAAGGATATACCTCATTTCCCGGTATCGACTGTCGAAGGTCATGCCGGAAGGCTTATATACGGTGATTTCGGTGGAAAGAAAATTGTTGCCATGAAAGGTCGATTCCACTATTATGAAGGATATCAGCCCGAACAGATTGCTTTTCCCATCAGGGTTTTGAAACACCTGGGAATTAAATACCTCTTCCTGTCAAATGCCGCAGGAGGCGTGAACCCTGATTTCCATATCGGCGACATAATGATAATCAGGGATCATATAAATCTGATCCCCAATCCCCTTATAGGCAGAAACGACAGCAGGATAGGCGCCCGCTTCCCGGATATGAGCCAGCCTTACGATAAAAAACTTATCGATATGGCGGTCATCATTGCCGCCAGGAACAACATTACGGTCAGAAAGGGAGTCTACCTCGGGACCACAGGACCCACGTTTGAAACACCGGCCGAATACAAATTCTTCCGTATCATTGGCGCCGATTCTGTAGGCATGTCTACCGTAACTGAGGTCATCGCCGCCAGACACATGGGTCTTCCAGTCTTCGGGGTAAGTATCATCACCGACCTCGGCGTTGAAGGCAAAATTGAATACGTCACCCATGCTTTGGTCCAGCGTGAAGCCGAAAAGGCCGAAAAACTGATGACAATCATAATGACGGAGTTGATTTCGGAATTATAGCGGTATTCGGTATTCAGTATGCGGTAAGCGGTAAGAGACTGCACGATCGCAAGACCGCAAGACCGCACGACTTAACTTTTACCTTATAACCGTACACACTTTCTTCCACCTCCCGGTCTTGCCGGTTTCGTCGAATGAGGCTATCAGAAAAATATAGATCCCCGTATCGAGCAGACGGCCGTCGTGACCGGTTCCGTCCCAGATAACCGAGGCTCCCGGACCAGCAAGCAGGTTGTCGGCGAGCTTCATGACAAAGCGGCCGGCTTCGTCAAAAACAGTCACCGAGATCACACTCCCGACAACTCCCGGGTTCAGGTCAATTACAAGCAGATCTTCGTTGCCGTCATTGTCGGGGGTGATCTTTGTTGATGAAAATATCACGGTCTGTCCGTTGCCGGGATCTTCCGCTGCGACAGAATTGGGAGCCCCCGGTGTTCCCCATCCTGACGATTCGGAAGCAGAATGCCACTGCGATTTGTCTGTTGATGCCCCGCAGGGACGAACCTTTTCGAGAGAGATCCCATCATTCCCGCTCAGAAGAGGAAAATGCATTTCTTCATTATAAAACACTTCATCTATTTTTCCCAGCGAGCGGTTGAAGAGAATGATATGACCTTCGCCGTCGGACATCGACGGAAGTGACGAAACTTCAAGAATATTCTCAGGCACGGATGAAGTAAATCTTTCTTCGAGGATGTGTTTTGAGCATGTTATAACAATGTTATAACGTGGCAGGAGGCAGTGATTTTGTGAGGATGCGGGAACGACCGACGATGTATCGCCGGTTTCGTCTCTCACTGAAACCAGAAAGAGATCACATGTATTTATTATCTTTTCGGAACAATTGTAAAACTCTATAAAATCAGGATCTCCGGGCAATGGATTAAAAAGAAGTTCATTAAAAAGGACATCACCTGTCAGGGCCTGTTCGGTAAGTCCAAACCTGAATTCGCCCTTCAACATTCTGTTGCCTGCAAAGTCGGTCACATCACTTCCGGCCGTGAGAGTGTACACCCTCCTCAGCTCAAGAGGTTCCTCAGGAATGAAGGTGAAGCTTCTGAAAAGCGGATCGTCATTAACGATATTGCTGATGCTTGCACCGTCAATTGAAATACTTTCACTTTTATCAAAAAAATCCGGAATGCTTTCAGAAAACTGTAAAGTGATTGTCACGCTATCAGTGGGAAAAACATTCTCTATTCCGTAAAAGTAATTGTCGGGATTGTTTCCCTCAACCGAATTTCTGGCGCCGGGTGTTCCTCCCGAAGGTGAAACGGACGCTTTCCAGTTGCCTTTTTCATGAAACGGGTAACCTGGGTCGACCAGCTCGAGCGACCATCCTCCACCCGATTTCAGGACATCCCCGTACCAGTCCGACGAGTAAAGCACGCCGTGAATCAGGTTCATGTTCTCATCCCTGATCAGAATAGTCTTCCCCTCATTCGTAAGAGCCGGAAAAGACTTCAATCCTGCCGTATTGCCGTAACGGGCGAACAACGCCGTGTCCTGGGCCTGGCAGACGATCAGCCAGCCTCCCGGCACGATGCTGACTTCAGGGAACACGCTGTTTGAGTTCCCGTCCGACAAACGCCAGCCTTTAAGACAGACGGTGTCGCTGCCGCGGTTATGCAATTCGAGGTATTCCTTAACAGGAAGAGCCACGGCCGGTGTGGGATCGGCCATGATTTCGGAGATAACAACCTCACCCGCAGAAACGGGGGTATCGCGGTTCGGTGAACCGGGATAATCAATAACCTGACCGGATATCTGTAAAGGTATCGCAACAGTCAGTAAAATAACTTTATTCATGCAGCGAGACGAATTGAAAAAAGAGTTATTTTTGACCGCTTTTTACAGTAATAAATTTAAGAAATTAATTTAATCCGGACAAATCAGAAATAATGAAAATATCAGTTGTCGGAGCCACCGGTATGGTAGGCAGAACTATGATCAGAGTCCTTGAAGAAAGGAACTTCCCCGTAACAGAGCTTTTACCCGCCGCTTCGGAACGTTCAGTGGGAAAAGAAATCACTTTCAGGGGTAAAGCTGTTAAGGTTGTCAGTGTTCAGGAAGCAATTGATGCCAAACCGGTTTTTGCCATATTTTCGGCAGGAGCCACCGCATCAAAGGAATGGGCCCCACTGTTTGCCGCAAACGGAACCGTCGTGATTGACAACTCATCAGCCTGGAGAATGGATCCCGGTGTTCCGCTCGTCGTACCCGAGATCAACAGCCATTCAATAAAAAAGGGCGACAGGATCATCGCCAATCCAAATTGTTCAACCATCCAGATGGTTATGGCGCTGGCGCCGCTGCATAAAAAATACCGGATATTAAGGCTTGTTGTGGCCACTTACCAGTCGGTCACCGGCACCGGAGTGAAAGCCGTCGCCCAGATGGAAAACGAAAGAGCCGGCATAAAGGGCGAAATGGCTTATCCCCACCCCATCGACCTTAACTGCTTCCCTCACGGCGGAAGCTTTCAGGCTGACGGCTATACCACCGAGGAACAGAAACTGATTGATGAAACCCGCAAGATACTCGGCGACCAGTCGATAATGGTAACAGCAACCGTGGTAAGAATACCGGTTGTGGGCGGACACTCCGAAGCCGTAAATATCGAGTTTGAAAATGAATATGATATCGACGAGGCAAGAAACCTTATCAGCAGCTTCCCCGGAGTGGTAGTATATGACAATCCGGCTTTGAACGAATATCCGATGCCGCAGCTTGCCCACAACAGGGACGAAGTTTTTGTAGGAAGAATAAGAAGGGATCTTTCGAAGGAAAAGTGTCTGAACCTCTGGATAGTATCGGACAACATCCGGAAAGGCGCCGCAACCAACGCGGTTCAGATAGCTGAATTCATGGCAGCAAACGGGCTGTACTAAACGTAGTCAATCCGGTAACTTACCTTAGGGTCTGCTCCACCGGGCAGGCCCTATTTTTCAAACAGCAAATCGTTATAGGGGTATCGTTTGATATGGATGCTTTTTACTTTCTCGTACAGCAGGCTCTGCAATTCAGGAATATTTTCCTTTGTTTTTGCCGAAATGAAAATGGTCCTGTGATTCCTGTCAGAAGCCATCCAGGTGTTCTTAAGATCTGCAAGGGAATAATTCTCCCTGGTGGCTGGCGTAAGGTCGTCCTCGTCCTTTGCAGTATAGGAGAAGGAATCTATTTTGTTGAAAACAAGAATCAGGGGTTTTTCAGCTGAATTCAGTTCCCTGAGGGTTTCATCAACAACCCTTATCTGCTCCTCAAATCCCGGATGCGAGATATCGACAACATGAAGCAGCAGATCCGATTCCCTCACCTCATCGAGGGTCGATTTGAACGACTCAACCAGATGATGGGGGAGCTTCCTGATAAATCCGACTGTGTCTGAGAGCAGGAAAGGAAGATTGCCGATCACCACTTTCCTAACGGTGGTATCGAGGGTTGCAAACAGCTTGTTCTCGGCAAAGAC
>DIWB01000037.1:49577-52542 GCA_002428385.1 Bacteroidales bacterium UBA6117
CTTACCATTTTGCCACGGTTCTTTCGCTGGGTGGCCATCTGAATATCAATCTTCTTGAGCTGTGTTTTCAGAAGAGCTATCTTGTCCCTGATAATACGACGGTCGGTCTCGATCTCGGTTTCTCCCGGTCCTCGAAGGCCTATTCCCCCGCGCTGCCTTTCAAGGTGAGTCCACATCCCTGTCAGTCTCGGAAGGAGATACTGGTACTGAGCCAGCTCAACCTGGGTCCGGGCATGGGAGGTTCTGGCACGGCTTGCAAAAATATCGAGTATCAGGTTGGTCCTGTCGAGGACACGACAGCCCAGTTCATTTTCTATGTTCCTTATCTGACTTGCTGAAAGCTCATCATCAAATATGGCTATATTGATGCTGTTTTCAGATACAAATGATTTTATCTCAGCTATCTTTCCGGAACCGACAAAGGTTCTGGAATCAGGAATCTGAAGTTTTTGAAGGAATCTTTTAACTGGCTCGGCGCCGGCAGTCTCGGCCAGAAATGATAATTCATCCAGGTATTCCCCTGCCTGATCCTCACCCTGTCCGGGATAGATCAATCCTATCAGTATTGCCCTTTCGCTCTTTCTGCCCGTTTCGATCATTCACCTTCTCAATCAGGGCGCAAATTTAATTAATAAATCGCTTGTTGCTCTGAAGGGCGCCGTTAATAGCCTGCTTTAATGCATCGGAACACCGGAAGATCATTTCCATATCGGACGGGAAGGGCACGGCCTTCGTTTTTGTCTTTTCTATCTGGGCCTGACTCAGGGCCTGTACGTCACCAAGGGCTCTCGCCGAAATCCATTCAAAACCCGACGTCGCTCCAAGGGGATCTTTCTTCAGCGCTTTCTCGGGATTGGCCTGGATGATTTCTACATCTCCTGCTATACGGCATTCTTTCGACTGAATAGTCTCAATAAGGGCACACTGAAGCGTTTTGTATTTTACCGACTTGATGTCGTTTCCCAGTGAATCCTTCATCACATTTCCCCGGGCATCGAGCTTGTAGGCAAACCCGTCTTCGACATCTTTCTTCACAACCGTGTCCTTCTGCATGGTCTGGTCGGGACTGACGATTATATTCCTGATATTTACATTGACGTAGTAATCAAATCTGGTATCCTTCCCCGGGTTGTAAGTATGATATTCGACCCATTCGCTGTTGAGGTTGGGAAGGTCAAGTGAAAGAAGATCCTCCTCAAACTCCTGGTCAAACTTGATGATAGACCTGTTGTACAGGGCTATCAGCACCCTGCTCATACCCAGGTATCTGGCATCATCGATCTTGTTGTCGATACCCTCATAGTTGCCGACATACTCTTTTGCCCTGACAAACTCATAGTACGCCTGACGGTAGTTTTCCTTCAGGTTGCTCTTCATGAGCTCGTTGCCATGGGCATAATAGAAATCTGCCGATTTGCGCTTTGCAGCAACCATTTCCGGCATGTAGTCGACGTAGGGGTAATCGATTGTTTTACCGTTCAGTTCGAGCGGAAGGACTGTCCTGACGTAAGCCTGTCTGTCGCTCATCGCCTTGTTTATCTGGTAAATCTCGTCCCAGTTTTCGGGTCTGTCTTCCATCTTCAGGTACCGGATGCGCTCATTATCCTGATCATTAAGAATCTTATACGACCTGTCGAGGATGGCTATCTGCTTTGAATCATCCCTGTCGCGTCGAAGTTGCTTTACGGCCTTGTCGAGGGCCATGGGGTAATTCCCCTTCTCGAGCTGTTTTTTGGAAGAGCCGCATGATGAGAGGATGAATAAGAAGATGAGTGAAAATGCTGCAATCTGCTTCATGAGAGTATATTTCAGGGTTTGTCAGGGCTTCTGCTCCTAATAATCACAGTAATAACTCCAAAACTGGCCTGATATTATTTTTCAGTATTGAAATGTGAGCGGTATCTGGAATCTTACCCTCACCGGCTGGCCTCTCTGGAGTCCGGGTGACCATTTCGGCGAAGCCTGGATAGCCTTTACGGCCTCATCGTCGAGAAGCGGGTGAACCCCTTTGATAACTGTTACATTGGTGACTGTTCCGTCCTTTTCAACAATAAATGTAAGGAAAACTGTCCCCCTTATCTTGTTTGAGATTGCCTCTTCGGGATATCTTGTCCGTTTGCCAACCCAGGTTCTGAATACGGTAAGGTCGCCGCCCCTGAACGTAGGCATGGTTTCAACAATGAAGAGAGGTTCCTCATCGCCGTACCCCTCTCCTCCTGACATAAGTTCATCACCGAAGCCCGAACCCGTTGCGTCGATCCCTTCGCCTTCAGTAGCTGCAAGAAGTTCATCTGTCGAAAGGGTGGCAAGTTCCACCGGCACAATCGAATCGACCACCACGGGAGGAACATACTCGACTGTTTCCTGTATCCTCTGAGCCATTGATGCGGAGGGAGGCGGCGGCGGAACATAGAAATCCTCGGGCGGGGGCTGAAGGTTTTCGATTGTAACCTGGTAGTAGCCTGTGCCGCCCATCGCCACCTTATCACCGGAAGGCCTCGAAATGAAGGGTATCAGCACAGCAATAACGGCTGCAATGACCGATATTATAAGTCCAGCCAGAACAGCACGGTTATATCTCTTGCGGAGCTGATATGCGCCGTAATCCCTGTTTCGGTGCTCGAAGACAAGATCGTCAAAATCAGATATTACATACTGCTGATCAACCTTGCCGCCAGGCTGTTCGCTGTTACTACCCCTGAGGTTCACTTTTTAATGTTAACAAAGTTCCTTTTACCATAACCGGATGTCAACAATCATTCCGTTTTTTGAATCGGACCCGTGCTTTGGCCTGACATCAATAAAAATTGCGGCAAAATTACCAATTACCGGCGTTTCTGCAAAGTAATTAATTTACCGGCTTGGCTGATGTTTTTTTATTCTTAATTATTTCTTAAATTTGCCGGTGTTTTATCGGGGGTTTAGCTCAGTTGGCTAGAGCGTTTGACTGGCAGTCAAAAGGTCA
>DIWB01000005.1 GCA_002428385.1 Bacteroidales bacterium UBA6117
CAGAATAAATGAGAAATAGCCATTCCTCTACCTGCTATCCCAACAAATGCATATATCAATAGTGAAAATAAAATTAGAATAAATGTGAAAAAGATTTCTTTGTGAAATTTACTGATAAATATATTTAATTTATGTGGAATTAGTAAGTATAGAAATGACAGCCCTAGAAGCAACTTTATTGTTCCAAATTCAAAAAATTGAAATATAGGATTATAAATATATATATATAAAAATAATATTAAAATTAGATATTTTATTATTTTCATAGATTAAAGATTACTTTAACAACATCAATTTGATACTTTTGAAATAATAACCTGGTCTTTTGAATATAGCATGAAATATATTTTTCTTTTTTATAATCTGAAATTCTAACTCATTTTTAAGTTGTTCAATTTTTTTTAGAATAATATTTTTATTAATACACATGGGATCTTCTAAGTAAAATTCGTATAATTTTAATTGTTCTTTTATAACATCCGTAATCTTGTTGGAAGTTTTAAATGTCATTGAGTTCTTATCCAAATTTCTGACTCTATAAATTGACATTATTGAATTAAGATAAAAAATATTTCCTTTACTAATGGAAATTAAAGCTAATGTTTGATCACCACTATATATTTCTAAACTCCATTCAGGTAATGGTAAAATTGATTTTCTAAAGAGTATACTAGCAGTAGGAATAATCCATTTTTTTACAATTTCATCCAATGTTATCTGTTTAGATTTACTGAAGTTATTGAATAGTTCGGGATTACGACCATTATCATATAATTTAATTGCATTATGAAAACATAAAGAATATGACGGATTATCTTCTAAAAAATCCACCTGTTTTTTCAATTTTAAAGAATCAATCCAATAATCATCACCTTCACATATTGCGATATAATCACCATTCGCCTGGTTTAAAGACCATATAAAATTATTTATAACTCCCTTATTTTGTTTATGGTTTATATAGTTAATTGTGAAATTTGATGGAATATTTAAATTATTGAAATAATTCCTAATTAATTCGTCAGTACTATCTGGTGAATTATCATTAGAAATAATAAATTCAATATGTCCATCATATTTCTGCATCAAAACACCTTCAATAGCCTGAATAATATAGTCTTCTTGACCATAAGTGATGGTAATAACACTTACTAATTCAATATTTAATTTCTTATTATTCATTTAATAATTTAATTAATTCTTTAGATCTGCTTTTAATTCTTTTAACTGGAATTCCTGCATAAATACCCCATTCATCAAGTGATTTATTGACTAACGATAAAGCTCCTATTACAGATCCTATATGAATTTTTAAATCAGGAAATACAATACTTCCAGCTCCGATCTGGACAAATCTTTCTAGTATAACCAGACCTCCTTTTACATTGGTTAGTTTTTTATCAACCATTGGATTAATTAGATAATTCCCACTAAAATCATCCATGGCACTAAATATCAAACTATTCGGAGATAAACCAGAATAGTCTTCCATTATAACACCATGTGAACCATATATTGCGGAATATGCTGAAATATGTATACAAGATCCCAAATTAATATTTCCTGATAATATACAGAAGTCATCAATTCTCACATTACTGCCAATTAAAATATTATGTGCTGAATATATACTTGCCTTTTTACTTATTAAAACGTTATTACCATAACTTTTTAATCCAATATCACTTAACTCATCTTCAGTATAAAAAGAATTCATACACTCAATATTAATTTTATGATTCTATTAACATCTTCTTTTTCGATTTCATGATGTAACGGCAAACATATAACATTATCTGCTTTTTCATTTGATACAGGTAAATTATCTTTTTTTGCAGATTCAAAACCCCTATATGTGCTGAATTCGCTAATTAAAGGGTAAAAATATCTACGTCCATAAATATTTTCTTCTTTCATTTTCTCATAAAGTTCATCTCTACTCAAACCATATTCTTCTTTATTTACAAATATTGGGAAGTATGAATAGTTGTGTTTTACTTCCGGGATATCTTGCATGCATTTTATTCCAGGTATATTTTTTATTGCTTCCCTATATTGTATGGCAACCTGTTTTCTTTTAAATATAGCTGAATCAACATATTTTAATTCCAAAAGTCCATAGGCAGATCTTATTTCATCAATCTTACCATTAATACCTGGTGCAACAATTGTCGTTTCACCGGCAAATCCAAAATTCTTAAGATAATCTATCCGTTGTTTTGTTTTCTCGTCATGACAAATCAATGCTCCACCTTCAATAGTATTATAAATTTTGGTAGCATGAAAACTAAGAGTACTCATATCTCCTGCTCTAAGTATACTTTCGCCATTAACAGTTACACTAAATGCATGCGCTGCGTCATATATTACTTTTAATCCATATTTGTCAGCAATTTTCTGAATCTTTTCTGTATCACATGGATTCCCATAAACATGTACAGGCATGATTGCTGTTGTTCGTGATGTTATTGCTGCTTCTATTTTAGTCGGATTTATATTACATGTGATTGGATCAATATCAACAAATACCGGTTTAATTCCGTTCCACCAGAGTGAATGTGTTGTTGCTACAAAGCTATAAGGTGTTGTTATTACTTCTCCTGTTATTCTTAATGCCTGTAGTGCTATCATTATAGGAATTGTGCCGTTTGTAAACAAACTGATATATTTAACACCTAAATATTCAGCAAGCGCTTTCTCCAACTCCTGGTGGTAAAAACCATTGTTTGTTATCCATTTTCTTTCCCAGATATCATCTAAATATTGAATAAACTCCTTTAAAGGCGGTAGTAATGGCGTCGTCACGACAATTTTTTTATTTTGCATATTTTGATCTTAAATAATTTATCTGTTCAAGAAAAATTGATTTTATGTAAAAGTAATCTTTGTGTTTGAAAAGTTCACCTATTGTAATAACAAATATAACTCCTAAGAATACCTGTATAATCAAATTCCACAATTGTGTGAAAGGTAGTATTAGGCCTAGTAGATAAACTGTAATTGCCATACTCAGAGCTAAAAAAAATGAAGGTAAAATATCTAATACCTGTTCTTTAGTTGAATAATTTACAAATTTTCCGCTCCAACGACTATTTAAAAAGTAAGCAATTAGATCATTAATTATCATACTCAAAATCATTGCTTCTATGCTCCAATAAATACCTATTATGATTATAGGGATTGCAAGTAATTTTTTAATAATCTCGAGTCTGAGAAAGAGATCTGATCTGCCTGCAACCTGAAGCATATTAAGATTTAGTGCATGCAATGGATACATCATTCCAACAAAACATAACAGTTGTAGATAAATTATTGATGGTCTCCATTTTCCACCAATTAGAGTAATTATTAGTGGTTCTGCAACAACTGCCATGCCAAACATAAGCACAAATGTGATGTACATTGTACTTCGTATTAACCTTTGATAATTTATTTTTAATCGAGACTTATCATCCTGAATAGTAGAAAGCACAGGGTAACTAACCCTACTTATTACGGTATTTAATCCTTGGGAGGGGATTCTTTTAAAATCATCTGCTTTTGTATAATATCCTAAAGCTTGTGCTGAAAAGAATTTTCCTATTATAAGATAATATATATTTTGATAAATTGTATCAATTAACCCACTAATCAATAATTTACTCCCAAATCCAAAGAGTTCTTTGAAAGAGACCCAACTAAATGTAAGTTTTGGACGCCAGTTATTCCATATCCAAAGGAAGATTGAATTTATTAATTGTCTGATAAGCCGTTGAAATACCAAACTCCATATTCCATATCCATTGGAAGCCATAATTATGGCAATAATACCTGAAACTGTTGAAGATATTATTGAAATTTTAGCCTGTAATCTGAAATTAATACTCTTAGTGAGTATAGTTCGCTGGATAATAGATATTGAATCAATTATCAATACCAATGCCGTCACTCTAATTATTGGCAATAACTCCTGTTCTTCAAAAAAAAATGATATTGCTGGTGCAGATGAATATAGAATTCCAAAAAATAAAAAACCAAATATCAGGTTGAAATAAAAAACTGTTGAGAAGTCGGTATTTGAACAATTTTGCTTTCTTATAAGTGCATTACTAAATCCGCTATTTATAAACGATTCGGAAATTGCAATAAAAACAGTAATCATTCCTATTAACCCGAATTCCCTTGGAGATAGTAATCGTGCTAAAATTATACCGACTATAAAAGAGATTCCCAGATTCCCCATCTGGTCAATGAAACTCCAACTAAGTCCATTAACGGTTTTTTGCTTTAAGGACGACATCTAATTTATCTATCTGCGTACATTTCCACATAATACTTCTCATACTCGCCACTTGTCACATTATCCAACCACTCTTGGTTTTTTATATACCATTTTACTGTTTTTTCAATTCCTTCCTCAAACTGTAGCGAAGGTTCCCAATCCAGTTCATTCTTGATCTTGGTGGCATCGATGGCGTAACGCAAATCATGTCCTGCACGATCTGTTACATAGGTAATCAGTCTATCCGAATTTCCTTCTGGATTACCCAGCTGTTTGTCCACTGTTTTAATGATCATCTTGATTAAATCGATATTCTTCCACTCATTAAATCCCCCGATGTTGTAGGTGTCTCCAACTTTTCCCTGATGAAATATCAAATCAATAGCTCGGGCATGATCCTCTACATAAAGCCAGTCGCGCACATTTTCTCCCCTGCCGTAAACCGGTATGGGACGGTTGTTCCTTATGTTGTTTATTACAAGCGGGATCAGTTTTTCAGGGAACTGGTTGGGGCCGTAGTTGTTTGAGCAGTTTGAAATAACAACCGGCAGGCCGAAGGTGTGACCGTAAGCCCTTACCATATGGTCGGAACCGGCTTTTGATGCAGAATACGGGCTTTTTGGATCGTAGGAGGTCTTTTCTGTGAACAGCCCCTCGCCGCCAAGCGATCCGTATACTTCATCGGTTGAAATATGGTAGAACAGTCTTCCTTCAGTCCTGTCCTTCCATGAGGCCAGCGTCGCGTTAAGGAGATTGACTGTCCCCACAATGTTTGTGAAGACAAAATCGTCGGGAGCGGTGATCGACCTGTCGACATGCGATTCGGCGGCAAGGTGGATGACACCGTTAAAATCATACTTTTGAAAGAGTTCCAGAACCGCCTGCTTGTTAACGATGTCAATCCTTTCGAAGACATAATTTTTGCAATTCTCGATATCGGTCAGATTCTCGAGGTTGCCTGCATAGGTGAGCTTATCGGCATTGACAATCCGGTATCCGGGATATTCCCTTACAAACCGCCTTACAACATGTGAGCCTATGAATCCTGCTCCTCCGGTAATCAGAAGTGTCTTTGATGCTTCCATATTATTGGTTTTTTCTGATGGCTTTCTCCCATTCCCAGGCAGTTCTCATAGCTTCATCAAGGGTGCTTTTGGTCTTCCACCCGAGTTCCCTGTTTGCAAGCGACGGGTCTGCCCATATCTTCTCGATGTCGCCTTCCCTTCTTCCTGTGATCTTATAGTTAAGACTGAGGCCTGAAACACGCTCAAACGATTCAATGGCCTCAAGCACCGAAACACCCTTGCCGGTGCCCAGGTTGAATACCTCATAGGCGGCCTTGTTCTTTTTCTCAAGAAGCCTCTTAACTGCAGTTACATGAGCTTTAGCAAGGTCGACTACGTGCAGGTAATCCCTTACGCATGACCCATCGGGTGTATCGTAATCGTTGCCGAAAACCTTCAGTTCCTTCCTTAACCCGTAGGCGGTCTGGGTTATGAAGGGCACCAGATTCTCCGGAACACCCCTGGGAAGTTCACCGATAAGGGCTGAAGGATGGGCTCCTATAGGGTTGAAATACCTGAGCGAAATTGCGTTGAGGTTTTCACTTGCCCCCACAGTGTCGCGTATGATCTCTTCTCCGATCTGCTTTGTATTCCCATAGGGCGAGGTTGCAGGCTTCACGGCAGCATCCTCGGCCACCGGAAGCTTGTCGGGCTGTCCGTAAACCGTGCATGATGACGAGAAAACGAAATTCGGAATTCCTCCTTTCCTCATGACATCCAGCAGGTTCATGAGCGACACCAGATTGTTGCGGTAGTATTCAAGAGGCTTATGAACCGATTCGCCTACAGCCTTGTATGCTGCAAAATGTATTATGCCCGATATATCATTGTGATCAGGGAAATAATCTTCCAGCTTTTCACGGTCGGTGAGATCAAACACCGCAAGCGAGGGCCTTACGCCCGTAATTGCTTCAATGCGGTCGACAACCTCTGCTTCCGAATTATAAAGGTTGTCGATTATGGCAACTTCAAAGCCTTCTCCTATAAGTTCAACAGTAGTGTGGGAACCAATATAGCCGGTTCCCCCGGTAACAAGTATAAGGTTTTTCTTCATGATCTGTTATGAATGAGTTATCTTTTGTCAGCATATTTGAGCATCGGGTGATAGTCGCCGACAAATCCGACCGGATTGGAGTTTCTTATTGTAAAGGCTGTTATCACCGACTGCTTCGCATCGTTGAGCCCGAATCCCTTTCCGGCCAGTATTTCATTGTACGAGGTGGTATGAAGTTCTCCGAAACCTTCGCTGAACTCAATCTCCTCTCCCTCAACTGTAATCGACCTGTAAGTTCTTTTACCCGCTTCCCGGGCTGATGCGGGAAGGTCGTCAGCATCGATGCTGAGAAACCATCTTACCCTGGCATTCTCAAGTTCAAGATAACCGCCGGCTTTGTTGGGCTGCGACAAATGAACAATGTTTTTTGTTGTGTCGCCAAAGATCCATCCCAGCATGTCGAAAAAATGGATGCCGATGTTGGTAGCTACGCCTCCCGACTTCTGAATATCACCTTTCCACGATATATAATACCAGTTACCCCTGCTTGTTATATAAGTGAGATCAATATCATAAACCTTGTTCTTCGGACCTTTACTGATCTTTTCCTTCAGAGCGATTATCGCAGGATGAAGCCGAAGCTGAAGTATTGTATATATCTTCCGGCCTGTTTCATTTTCAATTTCCTGAAGGGCCTCAACGTTCCACGGGTTGAGTACAATCGGCTTTTCGCAGATAGCTTCGGTCTGATGCCTCAGTGCAAACCTGATATGCGAATCGTGAAGGTAGTTGGGCGAACAGATGCTCACATAATCGATCTTCGTTCCCATTCTCTTCAGTTTGTCGAAGTGCCTGTCGAACCTTTCAAACTCAACGAAGAAGTCACCGTGGGGGAAATAACCGTCAAGCAAACCTACGGAGTCAAACTTGTCGAGGCTGGCGAGAAGATTATTCCCGGTGTCCTTGATCGCTTTCAGGTGGCGCACTGCAATATACCCCGCCACACCTATCAGACCGAAATTCTTCGGATTGGATTCCATAATATCTTAATTAACAATAAATTTTATCAATCAGTAAGTTTGCTGACATTTCCATCCTTCAACGCATACTTCTCACCGCTTTCAGGGCAGGTTGCATGGCCGCCGGCGTCGAATTGAAGCTTGTGGCCGTATTCGCTCATCCATCCTGTCTGTCGTGCCGGGTTACCCACAACCAGGGCGTAGGGCTTCACATCCCTGGTCACCACCGCTCCGGCCCCGATAAAGGCAAACCTGCCTATCCTGTGGCCGCATACTATGGTTGAGTTGGCCCCGATTGTGGCTCCTTTCTCCACTATGGTTTCTGCATATTGATCCTTCCTGTTGACCGCGCTTCTGGGATTCGTTACATTGGTGAATACCATCGACGGCCCCAGAAAAACATCATCTTCACAGATAACGCCCGTGTAAACCGATACATTGTTCTGGACCTTTACGTTGCGCCCGAGCCTTACTCCCGGGGAAATAACCACATTCTGTCCTATATTGCAGTGAGCACCTATCTCCGAGCCTGTCATGATATGGCTGAAATGCCATATTTTAGTTCCTTTTCCAATGCGCACCCCATCGTCAACGACAGCCGTTTCATGGGCGAAATATTCCTTTTCCATTATCTGTGCTTTTCAAAGAATTCAATGATGGTTCCTGTAATATGCTCAAGCTGGTCCTGTTCCATTTCGGTATGGACAGGAAGGGAAAGGACTTCCCTGCATAGTTCGGTTGTAACAGGGAAATCATTTTCCCCGTAGCCGAGGTAGTGGTAAGCTTCCTGCATGTGAAGCGGTCCGGGGTAATAAACCATTGCGGGGACATTGTTCTCCTGGAGGTGTTTTTTCAGTTCATCCCTCAGCCCGTTCTTCACCCTGATAGTGTACTGATGAAAGATATGCGTCGAGTGTTTCTCTCTTGCCGGGATCACAATCTGGCTGCATTCTGAAAATGCCCTGTCGTAATAACCGGCAACTTCCTGGCGTGCCCGGTTAAAGCTGTCGAGATGCTTCAGCTTGACCCTCAGTATCTCAGCCTGAATAGTATCGAGCCTCGAGTTGATACCGATGTCGTTGTAGTGATATCGCACTTTCATGCCGTGGTTTGCTATGCTCCTTATCTTTCTGGCCAGATCATCATCGTCGGTGTAAACCGCTCCTCCGTCGCCGTAACAACCGAGGTTCTTCGAGGGAAAAAATGATGTGGTTCCTGCATTGCCAATGGTCCCGGCTTTCTTCCTGGTTCCGTCGGCGAACAGATAATCGCTTCCGGTTGCCTGGGCAGCATCTTCTATAACCAGCAGATTGTACCTGGCTGCAAGCTTCATTATACCTTCCATATCGGCACACTGGCCGAACAGATGAACCGGAACTATAGCCCTCGTTTTTTCAGTGATGGCCCTGGCAATACCTTCAACTGAAATATTGAAGGTCCCGGGATCAGGATCGACAATGACAGGCTTCATTCCAAGCAGTGCCACCGTCTCGAGAGTTGCGATAAAGGTGAAATTTGTAGTGATAACCTCGTCTCCCGGCTTAAGTCCAAGCGTCATCATCGCTATCTGAAGGGCATCCGTACCGTTGGCACACGAAATAACATTCTTTACTCCAAGGTATTCCTGCAGCTCCTCCTCGAAGAGCTTCACCCCGGGACCCTTTATGAAAGCTGATGAGTTGATTACCGAGAAGATTGCATTGTCAATATCCGGCCTGAGCCTCTTATACTGGGCAAGCAGGTCGACCATCCGGATCTCTCTCATGAGAAATGAAAATATTAGGCTACGAATATAATGTTTTTAACCGTAAATATTCATTAATGAAGCCCCCTGATACTGTTATCAGGCTTCCTTACAGGTGGATAAAAACGTGTTCTTAAAATGTTAATAACATGACCTTGTTTTTTTAGGGAAACCCTCCCTTATGACCTTATTTTGTCAACAGTTAAGGAGACCATATTTTGGATATCAAAGCTTTCATCAGGGAATTGTTGTTCAGTCACGATTGCGTCATTGTACCGGGCTTTGGAGGGTTTATAGGCAACTTTACTCCTGCCCGGCTCGATCAAAAAACCGGAGTATTCTATCCCCCTCTCAAGCAGATCTCCTTTAACAGGAACCTGAGTCATAACGACGGTCTGCTGATAGGCAGGATTTCAATGGTCACAGGTCTCAATTATGCTGATTCGCGGCGGATGGTCGAAGAGTTTGCCGGTGATATCAGAGCAAAGCTCGCATCAGGAAAGCAGGTTGTGTTTGACCATATCGGCACTTTCACCAACAACCACGAGAATAATATTCAGTTTGAACCTGAAGCCGGAATAAATTACTATCCCGGTTCTTTCGGGCTTGAACCATTCCAGTGGAATCCCCAGAATGGATATGATGTAAGGAAAAAAGTGGCAGGACGGATTTTAAAAGAACCGGTCAGATTAAACCCCGGAAGGAAGAACCTGTGGAGGGCCGCAATCCTCGTTCCTGTTCTGGCACTGCTTATCGCAGTCCCATTCAGGACTGAACTGTTCCGTTCGGGTGTCGAAGCCACATCCCTCAACCCCCTGGTCACGGCAGAATTTGAAAACAACAGAATAGCTCTTGAGGAAGCGGTGAAAGCAGAACCTCCTGCTGAGTTGCCCGTCATCGATGAATTTCCGCCTGCACCGGTGGAAACGGTTCAGTATTCAATAATTACCGGAAGCTTCAAATCGGAGGAGAATGCCCTTTCCCACATCAGGGAACTGAAATCCGACGGATACGAACCGCAGATGCAGAAAGCATCCAACGGCTTCATAAGGGTGACCGCCATGACATGCTACAGCAAGGAAAAGGCTGTTCAGACACGCGACAGTATTTCCGGGAAATTCCCCGGAGCCTGGGTCACCGTCGTTAAATAATCTATTTGATAGTGCTCCCGTTGCTCACGGGTTCCACCGGTGTAACCATCACAAGCTTTCCGTCCTTGTCTTCAGCCATCAGGATCATCCCTTTCGATTCTATTCCCCTTATCTTCCTGGGTTCAAGATTTGCCACAATGGATATCTGCTTCCCGACGATTGCTGCGGGTTCATAATATTCGGCAATTCCCGATACTATCGTCCTGATATCCAGGCCTGTGTCAATCTTCAGCCTGAGCAGCTTGGTGGTCCTGGGAACTTTTTCGGCCTCCAGGATGGTGGCTGTCCTGATATCGATTTTACTGAAATCGTCAAATGTCAGGGGATCCTTCGCCGGGTTTACCTGAGATGTTGCAGCTTCGTTGGATTTTTTTGAGGCCGCCAGTTTATTGATCTGCTTTTCAATCTCACTGTCCTCGATCTTTTCGAACAGCAGCCCGGGTTCTGCGATACGGTGTCCGGCAGGAAGAAGATCATCCCTTCCTGCATCTTCCCATGATTTAGAAGTGAGGTTTATCCATTTTCTGAGAGTCTCCATAGAGAACGGAAGGAAAGGCTCCAGGACAATTGTAAGATTTGCAGTGATCTGCAGGGAGATATTCATAATGGTCTTTACCCTCTCAGGATTGCCTGAGGCCAGCTTCCAGGGTTCAGAATCGGCAAGATACTTGTTCCCAAGCCTTGCAAGATTCATAGCCTCCCTGAGCGCTTCCCTGAAGCGGTACAACTCAAGACTCGATTCCACATTCTCCCTGATCTTCTTAATTTCACTGAGCACAGCCTTGTCGGCTTCGGTGGTTTCACCCCGTTCCGGAACCTGTCCGTTGTAATACTTGCCTGTAAGTACAAGGGTCCGGTTCACAAAATTTCCGAGTATAGCCACCAGCTCATTGTTGTTGCGCGCCTGGAAATCCTTCCATGTGAAGTCATTGTCCTTTGTTTCAGGGGCATTGGAGCAGAGAGTGTATCTCAGTACATCCTGCTTGCCGGGAAAATCCTCAAGGTATTCGTGAAGCCAGACAGCCCAGTTCCGCGAGGTCGATATCTTCTCATTCTCGAGGTTGAGGAACTCGTTTGCCGGGACATTGTCGGGCAGTATATAGGATCCCTCAGCCCTGAGCATCGACGGGAATATTATGCAATGAAATACGATGTTGTCCTTTCCGATGAAGTGCACCATTTTTGTCTCCGGATCCTTCCAGTATTTTTCCCAGTCGGGAGTCAGCTCCCGGGTTGCAGAGATATAACCTATCGGTGCATCGAACCAGACGTACAGAACCTTTCCTTCGGCACCTTCGACCGGCACCGGCACTCCCCAGTCGAGGTCGCGGCTTACAGCTCTCGGCTGAAGGCCCTGATCGATCCACGACTTGCACTGACCGTAAACATTGGTCTTCCATTCCTTATGGTCCTCCAGTATCCATTTTCTCAGCCATCCTTCATACCTGTCGAGCGGCAGGTACCAGTGGAGCGTCTCCCTCAATACCGGCTTGCTTCCGCTTATAGTGGAATGCGGATTTATAAGGTCGTTGGGACTGAGCGACGTTCCGCACTTCTCGCACTGATCGCCATAGGCATTCTCATTTCCGCAATGAGGGCAGGTCCCGACTATATACCTGTCGGCCAGGAAACAGCCGGCTTCCTCATCATAATATTGTTCGCTTGTCTTTTCAACGAATTCTCCCTTATTGTAAAGCTTCAGGAAGAAATCGGATGCTGTTTCGTAATGTATCTTGTTTGAGGTACGCGAATATATGTCAAAAGCGATCCCGAAATCTTCGAATGCCTTTTTATTGATCGCATGATAGCGGTCAACAACTTCCTGGGGTGTGATCCCTTCATTCCTGGCCTTGAGGGTTATCGGAACCCCGTGCTCATCTGATCCGCAGATAGATATCACATCAACGCCCTTCATCCTCAGATACCTTGTGTAAATGTCGGAGGGAACATAAACTCCGGCCAGGTGGCCGATATGCAGGGGCCCGTTGGCATAGGGAAGGGCTGAGGTTATCAGATATCTCTTGTAGTTCTTCATCGTCAGCAAAGAATGGTAATTTTATAAAAACCCCAAAGATAATGTTTATTCAGGCAGTTGTAATGATTGACCAGATGGATTATTTTTACGGAATATAAGCCGTCAGATGTCAGTGAAAAAAATCCAGCCGCCCTTCCTGAAGAAAGGCGATGAAGTGGCAATAATCTCCCCGTCGTGGGCAATAAGCGTGGACAGGATCAATCATTCCGTGACTTTCCTTGAGGGATGGGGACTGAAGGTCAGGACCGGAAGGAACGTTCTGAAAAAGTCGGGACCCTTTGCCGGCACCGACGATGAACGGATGGCTGATCTCTCGGAGATGACAAGCGACAGTAAGATCAAGGCTGTATTCTGCTCCAGGGGAGGATACGGGCTTTCAAGGATCATCGACCGGGTCGATTTCTCGCCGCTTAAGAACTCTCCGAAATGGTACGCGGGCTTCAGCGATATAACCGTGCTTCACCTCTGGCTTAATGAGGTATGCGGTATAATGTCGGTGCATGGGGAAATGCCTCTCAATTTTCAGGATCCCGACAAGGTACCGGCTTCTTTTGAAACCCTTCACGATGCTTTGTTTGGTAACTTTAAACCTGTTTCGTGGAAAGGCATGGTAATCCGCCCCTCAGTGGTTTCCGGTGAAGTGACCGGAGGAAACCTCACTCTGATATTCAGCATGGCCGGTACAAGGGCCATGCCCGATACAAGAGGAAAGATACTGTTTATTGAGGATGTCGGTGAATATTACTACCATCTCGACAGGATGATGATGTCGCTGAGGCTTGCAGGGAAACTTGACGGACTTTCAGCTCTTCTTGTCGGAGGATTAACCAGAATGCACCATACTTCGGTGAGGTGGGGCAAAAGCGCTCAGACTACAATTGCTGAAGCAGTGAAGGGATACGACTATCCTGTTTTCTTTGGTTTTCCCGCAGGCCATGTAAAGGATAACAGGGCATTTTACACCGGACGCCGTGCCACGATCACCCCTGATGGCGACAGCGCAATTCTCACTTACGATTTATAATCAGAATGCCGAGATAAGGAGATCCAGATCCTTCGAGATTGCCCCGAACTTCTGTCCAAGGGTCTCATTTGTAAGTATTCCGTTGAAGAGGTAGACTCCGTTTCGCATTCCCCTGTCATTTTTCAGAAGCTGCGTGATGCCTCCCGCCTCGGCTATCTCCTTGAAAAGCGGGTTGAAGATATTGCTCAGGGCAATCGAAGCTGTGCGCGCCATTCTCGAAGGGAGGTTCCATGCCGAGAAATGAACCACTCCATGCTTTTCATAAACCGGGTCTCTGAGCGCCCTGCACTCTGTAGTCTCAATGCATCCTCCCCTGTCGATGCTCAGATCGATTATTACCGAGCCTTTCTTCATGGTCTTTACCATGTCCTCGGTGATATAGTACCAAGGACGAAGATCTTCGAGCTCAATGGCCCCGATGAGGACATCAGCCGACCGGATCGCCTTTTTGAGCACCTGCGGATGGAACACCGATGTCTGAAGCCTCTGGTTTATAAGGTTCTGGAAACGCCTGAGGTTGTGAAGCGACTGATCGAATATCTTTACCTGCGAACCAAGGCCGAGCGCTGCCCTTGCAGCATACTCCCCGGCAGTGTTGGCGCCGATTATCACCACGTCAGTCGGCGTCACACCCGTAATTCCGCCTAGAAGTACGCCCTTGCCGCCGTGATGATTGCTCAGATAATCGGATGCAATCAGCACTGAAGTCACCCCGCTTATCTCGCTCATCGATTCCATAACCGGCATTACACCGTTGCTGTCCCTTATCTTTTCAAGGGCTATCGCCGTCACCTTTTTCCTCATCAGCTTGGCGAGAGTATCCTCGTTAAGCTGCAGTACATTCAGGAACGACATAACAATCTGGTTACCCCTCAGGTAGTCAACCTCCTGGTTTGTGAAAGGTGCCACCTTTATCACGGCATCAGCGCTGAACACCCTTGCCGGTGATTCGGTTATCACTGCTCCGTTCTCTGCATAATCCTTATCGGAATAATTTGCCCCCGCCCCGGCGCCCTTCTGCAGTATTACCTCGTTCCCGCCTTCAACCAGCTGGTTGATAGCCTCGGGAGTCAGAGCCACCCGTTTCTCATCATTTTTCTTGTCGTTCGGGATCCCTATCGAGATCTTTTTGCGCCTTACAGCCGTATCGAGCTGTTCTTCCTGTGGAAGCAGTGAGGCATTGCTGAATCCATGACTGCCGTTTTTTGCCTTCTCGTTCATTTAAGGTATAGTGTTATCACTCAAATTTATAAAAAAATGCATTACAGGGCCAAAGATCACGAAATGTCGGCAATCCTCTCTTCACCGTCACCGACAGTGATCCTGATATTTAAAGTTCCCGGAGGAAGTATATCTCCGATAAGCTCGGGCCATTCCATAAGGCAATACGATCCGCTGGCGAAATATTCCTCCATTCCGAAGTCAAAAACCTCTTCGGGCTTTTTAATCCTGTAAAAGTCAATATGATAAATAGTCCCGCCATCATGGGTTCTGTACTCATTGATCATGGTGAAGGTCGGACTGGTTACAATGTCCCCCACACCCAGTTCCCTGCAGATGGCCCTGATGATTGTCGTTTTTCCTGCACCCATTGGGCCGTAAAAGGCAAAGTGCTTTTTCCCTGATGCAAGAGCGATTATTTTCCTGGCGGCTGAGGGTAGATGCTTTTTATCTTTGATAAGTATTCTCATCCCCGTCGCATTTTTCGGTTAGGAAACAGGTTCAAGGAGCGCAATGGGAAGAAGTATTTCCTGCATCGATACGCCTCCGTGCTGGAAGGTGTCCTTGTAATAGCCTGCGTAGTAGTTGAAATTGTTCTGGTAGACCAGGTAATCCTTGTTGAGGGCGAAAATGTATTTCGATGTTATATTGGTCTTCGGAAGCCCGGCTTTCTCAGGGTATTTAAGCTCAAATACCTGCCTTGGATTGTAATCGAGATTTCGCCCCATCTTATACCGGAGGTTCGAAGATGTCTTCCTGTCGCCGACAACCTTAATCGGATTCTGAACCTTGATGGTCCCGTGGTCGGTGCTGAATATTATCTTCACCTGGTGCGCGGTAAGGGTGGTAAGAAGTTCATATAGAGGCGAATGAACAAACCATGAACGGGTCAGGCTCCTGTATGCCTTCTCATCATTGGCAAGGTCCCTGATGAGGCCTATCTCCGTCCTGGCATGCGAAAGCATATCGACGAAATTATAAACCAGGATATTAATGTCGTTGTCAAGAAGCTGCCTGATCTTCTCATTTACCTTCCTCCCATCCTGGTTGCTTATTATTTTGTTGTACGACCATTTGTACCTTAAACCTTTTCTGGCGAGCTGATATTTAAAGAGCTCTTCTTCAAAATTGTTTTTTCCCTCCTCCTCGTCGTCCTCTACCCAGAACTCGGGAAGAATGGCAGCTATCGCCGAAGGCATCAGTCCTGAAAATATGGCATTCCGGCTGTACTGCGTTGCGGTGGGAAGTATGCTGAAGTAGATGTCCTCTTCAATGACCCTGTATATTCCGGCAAGTTCCGACGCAATCATCTTCCACTGGTCAAACCTGAGGTTGTCTATAAGTATGAAAAAGACCGGCTTGCCCTGATTGACGTGAGGAAATATCTTCTTTGCGAACAGGGAAGGTGACAATACCGGCCTGTCCTGTGCATCACTGTCGAGCCACGATTGATAATTGCAGGTAATGTATTTTACAAATGCATTGTTGGCATCATTCTCCTGCATCTTGAGTATGCCGGCCATCCCCGGATCCGTCGATTTCTCGAGTTCCGATTCCCAGAATGTGATTTTCCTGTAGAGCTCGGTCCAGTCGGTATGACTGCGGGCAGCGGATATCAGATTTCCGATGGTTCCAAATTCCTGCCTGTAATTGGTTGTGGTTTTTTCGGTTATCAGCCTGCGTTGCTCGGTGATCCTTTTGACTACCAGCAGCAGTTGATTCGGCTTCACCGGCTTGATCAGATAATCTGCCATCTCCGATCCGATCGCTGCCTCCATGATGCCCTCCTCCTCATTCTTGGTTATCATCACAACCGGCAGGTCGTTCTTTATCTCCTTTACAAGTCTCAGTGTCTCAAGACCGCTCAGGCCGGGCATGCTTTCATCAAGAAAAATCAGATCGTAGGGATTGTGGCGAACCAGATCAACTGTGTCGATGCCATTGGTGCAGGTATCAATTTCATATCCCTTTTCACGCAGGAACTGCACATGTGCCTTCAGAACCTCAATTTCGTCATCGGTCCATAGAATTCTGATCTTTCTCATCTCTGATTTTAAATTCAGGATGTAAAATTACCGATTCTTTTGGCCTTTAAGGTAATTTTCTTTAAAGAAAAGAAGATATCGTTCGGGATTTTTATCCTCATCAAGCGGTTTAAGGTTGCTTTCATTGATGAGGAACTTCAATATACGGGCACCTGTGGTGTTTCTTATTATCTTTTCAGGATCGACGGAATAATAATAATCCCAGGCTGCTGAGTTGTCAGCAAAACCCGAAACGGTTATCCTGATGTACCTGTTGTCAATAAGAAGTCCTTCGGTACGGTAGTTCTTATCGGTATAGTTATCGATGTTGTGGCTTATCACGTCGAATGAAGCCTGGTTTATGTTGAACCGGGGATCAATAATGACTATCATAAAGGAATACGGGGCAACAGTGTCAACGGCATATATCTCCGAAGCGATTTCCTTATCCTCTTCTATCTTGAGCTCAGGCATCTGCTGGTTGAGGTGTGCTGAAAGCTCTGCTGCCCTGATTGCCTCTTCAGTACCGGGCCAGGCCTTTATTAGACGGTTCAGTTCGTCCTTGAAGCTTCGTTCATCGCTTGTCCTTGCAACTGAATAAGCCCGCAGAAGCATGAACTTGGGAGCAAGGGTACCCGACGGGTAATGGGTCAGAGCACTGTCGCACATTGATATTGCTGAAGTGAAATCTTCGGCCTTATAGAGATCAAATGCCCTCTGGTAGAGTTGTTCCGACATTCTTATCCCGGCCATCTTCTTGTTGTGGTAATCCGGATCGGACAATATTTTTGAAAACTCGCTTTCGGGGTATTTTTCAAGAAGCCGCTGACGAACCACCTCCGCCTTCTGGCCATTATCTTCCCGGTAAAGATTATAAAGGCTGTAGAGGGCTTCCGGCACCAGTTCGTTCGACGGGTAGCGCGTCAGTAATTCCTCGAACGATTCTGCGGCTTTTTTCCTGTCGGCAATTCTTTCCTCAAAGACTTTTCCTGCATTGAACCAGGCTGTTGCGATCTTTTCATCCGAGATCTTCAGAAGAGAATCGTTCAAAGGAAGATTCTTCAGGTAGAATTCGGGCTTTTTGTAATCCACGACGGGTTCGGCTGAGTCGGATTGGGTTTTCCCGTTCTCTTCAGCAAGTCCTGCCGCCTGCTGAGTCGCCACCCTGGCCTTGTTTGAGCGCCTCCAGTTATCCTCGAGTCTTCTGTCACCCCACCTTCTCCTGAACTCGGTACGACCGAAAGTGAGGGCCGTCTGGTTGTAGAAATACCATTTGCCTTCCTGTTCAATATTATCCTGGAATCTTCTTGAATTCTCATAATACTGGCCGATGTTTGCCCTGTCGGAATATTCCGAAACCCTGCCCTCGCTCTCAGCCCTGGTTATCTCCGCAATTATTCCTGCAATCAGGTTTGTCCTTTCGTTCTCAGTCATCGAAGCAACCCTCTGAAGGCTGTCCTCGGTCTGGATTACTGTCAGGTGTTTTACCAGTTCATCAAGGTTACGGGAAAGGGTAAGGAGATTTTTGTATTCCGGATAGTTCTCCTCAAGAAAATATACAGTGCTGTCGTAATACTTTCCCGCCTCCGTATAATCGGGGATTGCATAATAGTGACCGGCAAGCGCAAGATATGATTTCCCCTTCTGGTTACGGTTGCCTGATACCGATGAAGCTGATTTCCTGTAATATTCGAGTGCCTCCTTCTCCCTGCCTTCCTTCTTCATCAGGTTTCCGATCGCATAGTAGATCTGGTCGAGGAAATCTTTATTCTTTGAATCCTTAAGCATTTTTTCCAGCTCCTTCAGTATTTCCGCCGGATCGCCGGAGTTCACATCAAATACGCCGGCAATATTTATGCGTGCGTTGAACTCAACCTCGTAGGGGGGATTCATTTTAACCACATTCCTGTAAAAGGATATTGCACTCTGCGAATTACCATTCCTTTCATGAAGCTGGGCAATCAGATAGGTCAGACGGTATTTTGGCCTTTTCCCCGATATAAGTTCAAGAGAGGCAGTAAGAGGCGCTATTGCTTCGCCGTATTTTTTCTGCCGGATAAACATATCAGCCAGGGTCATTTGATAGAATGCCTTCATGGCTTTCGACGATTTTGCATCGGGCACTGTCTCGTTAAGCAGCCTGGCGGCTTCAGCATAGTTTCCCCTCTCGCAGCTGATACGTGCAAGCCAGATTGCCGATTCAATCTTTATCTGAGGATCGTTGGCTTCGGCAATACAGTGATTGAAAACCGCTTCAGCCTCATTGAATTCATGCTTGTGGAACCTTGCCTTGCCGATAAGAAAATAGCTGTCATCAACCCATTCGTTGAATTCCTTCATCTCGAGCAGGGCCTTTTCATTTTCACTGAGATCCTTGCGGGCATCGATCTCCGGCCGGGCCGTGATCGACTTTAGTGATATGAGCTTGGAGGCTTTCTGGATGGCTGTCTCCATATTTGAGGACACGAGAGAAACGATCGAAGGATCGCTGTTCTCGAACACCCTGAGAAGCTCGGCGAAATCATCGGTATAACTGCTGCTTATCTTCTGAAGGCCTTCCGAATAACTTTCGTAACCGTTGAAATAAATATTGTACTTTGCGGTAAGGCCATTATAAAACCGTGTTGTCGCCGTATTTTTTTCCACGGAACAACCCGAAAGGAACAAAAGAAGTCCCAGAGCTATCAGATATTTATATGATATCCTCCCGGAATGCAATAACTGTTATTTAATACTATAACTTACTTCAGCGTTGTATAGTATTTCAAAGGTAAGCAAAATTGGAACCCGGGGCATCCTCAGGCTGAAATCACGTGCCTGATCTCGGGAACCTCCTGTATAATTGCCTGCTCCACGCCTGCCCTGAGGGTCTGCATTGCGTAGGGGCAGCCGTGGCATGCACCTGTGAGCTTTACCTTTACAGTCATATCGTCGGTTATTTCAATCAAGTCGATATCGCCGCCGTCGTTCTGCAGATAGGGTCTTACCCTGTTCAGCGCATTGACAACTTTTTCCCTGATGGTAGTCTTATCTTCCATTTTTTGATGATTTTTTATTGATTGTGTATCTCCACCCTGCTGGTGGGCTTTAATTCCTTGTTTCTTTTGTCGACCCTGTCAACCACTTCGCCTGCAAGATCCATGAAGGCTTTTCCCGTCACCGAGTCTTCCAGTGCAACCGGCCTGCCGTTGTCGCTTCCTTCACAGATGCTCTGAACAAGCGGTATCTGACCAAGGAGCGGCACATCCGTCTTCCGGGCCAGATCTCTTCCTCCTCCTTTGCCGAAGATGAAATACTTGTTCTCAGGAAGTTCGGCGGGGGTGAACCACGACATGTTTTCAACCAGTCCGAGGACCGGAACGTTGATCTTCCCGCTGCGGAACATGGCGATCCCTTTCAATGCATCTGCCAGTGCAACTTCCTGGGGGGTGGTGACGACTATTGCCCCGGTTACGGGAACTTCCTGCACAAGAGTAAGGTGAATATCACTGGTTCCGGGAGGAAGGTCAAACAGAAGGTAATCGAGCTCACCCCAGTCGCCCTGGGTTATAAGCTGTTTCAGAAATCCCGATGCCATGGGCCCTCTCCAGATAACGGCATCCGTCGGACTTACGAAAAAACCCGTGGAAAGCACCTTGACTCCGTATTTGGTAAGCGGCACTATCATGTCGGTGTCATTCATCCGGAATACATCCGGCCTGTAATCCTGTGCATCGAACATCCTTGGCACTGACGGACCAAAAACATCGGCGTCGAGCAGTCCGACAGAAAACCCTTTCCGTGCAAGTGCAATCGCGAGGTTTACGGCTATGGTGGTCTTTCCAACACCTCCTTTTCCCGATGATACCGCCAGTATGTTCTTAACTCCCGGCAGGATCTCCCTCTCCTTTGGCTTCTGAACCAGTTCCTTAACCCTCGATTCAACGTTTATTTCCCTGATCATTGCATCGGGACCCAGATCCTCCTTTATTGCCCTTACTGCAGTGCTCCTGAGTGACGAGGCAAACGGATCATTCTGTTTATCAGTTGCTATGGTTACCGAGATACCGTCATCACCGGTCTCAATGGCCGTGATATACCCGAGGGTAACAATATCCTTTCCCTTTTCGGGATGAACCACTTTGGAGAGAGCTTTTAATATCTTTTCCTTTGAATACATTCTTAATTCTTATTTAAATCAATTATAAATAAGCCGCAATTTTAGCAATTTTTCCGGGGCCGACCAAATAATCATCGAAGTTCCGACGACGGGTCCCGGAATTTCTCCCTGAAATCCACCACCCTGTCATCTTCCACGTGAATTCCTTCATTTTCGAGAAGCTGCTGCATGGTTGTTGAATTGCCGAAATGAAGTTTTCCGGAGAGGAGGCCGTTACGGTTAACAACACGGTGGGCAGGTACGAATTCACCGCCCGAATGGCTTGCGTTGAGCGCCCATCCGACGGTCCGTGCCGACTTTCCGGTTCCGAGGTAGCGTGCAATGGCCCCATAGGAAGTGACCCTGCCCCATGGGATTAGTTTCGTCACTTCATATACCCGCCCGAAAAAATCGTTCCTATTCCGGTGTTTCCCAGCCATGTCTGATTTCTTTCCCCTTTTCAAGCCTGAATGCGAGGTAATTGATCTTCATTCCCTTCTCCATGAACATCGTTTCATAATGTGTCCTTACATCACGGATCCCGGTCTGTATTTCCCTGATCGCCGCCGGATCGCTTACTGACGAAAGGAGGCGGCCGGTAACCTGTATAAGTGCGGGGTCCATGGAGTGCATATCCTTTGTCGATACAACGATCTCGAGTCCGTTGTCGGCCGCCAGCCGCTCAGTATAGGAGTAAAGCTCGGCATTGTCGGTCTTGAGGTGAATTATTCCCTTGTCCCTGAGAAAATTACGGTAGGTGTTAAGGAACCATGGACAGGTAAGTCTTTTATTTGAATTCCTTTTACCCGGATGAGGATCGGGGAAGGTGATCCATATCTCATCAACCTCGTCGCCGGCGAAAAAGGAGTTTATGAATTCAATTCTTGTCCGAAGGAATGCAGTGTTCTTAAGCTGCTTCTCATGGGCAGTGCGCGCTCCTCTCCACATCCGGGCTCCCTTGATGTCGATCCCTGTGAAGTTGCAGCCGGGCATGAGCATTGCCATACCTACAGTGTACTCTCCCTTTCCGCAGGCGAGTTCAAGAATCAGCGGATTGTTGTTTTTGAATATTTCCCGGTGCCAGTTTCCCTTTATCCTGTGATCATTCCTGCTGTCGGTCCCTATAACAGGCTGGATAACGTTTTCGAAAGTATCAAGTTCCGCCCACCGGGCAAGCTTGTTTTTCCCCACCTCAGAATCCTATTTTATGGTTTTTTCGACTCTCAGCCCTATGTCATACACTCCTTCAAGACCTGCGTTGCGCATTCCGTGGGAAATATTCACCTGGTAGGTCCCGGATGCTGGAAAAAACACATTCTGACGGTATGGCAGCTTCAGTTCATTGATATCTCCGAATCCTTTGCCGTACCAGTTCCCCTTCTCGTCAGCAAGGTCATACATCAGGGTGTCGGTTATGCTGTTGCCTCCGGGCGCTGTGGTTGTCACGAAAAGCCAGATGTTCCTGTATGGATATGCCGATCCTGTTCTCAGAATGAAATCGATGTTGTTGCTGTTAACTGTATCGTCGACACTGAAGCTGAAGGTGGCTGAATTTTCAAGTGTCCAGATTCTGCCGGGTACCGGAAGTGAATCTGTAAAAACCACGTTTCTGCCGCACGATGCCGTCACTGCGGCGGCTATCAGAAGAATCAGGATCCTAGTTGTTTTCCTTATCATCGAAATTCCTGTTTTTTCTTTTGTGGGGATGTCTGCGCTTTTGATTTTTTGTTCCGGGAACATCAAACCGGGTCAGACTGCTGCTGCTGAGCAGATCCTGCGACTGGGTGACTGCTTCGGACAGTTCTCCGTCGGGTAACAGTTTTTCGGGTTTTATACCTTTTCTGTTTAGATCCTGGATCTCCTTTACCCTGCTGACCGGTACCGGTGTCAGGCTTGTCGGAGAATCGGAGTCGCTGTACCAGTAGATATTTTTGTGAACCTCTATTTTCTGGAAATAGGCTGTCCTGCCGGCAAGATACAGGGGTACTTCCCTTGGAGGGAATGACCGCTGGGCATCAACATAGCAGTCGAATTCGAAGTTAAGGCAGCACTTAAGCTTGCCGCACTGACCTGCAAGCTTCTGGGGATTCAGCGACAACTCCTGGTATTTGGCATGGGTTGTTGTCACCGATACGAAATTTGTAATATGGGTGGCGCAGCATAGTTCGCGTCCGCACGATCCTATCCCGCCTATCCTTCCTGCCTCCTGTCTGGCGCCTATCTGGCGCATCTCGATCCTGACGCGGAACTCCTCTGCAAGCACCTTGATGAGCTGGCGGAAATCGACCCGTTCATCAGCGATGTAATAAAAGATTGCTTTGGTCCTGTCGCCCTGGTACTCAACATCCCCTATCTTCATGTTCAGCTTCAGGTCGTAGGCAATCTGCCTCGATCTCAGCATAGTAGGCGTTTCCAGCTTCTTGGCCTCCTCCCATTTTATAATATCAACTGCTTTGGCTTTCCTGTAGACCTTTTTCATGTCGTCGGAAGTGGGCTGTACCTTAAGCTTTTTAAGCCGTTCATTCACAATCGGCCCGACCATCGAAACCCTCCCGATATCATGCCCGGGAGAGGCTTCAACCGCAACAACATCACCTATCTCGAGCCTGAGGGCATTGGCATTCCTGTAAAATCCTTTCCTTGTATTCTTGAACCTGATCTCAACCACATCATTCTCATCCGGGACAAACGGCAGATCCTTCAGCCAGTCGAATGCATCAAGCTTGTTACATCCCGGTTTATATATGATAATCGGCATTTTGGGCTCATCTCCGTGAGCCGATGCCAAATCTTCGTTCTCCTGCATTTCAGACTCCTCCTCAGATTAATCACGCAAAAATAGTTAATAATTGCATCAATTTCAACAACCTTCTGCCTGTTCAACGGCGGAACAAACCTATCAGCCTGAGAGCAAGGTCGAGGAACACTATTTTGGCATTGCCGTTTGCTTCGATATGGGAATGGGCCAGACTGAATTCCTCCACGAAGGTATTTATGTTCCCTTCATTGATGAAAGGATGGAAATTCGCCGAAAAAGCCTCTTCCTCCCCGGTCAGGAAAACCAGCCCGTTCTTTCCCTGTCCCAGGTTCATCATCAGGTTCTCCCTGAAAAGATGGAGTGAGAAAGCAAGGAATCTCTTCTGAGGTTCCCTCCCTATGGCCGACAGTTCTTCCGACCAGGCGATCAGGGAAAGAACGTCCTTCTTCCATACGTACCTCATCAGCGTCCTGAAACGATCGAGGTCCTGGAACGATGAATCCTCATTCTCGCACAACTCAATTGCCTTTATTATATTTCCGTTCGACACCCTGGCTATGTCGTCGGCCCGGCCTTTGTGAATCCTGAACCTCTCTATGAGATACGAGGAGAGATCAGAGGGACTGAATGATGGGATCCTGACCAGCTGGCACCTCGAGGTTATTGTCGGGACAATCTTGTCGGGTTCGTCAGAGACAAGCAGGAAGAGAGTCTTTTCGGGCGGCTCCTCTATCAGCTTGAGCAGCTTGTTGGCCGTCACCTGATGCATCTTTTCGGGAAGCCATATTATCATCACCTTGAAATCCGATTCATACGACTTGAGAGTCAGCTTGCGGAGTATCTCCGCCGCCTCCGAAGTGAAGATCAGGCCCTGGGCATTTCCGGCCCCGATGTAATTGAGCCATTTTGTGAGGCTGAAATAAGGTGAGACAGCGGCAAACTCCCTCCATTTGTCGATGAATCTGTCGCTGACGGGATCGGTGTCTTTCTTAACTACCGGGAAGACGAAATGGAGATCGGGATGGATCATTTTTTCATACTTCACGCACGATTTGCAGGTTCCGCATGAATCAACACCCGATCTGTTCTCACAACTTACATACTGGGCATAGGCGAGGGCAAGGGCAAGGTTTCCGCAGCCTTCGGGACCCGTGAATAACTGGGCGTGACTCACCCTTTCCGACTTCACCGTGCTTAGCAGCCTGCCGATCGTCTCTCTCTGCCCCGGGATCTCCGAAAATTTCATTCCGTTGCGTTGAATTCAGTATTACAGGACGGCAAGGGCCTGATCGTAGTCGGGCTCCTGACCAATTTCAGGGACAAGCTGGGTGTAAATGACTTTGCCGGTTTCGTCCAGCACCACCACGCTTCTTGCGTAGAGCCCTGCCATGGGACCGTCAACAATGTCGACGCCATACAGCTTCCCGAATTCAGTGTCGCGGAATCCTGAAAGGGTGGTAAGGTTTGAGATGCCTTCGGTTGTGCAGAAACGGCCATGGGCAAAAGGAAGGTCTTTTGATATTGCAAGAACCGCTACATTGGATTTGTCTGCAGCATACTTGTTGAATTTCCGCACCGATGTCGCACACACCGAGGTGTCGAGACTCGGAAAGATGTTCAGAAGGACTTTCTTTCCGGCCAGTTCCGACAGACTCAGTGTACCGAGATCTGATTTAACAAGGGTGAAGCCAGGGGCTTTCTGCCCTTTCTTTGGAAGATCACCCGATGTGTTTATGGGATTTCCCTTTAATGTAATCTTTGCCATAATTTTTTTCTCAAATTTAGTTAAACTTTCAAGAAGAGAAAACATTTGATGCAGGATCCCCTGCAACTGGCAGTGTATCTCCGATATATCCGCTTTGCCTATGTCATCCCGCATCCCTGCGAACAAGGCGATGCCATACTATCAATAATTAGCGAATCACTATTGGAAAGCAGAAAAGTTCAAAAACTATGGGATGCGGGATCCCTTGAAACGGTGAAGTATAACCCCTTGTTTGACATTATAAAATTTGTTGATTTACTGACCTTGCCCTGAACAGGAATTCCCAAAAATAATGTAGGTTTGCAAATGGAAAAAGTAAGTTAAACAAAAATAATATGTCTATGAAAATGATTCAGGATTTCAATTTCAAGGGAGTTAAAGCTATCGTCAGAGTCGATTTCAACGTGCCTCTCGACAAGGCAACACTGGCCGTTACGGACGATACACGTATCAGGGGTGCCCTTCGCACAATAAGGAAAATCACTTCCGACGGCGGATCGGCAATTCTGATGTCGCATCTTGGCCGCCCTCAGGGTGTAATGCCTAAATATTCCCTTAAACCCGTTCTTCCGGTTCTTGAAAAACATCTTGGCCAGACGGTACTTTTTGCAGACGACTGCGCCGGCGAATCAGCCGCAAAGATGGCTGCCGCCCTTAATCCGGGTGAAGTCCTGCTTCTTGAAAACGTGAGGTTCTATCCCGAGGAGGAAGGAAAACCCATTCTTCCAGATACGGCAACCGACGAGGAAAAGAAAGCTGCCAAAGCCGAACTGAAAGCCAGGCAGAAAGATTTCGCGAAGAAACTTGCCGGCTATGCCGATGTGTATGTGAACGATGCTTTCGGAACAGCCCACAGGGCTCACGGAACCACCGCCGTTATCGCCGACTACTTCCCGAAGGACAAGATGATGTTCGGATTCCTTATCAACAGCGAACTCGAAGCCATGGACAAGGTGCTTAACAATGCACAGAGACCGTTCACCGCAATCATGGGCGGCGCAAAGGTCTCCGACAAGATAATGCTTATCGAGAACCTGCTGAACAGGGTCGATAACCTGATCATCGGCGGAGGAATGACCTACACATTCATTAAGGCACAGGGCGGTAAGATTGGAAATTCGCTCTGTGAAGAGGATAAACTCGATCTCGCACTGGAGATCCTGAAAAAGGCAAAGGAAAAGAACGTGAACCTGTACCTCCCTGTCGACAGCCTTAACGGCAACAAGTTCGACAATGAGGCCGAGACAAAAGTCACCGCTTCAAACGCTGTCGATGACGGATGGCTCGGGCTGGATATTGCTGAAAAAGCCATTGAGGAATTCTCGGCTGTGATAGGAAATTCAAAAACCATCCTCTGGAACGGTCCCATGGGCGTTTTTGAAATGGAGAAGTTCTCGAAGGGAACAACCGCAATAGCCAAGGCAATCGCAGCAGCCACCCGGAAAGGCGCATTCAGTCTGATAGGCGGCGGCGACTCGGTTGCAGCCATCAACAAGAACGGACTTGCCGACAAGGTAAGCTACGTTTCCACAGGCGGCGGCGCAATGCTCGAATACATGGAAGGTAAAAAACTCCCGGGCATAACAGCTATCAGGGGAGAATAACGTGTTATGAAGAAAATTCTGCTTCAGGTTCTGATTCTGACGCTTCTCCTGGCAGGTTCCTGTAAAAAGGATGAAACGCCCGACACCAGCGGCACTGTAACCATCGACAATACAACCACCCTGGGCTCCACTACATATTATGTCTACGGCTTCCTGTTTTCCCAGGCAAAAAAGGTGACAACAAGAGAAACTCCCAGGCCCGACGTAACGGTCGACAGCGATGGCACCAGCATTCTGTTCATGACCGAAAACGAAAGGAACTCATTCTACCTGGCGGGCGAATACAATGATGCAGCCTCAGCCCTTACAGCGTTTGACAACCTTACTTCGGCCTCAATATCCGAGGACCAGTGGGATGGACTTGCCATACCCGTCAGAGCAAACCAGGTCTGGGTTTACAGGGCTGGGTCAAGGACCTCGGGGAACGATCACTACGCAAAGATGAGGATCATATCGACAAGAACCGAACCCGGCGATGTAAAGCCTTTTGCCGAATGCACATTCGAATGGCAATACCAGTCTGACGGAACGCTAACCTTTCCGGGGAAATGACAGGAACCCTGCCTGAAAGTATATTTGAAATAAAAGATCCCGGATCATTCTCATCCGCAGCACTCGAAATTTTCAGATTCCAGGCTGCCATGAACCATGTTTATGGCAGCTTTATTTCTGCCCTTGGCGTTGATCCTGCTGAAATTCATGATATAAGGAAAATCCCCTTTTTACCCGTGGAGTTCTTTAAAAGCCACAGGGTGATATCCGGCAACCTTTCCGCAGGACTTGTCTTTGAAAGCAGCCGGACAACAGGCGCCGAACCGGGACGGCACTACGTCCACGACCCTGAACTTTACAGGCTGAGTTACCTTACTTCCTTCCGTCATTTTTACGGAGATCCTTCCGGATATGTGATCGCTGCCCTGCTGCCTTCATATACAGAAAGGCCCGGTTCGTCGCTGGTGTCTATGATGGAGGGACTGATAAGGGAAAGCGGATGCGGGGATAGCGGTTTTTATGAGGGAAGAACGGACGATCTGGCAGCCATGCTGGAGTCAGACCGGACTGACGGCAGAAAAAAATTCCTGATGGGAGTCAGTTTTGCCCTGCTCGACCTGGCGAACGATCTGTCGCCTGACCTTTCGGGGACAATTGTCATGGAGACCGGCGGAATGAAGGGACGCAGGAAGGAGATAACCAGGGATGAACTGCACGGCATTCTTACATCGAAACTGAATGTACCGGTCATTCATTCGGAATACGGGATGACTGAACTTCTCAGCCAGGCTTACTCATCCGGTAACGGCATCTTCGGTTGCCCGCCATGGATGAAGATACTGATCAGGGACCCGCACGACCCGCCTGATGTAAGCGATGATGCCGGAAGGGCAGGGGGTGTTAACATTATCGATCTGGCCAACTATTATTCCTGTTCTTTCATTGCAGCCGGCGATTACGGACGGCTTCACAAAGACGGGACTTTTGAGATATCAGGAAGAATTGACAACACCGATATCCGGGGCTGCAACCTGATGGCCCTGCAGTAAGGTCTTTTTAAAATAAACTTTCAGAGATAAACAATTCTCTTGTTTTTTGCACTTGCATAGATCGCAAGGACCAGTTCAACGGCCTTTTTTGCTTCGGGAGCGTCTACTGCAGGAGCACGGCCGTTATCGACGGCCCTTATTATGTCGAGAAGCTGGCGAATGTGGCCCAGGTCGCTTATGGCCTTCGGATCAGACACGCCTCCTCCTGTCACATTGCTTCCTGAGTATTTCTCCCTTATCCTTTCATCATCCTCAGTCTCTTCATCAAATTTCCAGGTGAGAATTTTCTCCTCCTCAATCACAACCGAACCCTTTGTCCCCAGCACTTCGATTCTCCTGTAGAATCCGGGATTGACGGTTGTCGAGGCCTCAATGACTCCGACGGCCCCGTTCTCGAATTTAAGGGTCGCCGAAGCAACATCTTCCACTTCAATGCCCTCATGTCCAACCAGTCCGGAAAATGCACATACAGCCGACACCTTTCCCATGAACCACCTCAGGAGGTCAACGGAGTGAATAGCCTGGTTCATAACGGCCCCTCCTCCGCTGGCGATAGGGTCGGCCCTCCATTTAACCTCTTTGTAGTATTCAGGAGTTCTGAACCATTTGACATAGGCATCGCCCATCACAAGCTTGCCGAAGCGTCCCTGGGTAATGGCTTTCCTGAGTTCAATGTTTACCTTGCTGAACCTCATAGGGAATATGCCCGATACCAGCACATTGTGTTTTATGCCGGCATTAATTATCCTGTCACAGCGCTCAATGCTTATTTCAAGGGGTTTCTCGACAATGCAGTGCTTGCCGGCAGTAATGGCGGCAAGGGCGGGTTCGAGATGCCTGCCTGACGGGGTGCAGATGCAGACCATGTCGATCCCGTCGTCATTGCAGAGCTCCTCGATCGATTCAAAGGCTCTGCAATTATATTTAGCGCTGAATGACTGAGTTTTTCCCGGATTGTGATCAAAGACACCAACCAGCTCTGTATCCATGATGGTATCAATGGCCCTCGCGTGGACCTCGGCTATCGAACCTGCTCCTATAATTCCGAATCCATGCTTCATGCCTATCTCAGCGTTGGATAAAACGCATCCTCTATGTGTTTTTCTATTGTCAATGTCTGGCCTTTCGCAATCACTGTTATCACATCAAATCTTGCCGGCTTGCTTATGTCGAACCATCTTATGTAAGTGTCGGCTGCCAGGACCAGCGACCTCTGCTTCTGATTTGTAACAGCTTCCTGCGGCGACTCCAGAAAATCTTCGGAACGTGTCTTCACCTCGACGAATACAATAAATTTATCTGTCTCGGCGATGATATCCACCTCCAGCTTCCCGGCTTTCCAGTTTCTGTTTCTGATCTTGTAGCCATTGTTCTGCAGAAAAGACAAAGCAAGATCTTCCCCTTTCCTGCCGAGAGTTGACGACTCACTCATTTAGTTCTCTTTTATTTACTAGAGAACGGGATTATATCTCGATTAGTTTGTGCCTGATTGCGAAAAGAATCAGACTGGCAGTGTTTTTGGAGCCTGTCTTGCCCAGCAGGTTGGCCCTGTGCTTGTCGACGGTGCGTTTGCTGATGAACAGGTTTTCAGCTATTTCCTGGTTCGAAAGTCCCTCGCAGATCTTCAAGAGTATCTCTTTCTCCCTCTTTGAAAGGTTGGCTGACTTGCTTTCGTTTTCCCGGTGCTTTATCTTCTGAATGACATGGTAAAGAAGCTCCTGCGAGAAAAAGCTGCCTCCCTTGTTGACAGTAAGAATGGCCTCCTTCACTTCAGATATGTCGGAATCCTTGAGTACAAAACCCTTGGCTCCGGCATCCACCATTTTGTAGTAATACTCCTCCTCACCGTACATCGACAGGGCAATGATGTTGAGTTCGGGACAGATCTTCAGGGCTTTCCTGGTAGCCTCGATCCCGTCCATCTCAGGCATGTTGATATCCATCAGGGCAACATCGGCACACATTTCCCTGATCAGCTTAAGGAATTCCTCGCCGTTTGAGGCCTCACCGGTTACCTCAAATTCAGGAAATGCGTTCAGAAGGATTTTCAGTCCGTTCCGGAAAAGCTGGTGATCGTCCGTTATTATTATTCTGATCTTTTCCATACGATCTTATTCAATCATTTTGATCAGGGCGCTGGTGCCTTTCCCCGGATTGCTTTCGAGGATGAAGACGCCATCGACCGACTTTACCCGTGTTTCAATGTTCGACAACCCCATCCCTTTCTCGTTATCCTCATTGCCAAGCGAGGCTTTATCGAACCCGCGCCCGTTGTCGGAGAACTGCAAGGTAATGAATTTTTCAAGCTTGTTCAGTTCGATCTCGATCTTTGATGCCCCTGAATGCCTTATTGAATTATTGATTAGTTCGCAGGCAGCCCGGTACATAACCACTTCCTTTTCAGGATCGATCCTGCTGTTCTGCATATTCGACTTGAAATCAATCTCAATTGCCCTTGTCTGGTTTATCTTGGCAATGAAGGCAGAGAGAGCGCTGGAGACACCGAAGTTCGACAGGATGTGCGGACTGAGATTATTCGAGATATCCTTAAGGGTGTTGATGGCTTCGTTGATGAGGAGATTTGTATTGTTCAGGATAATTGTGTCGGTCGGATCAGTGATCCGGCCGCCCAGGGCCGACAGCGACATTTTCACCGTCGACATGAGCGGCCCGAGCCCGTCGTGAAGATCTTTGGCAAACCGTTTCCTCTCATTTTCCTCGGTGTTTATTATTGCGCTGATCACCCTTTTCTCCGACTTCATCCTGTCGATGTCGGCACGCTTGAGCGAATAAAATAGTTCCCTTATCAGAACCACCCCGGTGATTATCATGAAGGAGATAATCACATCGAGCCAGTAGTCGATCATCTGCCATGTATGCGAAGGCGTACCCCTGAAAAATTCAAAGAGCTGGAGAATTTTTCTGAGGGCCATGAAAACGAATGATATAGAAAGCAGTATCCATGAAAGCCTGTATTTGGTGAGCTTCATGAACCGGAGAGCTATGGATGCAGCTATGATCTGGAGGACTATAGAGATAATCAGGGCTATTAATCTTATCATTTCAGGCGCAATGTATTGCAAAAATAGCATGAATTTGCCAAACGGCATTATAGCAGGCAGGGTAAGTTAGTAGTTGGCGGGCAAAGCCAGCAACCCGCCTTCGCTAAAGCTATGGCGGGCAAAGCCAGCAACCCGCATCAAGGCTCATTTTTTTTGATTCTTTTCTCCCATATTTATTACCTTTGACGCCTCAAATTGCAAGATGAAGTTTCTATACAACACCGGAATACGCTTGTTTGTCCTCACAATGAGACTGTTGTCGCCCTTCAACTCCAAGGTGCGGCTCATGGTAAATGGCTGGAAAGGCTGGGAAGAGAAGCTGAAGGAAAAAGCAGGTGCCGGCAGAAGGAATATCTGGGTGCACTGCGCTTCGCTGGGCGAATTTGAGCAGGGCCGGCCGGTGATAGAGGAGCTCAGGAGCCGGGAGCCACAAAGCAGGATAATCCTTTCTTTCTTTTCATCCTCCGGCTATGAGATAAGGAAGAATTACCAGGGCGCCGACTATGTTTGCTACCTCCCTCCCGACACACCCCGGAATGCTGAAAGATTTGTAAAAGCTGTAAATCCCTCGGCAGTCATCTTTGTAAAATACGAGTTCTGGAATAATTACATTTCCGGGGTCAGCAGGAAGAACATACCTCTTTATCTTGTATCCGGGATCTTCAGGCCCGGTCAGCATTTCTTTAAGTGGTACGGAGGTTTCTTCAGGAAGATGCTGGTAAGCTTCACCCATATTTTTGTTCAGGACCAGAAGTCGGAAAGCCTTTTAAGAAATGCAGGGATAAGCCATGTAACCGTGGCGGGCGACACCAGGTTCGACAGGGTGATTCAGATTGCTTCCTCTGCAAAGGATATTGGAGTTCTGGAGACGTTCAGGGGCAGCAGCCGGCTCGTTCTGGCAGGAAGCAGCTGGTCTCCGGATGAGGAAATTATTGCACGGTATATCCATGAACATCCGGGCACTGTGAAGTGGGTGTTCGCACCCCATGAGATTGATAAATCCAATATTGAACGGCTCGAAAAACTCCTTGGGAAGGGTGTTGTCAGGTTTTCTGAGTTCACCGAAGCCGGGGCAGATGCGGAAGTCATGATAATAGATAATATGGGAATGCTCTCATCTGCTTACAGGTACGCCGGTATTGCCGTTGTGGGAGGGGGATTCGGCAAGGGAATACACAACGTTCTTGAACCTGCCTGCTGGGGTATTCCGGTGCTGTTCGGGCCAAATCACAGAAAGTTCCGCGAGGCCGTTGAACTGATAAAGGAGGGGGGGGGAAAGGTTTTTACGGATTATAGTGATTTCAGGGAGTCCCTCGACATCTGGCTTTCGGATATAGAATCATACAGGAAAGCCGCCCGCTCTGCTGGTGATTACGTTAAGAAAAACAGTGGGGCTACGGCAACGATCTTGAAGCAAATATTATGTTAGGGGCAAAATATTATTAACAATTCAATCTCATAACTTGTTAATAACATAACTTTATACGACAAAAACCTTTTTTTCAAAGAGCAGTAAATTGACCAGCCGTTATTGAACGAAATGTAATAAGTTTGTAATCAAAAAATCAAATAGTTAGTGTAGTATTGCATTTGAAAATTAATCCTAAATCCTATTTTTATTATGAAACATCTTAAACACACGCTTGCGATATTGTTGTTTATGCTGATCCCGGTGCTTGCTTTGGCTCAGGGATCCACAACATCATCAATGAGCGGACAAATTACAGACAGTCAGGGAGCCCCTCAGGCCGGGGCTACAATTGTCGCAACACACGTGCCCTCGGGATCAATCTACGGCGCGACAGCCAACGCCCAGGGATTATTTTCAATCCAGGGAATGCGTCCCGGCGGTCCTTACAAGGTAGAGGTATCTTTTATAGGTTATTCAAAGGAGACCTTCACGGATATCAATCTTTCCCTCGGTGAGATCTTCGGACTGAATGTCGGCATGACAGAATCGAGCACTGAACTCAATGTGGTCACAGTGGTTGGAGCAAAACCTTCAAAGTTCAACATGCTCAAGACCGGAGCTACCACGAATATTTCAGCGGAGCAGATGACGATGATGCCGACCATAAACAGGAACATCGGCGACATATCAAGGATTTCACCCTATGCAAACGGGATGAGCTTTTCAGGAGGTGACGGACGTTCCACAAACTTCACTGTCGACGGTTCAAACTTCAACAACAACTTCGGACTGAGCAGCAACCTGCCCGGCGGCGGCAACCCGATCTCACTCGATGCCATCGAGGAAGTTCAGGTTGTAATTGCTCCTTTCGATGTCCGCCAGACCAACTTCATCGGCGGCGGTATCAATGCAATCANNTTGGCGACCATGACTTTGGCGACCGCACCAAAGAGTCAAATTCTATTTATGGCTTTACCGTCGGAGGACCAATCATTAAAAACAAATTGTTCTTCTTCGGTAACCTTGAATATGAAAAAACCCCCCAGCAGGTTATCCGCTGGCGTGCCTCAACCAACGGGGTGTCGGACCAGCAGACAATTTCGCGCGTTACCGAATCTGATTTGCAGACAGTATCTGATTTCCTGAGGGATAATTACGGCTACGAGACAGGATCTTATTCAAGTTTCCCGGCTGACGAATCAAACCTTAAGTACCTGGCCCGCCTCGACTGGAACATTACCGATGCCCATAAGCTCAGTGTACGTTTCAATCACACAAAAAACACAGCCTGGAACCCGCCCAACGGAAACTCAACCGACGGTGGCTATCGCGACTCAAGAAAGAACCGTGTCGGAGAATTTTCATTCTCATATGCAAATTCGATGTACTCGATGGATAACATCGTTAATTCAGGTTCTCTGGAATTGAATAGCAGGTTCTCAAACAACATTTCCAATCAGTTGCTTGTCACTTATTCTGACATCAAGGATGTTCGCGGATCGACCTCCTCTCCTTTCCCGTTCATCGATATCATGAGCGGTGACATAGCTACCGGAGTTGATGCACTTGCTCCCTATATTTCAGCAGGATATGAATTATTCACCTGGAATAACGGTGTTAAGAACAAGATCATCACTGCTACTGACAATTTGACTTATTCCCTCGATGCTCATAAGATTACCGCGGGTGTCAGTTTTGAATACCAGATGGCTGACAACAACTATATGCGCAGCGGGACAGGCTATTATCGCTATGCAAGCCTGAGCGATTTCCTGAGCGGAGCAATACCTGTTGACTTTGCACTTACGTATGGGACCAACGGCAACCTTGTTCCATCAAATGCTGTAAAATTCAACCAGATCGGCGCATATGTCCAGGATGAATGGAGCCCGCTCCAGAATTTCAAACTTACCGTTGGCCTGCGTGCCGATAATATTTCATTCATCGATGACATAATTACCAATAATGCAGTCAGGGAACTTGATTTTGGAGGCCGCCATATAGATACTGGCGAATGGCCGAAATCAAGGATCAATCTCTCGCCACGCGTCGGCTTTACATGGGATGTGAATTCAAATAAATCGATCGTGGTACGGGGAGGAACAGGTATATTCACCGGCCGTCTGCCATTGGTGTTCTTTACCAATATGCCCTCCAATTCCGGGATGAACCAGATATTGATGAAGCTGCAGACCCGCTTCAACTCTGACGGTACCGTGCGCGATTCCGATCCCAGGCTGGCCCTTCTGGAAGGCGATATGATCACCGATGTTGATGAGATGATCGACAGGCTCGATTTCCAGACAGTGGTAACCCCGGAGGATGGCAGCGTGCCAAGCTCAATTGCCGGAGTGGATCCCGATTTCAGAATGCCTCAGGTATGGAAATCCTCACTGGCAGTTGATTATAAGGTTCCGGTAGAATTCCCATTCTCGGTCACGGCCGAAGGTATGTTCACCAAGAACATAAATGCAGTTATGATCGATAACTACAATGTGATGAATCCCACCTCATCCTGGGAGAGATTTGCAGGACCTGACAAACGCTACATTTTCCCGGATGACTATACATATACCAGTGTAAGGGATGCTTGTGTTCTTACCAATACGAATAAAGGCTACGGTTATACCTTTAATATTACTCTTAACGCAGAGCCGGTTAAAAATCTCGACCTGATGGCTTCCTACATAAAGACTGAAATGAAGGAACTGTCGGGTATGCCGGGAAGCAACGCCAACTCCGCATGGGTGGGTGTGTACGCTGTTGACGGACCAAACAACCCGACTGTTCAGCGTTCACAGTATGTTATGCCCGACAGGGTTACCGGATCATTGTCCTACCGTATTCCCTACCTGAACGATCATATGGCTTCCACTATCGGCCTGTTCTACTCCGGATTCTCTCCTTACGGAAACTCCTTTGCTTACAGCAACGATATGAACGGTGACGGAGTTACAACCGACCTGATCTACATACCAAAACAAAAAGGTGAAGTTTCATTTCTCACCGCTGCTGATGAAAATGCTTTCTTCGCTTTCATCGAACAGGATCGCTACCTGAAAAAACACAAGGGCGAATATGCTGAAGCCTATGCCGCACGAGCGCCATGGGTGAGCAGGATCGATCTCCGCTTCGTTCAGGATTTCTCTGTTAAGGCCGGAAACACAAGGAATACACTTCAGCTGAGTATCGACGTGCTTAATGCAGCCAACCTTATCAATTCGAAGTGGGGCGTTTATAAAAACATGGCGGTAAGTAACTATGGTTCAATTCTGAAGTACGAAGGCAGCGATGAATCTAATATCCCGACTTTCTCAATGGTGAAGGTTGATGACGCTTACCCGACCAAAACCTACGACACCTATCTTAACATCAGTCAGTGCTGGATGCTCCAGGTTGGACTTCGCTATATCTTCAACTAAGCAAAATCCGGTTATATCAAAATAAAGGGCGCCTGAATAAGGCGCCTTTTTTTTCGGCTTAAGCCGGCTCAAAACTTTGCATACGGCGATATTGAGGCTAAACATCTGAATAACAAAGAAATGAACTTAAGTTAATAACTCCACCTTCGAATGTTAATAAAGTTAAATTTTTAAGCTTGCATCGAGTTGGATGCTTGTCTATTTTAGCGATTACCCGCTACCAAAATCAACGGTCGTTTAATCGTAACATTATCAAAAGTTAACAGATTTATTTTTTCAAGATGGGAGATTTATTTGTCCAGGAGTCAGTCATCGCATCCGCGAAAGCCAGTGATGCGGCAGCAACAGAAAACATAAAACGAACAGAAATGAAGGATCCTGACAAACCGGCTGAAAAGAAATCTGAGAAAGCTACATATTCTCATGATGAAGCCGTCGAGGCCAGCATTGAGTATTTCAATGGTGATGAACTGGCTGCCAGGGTATGGGCGAATAAGTATGCCTTGAAGGATTCGTTCGGGAACCTCTATGAGAAGACACCCGACGACATGCACCGCAGGCTTGCAAGGGAAATCCGCAGGGTAGAGCTCAAATACAAAAACCCTCTTCCTGAGGAACTTATCTACAGCGTTCTGAAGGATTTCAAATACATAGTGCCCCAGGGAGGGCCCATGACCGGTATCGGAAACGACTATCAGATAGCATCGCTCTCGAACTGCTTTGTAATAGGCAACGACGGTATCGCCGACTCTTACGGCGGGATCATGAAGATCGACCAGGAGCAGGTTCAGCTTATGAAACGCCGCGGAGGTGTCGGACACGACCTTTCCCATATAAGGCCCAAGGGCTCACCCGTACTGAACAGCGCCCTGACTTCAACCGGAGTTGTCCCCTTCATGGAAAGATATTCCAACTCCACCCGCGAGGTGGCACAGGACGGAAGACGCGGCGCACTGATGCTCTCAATATCAATCAAGCACCCCGACAGCGGCAGGTTCATCGACGCCAAAATGGAAAGCGGCAAGATAACAGGAGCAAACGTCTCGGTGAAGATCACCGATGAGTTCATGAAAGCTGTCGAAAATAAAGCGATCTTCAGGCAGCAATACCCAATAGTATCAGATAATCCGAAATTTGTCAGGGATGTTGATGCCGTCCAGCTTTGGACCAAAATAATCCATAATGCCTGGAAATCGGCCGAACCAGGCATGCTTTTCTGGGACACCATAATAAGGGAAAGCGTTCCCGACTGCTATGCCGACCTGGGATTCACAACCGTGTCAACAAACCCGTGCGGTGAAATACCCCTCTGTCCCTACGACAGCTGCCGCCTTCTGGCAATCAACCTGTTCAGCTATGTGATGGATCCCTTCACCGACAAGGCAACCTTTAACTTTGAACTTTATAAGGAACATGTCGGTCTGGCTCAGAGGATAATGGATGACATCATTGACCTGGAACTTGAAAAGATAGATGCAATTCTGGCAAAGATCGAAGCCGATCCTGAACTGGAAGAATTGAAACGCGTAGAAAAAAACCTGTGGCTGAACATAAGGAAAAAATCAGAACAGGGAAGAAGAACCGGTATCGGCATAACAGCCGAAGGTGATATGCTTGCTGCACTCGGCCTCAGGTACGGCAGCGACGAGGCAATAAATTTCTCGGTCGATGTGCACAAGACTCTTGCTCTCGAAGCATACAAATCATCAACCTACCTGGCAAGGGAAAGAGGTCCCTTCACTATTTACGATGCTGAAAGGGAAATGAACAATCCCTTCATCCTCAGAATGAAAGAGGCCGATCCGGTGATGTATAACAATATGGTAAAATACGGGCGCCGCAACATAGCCCTGCTCACCATAGCGCCCACGGGCACAACCAGCCTCATGACCCAGACTACCTCGGGAATCGAACCCATCTTCTCGGTGTTCTACAAGCGCCGCAGAAAAGTGAATCCGAACGATAAAAACGTCAAAATTTCATTTAAGGATGAGGTAGGAGATTCATGGGAAGAGTTCATCGTTTTCCATCACAAGTTTGTCGACTGGCTGAAACTGAGCGGCTACGATCCCGACAATGTAACCCGTATGGGAGAAGAGGAAATCAATGCAATCATAGCTAAATCACCATATTACAAAGCTACTGCAAATGATGTCGACTGGGTGGCAAAGGTTCGCATGCAGGGCGCTATCCAGAAATGGGTCGACCATTCAATAAGCGTTACAATCAACCTTCCGTCGGATGCAAAGGAGGAACTGGTGAGTGAATTGTATCTGACAGCCTGGAAATCGGGATGCAAGGGCGCTACCGTTTATCGCGACGGTTCGCGCGACGGGGTTCTGATCGCCGGTAAGACAGATGCCAGGACTGAAAGACCAAAACGCCCGAGAGTCCTCGACTGCGATGTTATCCGTTTCAACTTCAACGAGGAAAAATGGGTGGCATTCGTGGGTCTTAAGGAAGGCAGACCCTATGAGATATTCACAGGTCTGGCTGATGATGAAGTCTTCCCGATTCCGAAAACCATAGTAAAGGGAAAGATAATCAAGGTTAAGCTGGATGACGGCAAAACAAGATATGACTTCCAGTATACAGATAAATACGGATACAAAAAGATATTTGAGGGACTGTCCCACATGTTCAAGCCGGAATACTGGAACTATGCCAAGCTCATATCGGGAGTGCTCCGCCATGAAATGCCCATCCAGGATGTTGTGAACCTGGTTCAGTCGCTGAAACTCGACAGCGAATCGATAAACAACTGGAAGAACGGGGTGGAGAGGGCGCTTAAGAAATACATCCCGAACGGCACAAGAGCCAAGGGAAAATGCGGTGAATGCGGTTCCGATAATCTTGTGTACGAGGAAGGATGCCTGATCTGCAAAGACTGCGGATCGTCAAAATGTGGTTGATCATTTAATCACCTCAAGTTCTCTGCCGATCTTCTCAAAGGCCGCGATGGCCTTGTCGAGATGTTCCTTTTCATGGGCGGCCGAAAGTTGAACCCTTATCCTGGCCTGGCCTTTCGGAACCACCGGGTAATAGAAGCCTGTGACATAAATGCCTTCATTTAGCAATCTGGCTGCCATGTCCTGCGACAGTCTGGCGTTGTAAAGCATGACGGCACAGATGGCCGACTGGGTGGGCCTGATGTCAAATCCTGCCGCCATCATCTTCTCCATGAAATACTTCGTGTTGTAATGCAGTTTATCCTGCAGTTCATTGGTCTCAGTCATCATCTCAATCATCCTTATGCCTGCAGCAGCAACCAGGGGCGGGATGGAATTACTGAAGAGGTAGGGCCTCGAGCGCTGACGAAGCATCTCGATGATCTCCTTCTTCCCTGTTGTGAATCCACCTATGGCTCCGCCGAAAGCCTTGCCCAGCGTACCGGTGATGATCTCTGTTTTTCCCTTCAGGTTGTAAAGCTCGGTAACACCGCGACCTGTATCACCCACAACACCTGCCGAGTGTGATTCATCGACCATGATCATTGCATTGTACCTTCCTGCAAGCTCATGTATCCTGTCGAGCGGCGCCACGTTGCCGTCCATTGAAAAGACGCCGTCGGTGACTATCAGCCTGAAGCGCTGTGCCTGAGCCTCCTTCAGCTTCTCCTCCAGGTCGCTCATGTCGGCATTGGCATACCTGTAGCGCTGTGCCTTGCAGAGCCTCACCCCGTCGATGATGGACGCGTGGTTCAGGGAATCAGAAATAATTGCATCTTCTTCAGTGAGCAGCGGTTCAAACACGCCTCCGTTAGCGTCGAAGCAGGCTGCATAGAGAATGGTGTCTTCCGTCCCGAAGAAATCAGCCAGCTTCTGCTCAAGTTCCTTGTGAAGGTCGCCTGTACCGCAGATGAATCGTACCGACGACATGCCGTAACCATGGGTGTCGAGCGCTTTTTTTGCTGCTTCAACCAGTTTGCTGTTCGCCGACAGTCCGAGATAGTTGTTGGCGCAGAAATTCAGAACTTTCTGTCCGGTGTCGAGTGTTATCTCGGCTCCCTGAGGCGATACGATCACTCTTTCATTCTTGTAGAGACCTGCTTCCCTGATCTCAGTTAGAATCTGAACGAGATGTTCCTGATAATCCTTATACATAATGTTGTTTGTTTAGTTTCTTAGGCCCCCTTTAGGGGGTTTGGGGGTCAATCCCAGTCAAGTATCACCTTGCCGCAGTTCCCGCTTTCCATCACATCAAATCCCTTCTGAAAGTCGTCGATGCTGAACCTGTGGGTGATCACCGGGTTGAGGTCGATTCCTCCTATGATCATCTGTTCCATTTTGTACCAGGTTTCCCACATTTCCCTTCCGTAAATTCCCTTCAGGGTGATTGCCTTGAAGATAATGTCGCTCCATGGCACCTCAAAATTCGAAGGCAGGATGCCAAGCAGTGAGATGCTAGAACCGTTGTACATGCTTTCTATCATCTCGATGAAGGCTTTGGGCGATCCCGACATTTCAAGGCCGACATCGAAGCCCCGCATACCGAGTTTCCTGACGGCATCGGCTATCTTTTCGCCTTTCAGGGGATTGACGGTCAGAGTGGCTCCCATGCTTTTGGCTATCGCGAGACGGTAATCGCTCAGGTCGCTCGCCACGATGAATCTGGCCCCGGCATATTTTGCAATCGCTATTGCCATGCTTCCGATAAGGCCGGCTCCCGTGACAAGTACATCTTCCCCGAGAAGAGGGAAGGAGAGCGCCGTATGGGTTGCATTTCCGAAGGGATCCATAATAGCTGCCCAGTCGTCGGGTATCCTTGGATCTAGCGGTACAACGTTAAGCGACGGCAGCTTCAGGTATTCGGCAAAAGCGCCGTCGATGTTGACGCCAATACCAATCGTATTTTCACAGACATGTTCCTTTCCCCTGCGGCAATTCCTGCAGTGGCCGCATGCAAGATGTCCCTCGCCGGTCACCCTGTCGCCGGGTTTCAGATTCCTGACACCTGCACCCGTCTTCTCGATATAGCCCATGTACTCGTGTCCGATCACCATCGGCACCTTTATGGTCTTCCGGGCCCAGGGATCCCAAAGGTAGATGTGGAGGTCGGTTCCGCAGATGGCGGTCTTCTTTATCTTTATTATCACATCGTTAAGGCCGGGATCGGGAACAGGAACCTCCTCCATCCAGATCCCCTTTTCAGCCTTCGCCTTTACAAGAGCTTTCATCTTATTCATGAATGCCGGTTTTAGACCACTAAATTAATATAATTCCTTTCAGCCTGCTCATGATTATTGTCACCCGGCCAGCCTGACGTACTCAATTAGCTTGTCAGGCAGGAACAACCATTGCATGTTTTGGTTATCTTTATATCGTTAATTCTTAAACAACCAGCAACCAGCAACTTGCAACCAGCAACTATTAACTCAGGTAATAAACAATTTGATAATAATATGTCACAGGTAAGAGTAAGATTTGCGCCAAGTCCGACAGGACCACTGCATATCGGAGGGGTGAGGACCGCTCTTTACAATTTTCTTTTCGCCAGGAAGAACAACGGGAAGTTTCTTCTCAGGATTGAGGACACCGATCAGACAAGATATGTTGAGGGCGCTGAGGATTATATAATGGAGGCGCTGAGATGGTGCGGCATAGTTGTCGACGAGGGTATCAGGGAAGGCGGTGAGTGCGGACCATACAGGCAGAGCAACAGAAAAGAGATTTACAGGAAGTATGCTGATATGCTTGTTGATAAAGGTCATGCCTACTATGCCTTCGACACACCCGAAGAACTTGAAACGCTCAGAGTTGAAGATGAGAAGCACGGTAATACATTCATATACAACGCCGCTGTACGCCGTAAGCTGACCAACTCGCTGTCGCTCGATGCAGTGGAATGGAATGCAAGGCTCGACAGGGGAGAACCTTATGTTATACGCTTTAAGATGTCGGAGGACGAAGAGGTCGAGTTTGACGATCTCATCAGGGGGCATATCGTAGTCAACACCTCAACACTCGACGATAAGGTCCTTTTTAAATCAGATGGCATGCCCACATATCATCTTGCTCATCTTGTCGATGATCACCTGATGATGATAAGTCATGTGATAAGGGGTGAGGAATGGCTTCCGTCGCTACCCCTTCATGTCCTGCTCTACAGGGCTTTCGGCTGGGAACCTCCACTTTTTGCCCATCTTCCGCTTCTTCTGAAACCCGACGGCAAAGGCAAGCTCAGCAAACGTGACGGCGACAGGATGGGATTCCCGGTGTTCCCGCTCTTCTGGCCCTACGGCGAAACGGCAAAGGGATACCGCGAAGAGGGATATTACCCTGAGGCTTTTGTGAACATGATAGCGCTTCTCGGGTGGAATCCCGGTACTGAGCAGGAGATCTTCCCAATGAGTGAACTGATTGAAGCATTTTCGCTTGAGCGGGTGGGGAAATCTGGATCGCGATTCGATCCCGAAAAAGCTAAATGGTTCAATCATCAGTATCTGCAGAAACGCTCAAACAGCCAGCTTGCAATGGAATTCCGTGAATTACTCAGGGAAAAGGGATTTCATATCGATATGTTCAGACTTGAAATTCTTATCGGGCTGGTGAAGGAGAGGGTGAGTTTCGTAAAGGATTTCTGGGACCAGACCGACTTCTTCTTCAAAGCTCCTGTAGAGTACGACCAGGAGGTTATAAGAAAAAGATGGCAGGAAAACACAGGCGTCATTCTTGAAGAGCTTAAGGGAGTGCTTCAGGATCTGGAGGATTTTTCACCGCAATCGGCCGAGCAGACTGTAAAGTCGTGGATCGAAAGCCGCGGTTACAATATGGGTGCAGTGATGAACCCGTTCAGACTGGTGATCGTCGGAGCCCTGCGCGGACCACATATGTTCGATATTATCAGCTGGATTGGGAAGGCTGAGACCATCGCCCGCATCGAAAAGGGATTGTCGTTAATCGGTAAAAAATAAATGAATTCTCCCCTGCCAGGCGATTACATCGATATCCACACTCATGATTCCAGGCCCGTTCCCGGTGTCTTTGCCGTCGAAAACATCATGGCTCATGAAAACCGTGATCCAGCGACGATCAGCGCCCCGGTCTTTACGACAGGCATCCATCCCTGGCACCTCGACAGGAACAACAGCGGAGCCCTCCTTGCCTACATCAGGGGAATTGCATCCAGTCCAAATCTGATTGCTTTCGGAGAGGCCGGATTTGACAAGCTCAGAGGTCCGTCACATGAAATCCAGCTCGCGGTTTTCGCTGAACAGGTTAAGATTGCCGGAGAATTCGGGAAGCCGCTGGTGATCCATTGTGTAAAAGCATGGAATGAACTTCAGGAAGCCCACCGCGACCTTAAACCCGAAACCCCATGGCTCGTCCATGGATTCAGGGGAAAGAAAGACCTGGCCCTCCAGCTTATCAAACGCGGTATGTATATCTCTTTCTGGTTCGACTTTGTCGTCAGACCGGAATCGTCCGGACTGCTGAAGTCACTGCCGCCCGAAAGGATGTTCCTCGAGACGGACGGAGCCGATGCCGATATAAGAGATATATACGAAAAGGTTTCAGCTGACCTCGGGCTTAGCGTCGATAAGCTTAAGGAACAGATTTCGGCCAATTACAGGGGACTTTTTATTAAAAAACGGATGTTATAACAATGTTATAACGCCGTTATAACATTGTTATAACATGATTTACTGAACTAATGATCAGCTGGTTATCACGCACTGAGATGCTTACGGGACCTGAAGGAATTCTCAGGCTGAATTCGTCGGATGTGTTGGTGGTCGGACTTGGAGGTGTCGGATCGTGGGCTGCCGAGATGATATGCAGGGCAGGGGTGGGGAAGATGACAATCGTCGATGGTGACACTGTTCATGCCACCAACAGGAACAGACAGCTTTTAGCCCTGAAAAGCACCGAGGGTAAGCCAAAGGCCGAAGTGATGGCCGAAAGGCTTAAGGATATCAATCCGGACCTCGAACTAACCGTAATCAATGAGTACATCAGGGATGAGAAGATGATTGAGGTCCTTGACAAGGGTTTCAGCTATGTGGTTGATGCGATCGACACTTTGTCGCCCAAGCTGTTCCTTCTCTATCATTCGGTGATGAAGAAAATTCCCGTTGTCAGCTCGATGGGTTCGGGCGGGAAATTTGATCCGCTGGATATTTCAATAAGCGATATTTCAGAGACTAACAGTTGTCCACTGGCCAGGATACTCCGGAAACGGCTTCACAGGCTGGGAGTCCGCGAAGGCATAACGGCGGTATATTCACCTGAGCCGGTCGACAAGAGCAGGATTGAACGCGTGGACGGAGAAAGGAATAAGGCATCGGTTGTAGGCACTATGTCGTACATGCCTGCCGTATTCGGGATTGCCTGCGCATCGGTTGTGATACGCGACCTGGCAGGGATCACGAAATGACCGGCCTCAGTTAACCGGCGGATTTTCTTTTGCTGAGTTTGAACTCCGTTTAAAGAGGTAGTAGGCAGGGATCCCCACCACCACTGTCAGGATGGCGATCGACGACTCCAGGGGGCTTTCCATGAAAGAAAGCACCAGAATCATTAATCCGGCCGTAATGTAGATAATCTGAGGGATAGGGAAGCCTTTTACTTTCAGGGCTTCGGGGTGAGTCTTCCGCAGTTTCCAGATTCCTATCACCGACATAACAGGGAAGATACCCAATGCAAAGCCCATATATGTAAGTACCTGTTCGAATGTTCCGGAGAGGACCAGCACAACTGCAATAAGCGCCTGCATGAGTATTGAATTCGAAGGCACCTGGAACTTCTTGTGGATTTTGGCAGCCGACTTGAAGAAGAGCCCGTCCTTTGCCATCGAGTAGTAAACCCTCGGACCTATGATAATGAAAGCGCTGAGGGATGAGAAGAGAGCAAAGGCGATCAGGATCGAGAACAGGATTTCGGCCGATTTCCCGAACAGGTTGCCCATCGCAAGTCCGCCGACCGATATGACACCTTTCATCGACTCAGGATTTATCCCGTAAACATAAAGGATGTTTATTCCTATATACAGAACCATCACTATCAGAGTTCCGTAAATGAGCGATCCGGGGAGATTCCGTTTCGGGTTCTTTATCTCGGCTCCCAGGTAGGTGGATGCGTTCCAGCCGCTATAGGCGAACATGATCCACATCAGCGAAAGGCCAACTGTCTTCCAGCCGGCGAGTCCCGATCCTACTGATCTTGCACTGTGAAAATTCGAAAAGTCACCCCGGCCGGAGGAAAAACCTCCGACGAGCAGTATAACTATAAGGAGGATCTTCAGTATGGTAAGTGCATTCTGGATGCGTGCGCCGTATTTTATTCCCCTGTAATGGATAAAGGTAAAGATGAGGATCACTGAAACTGCAAGTGTTTTCTTGGTCACTGCCAGTCCCATGATGCCATTGGCATTCAGCCAGTCGCCGAGTCCGGGAATCGCTCTTGTGAAATATTCGCTGAATCCGAGAGCTGAGGCTGCTATCGGAGCAGAGAAACCAACAATGAATGAAACCCATCCGCTCAGGAATCCGTAGATCGGGCTGTAGAGCCTCGAAAGGAAAAGGTACTCACCGCCGGCTCCCGGCATTGCCGCTCCCAGTTCACCGTACGACAGTGCCCCGCAAAGGGCTATGATACCTCCCACTGCCCACAGAATGACCATAAGCAGGGGATTATGAAGCTCAGCCATCAGTAGTCCGGATGTTGTGAATATCCCGGCGCCTATCATATTGGCAACAACTATATTGGTTGCAGGGAAAAGGCCCAGCTTTCTCTCCAGTTTGTCTTCCGCCATGTTACACGATTATTGTTTTGACCTTTTGTAGCTGATCGCCATTCCTCCGCCCGTGCTGTTCAGAGTTGTTTCATAATTGTCGAGGCTCCTGACGTATTCGAGATAGATGGCAGGTCCTCCGTAGCCGCGGTTGCCTCCACGACCTCTTTCAGTTATATTATGGGTGACGAAGCATCCCCCGACAGTCAGTTTGGGATCAAGTTCAATGAAATAATTCTTGTACCAGTCCTTGTCGGCATCACTGAACACAAAATCAAAGGGTCCCTTAAGTTCCCTGGCAAGTTTGTGAGCATCGGCAAGCCGTGCATCAATATAATCCGATAGCCCCACTTCCCTGAAATTCTCAAGGGCGGTCCTGTACCTCTCCTCGTTGATCTCTATGGTGATCAGCTTTCCTCCCGTCTTGCTCAGCGCCCATGCGATCCAGATGGCTGAATGGCCGGTGGATGTACCGAATTCGATGGCCGACTTGTAGTTCCCCTTTATGATGAGATCATAAAGCAATTGCCCGTCGGAAGCCGGGATATTCATGTCGAACCAGTAATGCGAATGCTCGGTTAGAAATTTTCTTACCTTCTTATCAAGATCATCACCCGCAGGGTCTGTCTGAGCACGGGTGTTGTTGATGGCAATAACTGAAACAAGAATGGTCAGAATTGCCAGCTTAATTATCAGCTTGAACTTCATAGCGTCTGGTTTAGCAACAGTCAGGAATGACCACCGCCAGTGGTCTCCTGCAATTATTCCGGGAAATATATAACTTTCATTTTACAATTCAATTAAAAATCTTTTTATAACTTTCCAAGACCATTAATCAGTTGTATAGATCCATCCTTTGTGTTTCATTGTTATGAAAGAACAGCCGGGAAACAGTTATTCAGGTATTGTAATTTTTTTGCTGGCCCTGCTGAATGTGGTTCTTCACCTCCGGGTATCAGATAATCTTGAATATCACCGGGATGAACTGCTTTATTTCTCACTCGGGCTTCACCCGGCTGCCGGATATGCCACCGTTCCTCCCATGATTGGCTGGATAGCCGGTATCATGCAGGGAATATTCGGGTACTCGGTTTTTGCAGTGAGACTCTTTCCTGCCGTGATGAGCGGGGTTATGGTTTACCTGGTCGCCGCCATTGCCAGGGAAATGGGAGGCTCAGGCTACGCGAGGATACTTGCCGCGACCGGTTTTACGGTTTCAATAATTGGTTTGCGGGCTTTCCTCTTTTTTCAGCCGGTGCATATCGACGTCTTCTTCTGGACGCTTGTCTTCTACCTGACAATCAGGTATGTTAACACATCTTCAGACAAATACCTGCTGCTTCTCGGGATAACCGCAGGAGCCGGACTGCTTAACAAATATCTTCTGGGACTGCTTATCCTGACGCTTTTGGTTATAGTTCCATTTACACGGTACAGGACCATTTTCAGCAGAAGGAAATTCTGGCTTGGTTTACTGGCCGGTTTTATAGTTTTCCTGCCCAACTTCATCTGGCAGTTTCTAAATGGTCTTCCGGTGCTGAATCACCTTGCTGAACTTGAACGGACTCAGCTTGTGAATGTTGACAGGAAGGCTTTCATTATCCAACAGCTGATTATTCCCGGAATGGCCTCAGTCCTGACTATCGCAGGGATAATCCATCTCTTTATGAGCCGGAAGGCCTGGCAGTACAGGTTTCTGGGAATCACCGTCCTGGCTGTGATCCTTTCCCTTATGATGATGCGGGGGAAGAATTATTACACGATGGGAGTGTTCCCATTTCTGATGGCCGCCGGGGCGGTATCATGGGAGATGACGCTGAAAAAAACATGGGCGAGACTTACCCTGATACTGCTCCTTATACTTCTGACAATTCCTTCCCTCCCAATCGGGGTTCCCCTGTATGGACCGGAAAAGCTTGCCGCTTATTTCAATGTCCTGGTAAGGGATTATAAGATGGACTTTGTTTGCAGGTTCGAGGATGGATCAATACGTTCCCTTCCTCAGGATTACGCCGACATGATTGGCTGGGAGGAACTTACCGGACTGGCAGCTGAGGCCTGGAGCAGGATTGATGATAAGAAAGCTGCATTCATCTTCTGTGAAAACTACGGATATGCAGGCGCAGTAACAATAATCGGAAAAAAATACGGGCTCCCCGAAGCAGTCAGTTTCAATGAGAGCTTCAAATACTGGATACCCCTGGTTTTTAATCCCGACATTACTTCGGCAGTGTATATTAACGGTGAAGTGGGTGAAGATATCGGTCAGATCTTCGGAAAGGTTACAAAAGTCGGCAGCATATCCAATCCTCTTTCGAGGGAATTTGGAACTTCAGTATGGCTCCTTGAGGAACCCCTTGGAAGTTTTAATAGTTTCTGGCTCGACAGCGTGAAACAATTTTTTTGATTTTTTGTTGATTGAGACAGCACAGGATATGAATTTTCCGTGATATATTTGACAACTTAAATTACGGACTCAATATTAAATGTAACAATATGAATTTCTCAGATTTCATTAAGGATAACGGTAAGCGAATAAGCAAGGAGCATTACCTCCACCTGATTCAGGTATCAAGGGCCGATGGCAAAATTAAACCGGAAGAGCTTGACCTGCTTCACAAGGAGGGAAGGAAATTTGGTCTCACCGAACCCGAGATCGACAAGCTGATCGAGAGTGAAGCAAGTCATTACGATCCTCCTTATGCTCTCCAGGAGAAGTTCGACCATCTCTATAATATAGCGGAGATGATCCTTGCAGATGATACTGTGTCGGAAGGTGAAAGAAAATTGCTGAAGCGTTTCGCCATCGAAGCCGGATTCAGCGACAAGACCATCGCAAAACTGATTGAACTCCTCCTTTCCGGCATCAAAAAGGGTGAAGACGAGGATACGCTGCTTCAAAGGTTCAGAAAGGAGATTCTGTTCCAGGATTAAGCCTCCATTCATACCGCGTACCGCGTACCGCGTACCGCGAATCAGTCTTCTATTTCAGAATGATACTCCTGGAGCGATTTCACCTTGTACTCCCCGTTTTGCCTTGCCTTGATGCCTTCCGTTGCCGAAAAGGCTGCTGAGGTTGTGGTTATATACGGCACCTTATACCTGATGGCGTTCTTCCTGATGTAGGAATCATCATATTCGCTGAGACGGCCGGCAGGGGTATTGACTACAAGATCAATCTCCTTGTTCTTGATGGCGTCCACTATATTCGGTCTGCCCTGGTGTACTTTCAGTATAAGTTCAGCCGGAATGCCGTTGTCGATAAGAAATTGCCTGGTCCCGCCGGTTGAAATGACGGTGAATCCCATATCCCTGAAATTCCTTGCCGCAGGAAGTATCCTGTTCTTGTCGCGGTCGGCAATAGTTATCAGTACCTTACCCTTTATCGGCAGCGGCGACATTGTTGCTTCCTGCGATTTGAAAAAGGCCATGCCGTACGAATCGGCAATCCCAAGAACCTCGCCTGTCGATCTCATCTCAGGACCAAGCAGCGGATCAATCGCCGGGAACATGTTGAAGGGGAAGACTGCTTCCTTGACGCCGTAGTGCTTTATATTCCGTTTTTTCAGACCGAATTCCGAAAGCTTCTGGCCGAGCATTATCTGGGTGGCAATCCGGGGCATCGAGATATTGCAGACCTTCGACACCAGGGGAACGGTGCGCGAAGCCCGGGGATTGGCCTCCAGGATGTAAACCGTATCCTCATAGATTGCATACTGAATATTCATCAGGCCGACCACCTTAAGCTCCATTGCAATTTTGCGGGTGTAATCGTAAATGGTCTTCTTATGTTCCTTGGGAATGACCACGGGAGGGATCACACAGGCCGAGTCGCCCGAGTGGATACCTGCATACTCTATATGCTGCATGACGGCGGGCACAAAGGCATCGGTTCCGTCCGAAATGGCATCAGCCTCCGATTCAATGGCATCTTCAAGGAATTTGTCGAGAAGCAGCGGACGGTCGGGTGAAACGCCAATGGCTGTGGCTACATATTCAGTGAGCATCTTCTCGTCGAGGATGATTTTCATCGCTCTTCCCCCAAGTACGTACGAAGGACGGATCATCAGGGGGTAACCTATCCTTTCGGCTATGCTGAGGGCTTCGTCCATGTTGCTTGCCATTCCCGATTCGGGCTGCGGAATACCAAGCTTGTTAATGACATGCCTGAACCGGTCACGGTCCTCGGCAAGATCGATTGTGTCGGGAGTGGTCCCAAGTATCTTCACTCCGGCTTCCGCCAGTTCCCTGGCAAGATTCAGCGGTGTCTGGCCTCCGAACTGGACTATAACGCCCTCAGGCTTCTCCTTTTCGTAAATACTGAGGACATCCTCGGCAGTAAGAGGTTCGAAATAAAGCCTGTCCGATGTATCGTAATCGGTCGAAACCGTTTCGGGGTTGCAGTTTACCATTATCGATTCATAACCTCCGTCGCGGATGGCAAAGGCAGCGTGTACACAGCAATAGTCGAATTCGATGCCCTGTCCGATCCGGTTCGGACCGCCTCCCAGGACCATTATCTTCTTCCTGTTACTCACCGCAACAGTGTCAGGAGCATTGTATGTCGAGAAGTAATAGGAGGCATCAGGCACCCCGCTGACGGGAACAGGTTCCCATGCTTCCGTCAGTCCGAGGGATATGCGTTTTGCCCTTATAACCTTTTCGTGGATCCCAAGCAATCCGGAGAGGTATCTGTCGGCAAAACCATTCTTCTTCGCCGTTATCAGCAGATCGTTGGGAAGCATCATGCCCTTGTAGCCCAGTATCTTCTCCTCCATAATAACCAGCTCCTTCATCTGTTCGATGAACCACCTCTTTATCCTGGTCTTTCTGAACAGCTCTTCCATGTCAGCGCCCTTCCGCAGCGCCTCGTACATTATGAACTGACGCTCGCTCGAGGGATGATTGAGCATATTCATCAGTTCCTCAAGCGTCTTTTTATTGTAATCCTTTGCGAATCCGAGCCCGTAGCGTCCTGTCTCGAGCGACCTGATCGCCTTCTGAAGCGCCTCCTTGTAGTTCTTTCCTATGCTCATCACCTCGCCAACTGCCAGCATCTGAGTCCCGAGCTTGTCTTCGAGTCCTTCGAATTTCTCGAAAGCCCATCTGGGGAACTTAACAACAACATAATCGCCCGAAGGTGTGTATCTATCGAGTGTGCCTTCGCGCCAGTAGGGGATTTCGTCAAGGGTGAGACCGCCAGCAAGCAGCGATGAGATATAAGCTATCGGAAAACCGGTGGCCTTTGATGCGAGGGCTGACGACCGGGAAGTCCGGGGATTGATCTCTATCACCACAACCCTGCCGCTTTCCGGATCATGTGCAAACTGGACATTTGTTCCGCCTATGACCTCAATGGCTTCAACAATGTCGTAAGAGTACTTCTGGAGTCTGTTCTGCAGTTCCCGGCTTATGGTAAGCATCGGGGCGGTGCAGAATGAATCGCCGGTGTGAACGCCCATCGGATCGACATTCTCAATGAAGCAAACCGTTATCATGTGGTTCTTTGCATCCCTTACCACCTCCAGTTCGAGTTCCTCCCATCCCAGAACCGATTCTTCAATAAGGACCTGGTTCACTATGCTTGCCGCAAGCCCCCTGCTTGCTATTGTACGAAGTTCTTCAACATTGTAAACGAGTCCGCCGCCGGTTCCTCCCATTGTATAGGCAGGACGGACAACTACCGGGTATCCGAGCGAGGCAGCCACCTTTTCGGCATCCTCAACTGTGTTGACAGCCTGGCTTTGCGGCATTTCAATACCCAACCGGTTCATGGTTTCCTTGAAGGCAACCCTGTCTTCACCTCTCTCGATAGCGTCGATGTTGACACCGATAACCTTTACATTGTATTCCTTCAGAACACCTTTTTTTGCAAGAAGCGATGAAAGGTTCAGTCCGGTCTGACCGCCAAGGTTCGGAAGAAGGGCATCAGGTCGCTCTTTCTTGATTATCTCAGTGAGGGCATATTCGTCGAGCGGCTCCACATAGGTGGCATCGGCTATCCCCGGATCGGTCATTATGGTTGCCGGATTCGAGTTGACAAGTACTATTTTGTATCCCAGGGACCGGAGAGCCTTGCAGGCCTGGGTTCCCGAATAATCAAACTCACAGGCCTGGCCGATAATTATCGGTCCCGAACCTATAATAAGCACCTTGCTTATATCTTCACGTTTTGGCATGATGGTCTTTATTTTACGGCGGCAATTTAGAAAATCAAATTGACACGGCATTAAACCGGCACGGTATCAATCCCAATGATTTATGAACAAAATGGAAATGATACTGTTATCTTCACTGACATGGCTGCTGCTGCTAAAAATAATGCCGGACCCTGGTTTGTTAATAACTTACAGGGGTTTCTTAATCATTATCAGGAAAAAACCCCATGACCGAAATATACTGGAAAAGGATAAAAGAATACCTGTGAATCCTGTTTGAACAGGATTTTTTGCTTAATTTCGGGCAAACCATAATCCAAAGCCATCAGATGAACACATCCAGGAGAACATTCATTAAATCGGGCGCAGCATTGATCGCAGCCGCCGCAGTAATGCCCGGAGAGGTGCTTGCAGCCAAAAAAAGAAAAAAGGGTATAATCGGGGTCCAGCTTTACAGCGTCCGCGACGAAATGAGCAAAGATCCCCTCGGATCGCTCAAAAAAGTTGCGGCTATGGGCTATGAATATGTCGAACATGCAAATTACGTCGACAGAAAATTTTACGGTTACACTCCCCAGGAATTCAGAAAAGTCCTCGACGACCTCGGACTGAAAATGATAAGCGGGCACACCGTGATGGGACGCCAGCACTGGGATGAAGCCAGAAATGACTTCTCCGACAGCTGGAAATACACCGTCGACGATGCTGCCGTCCTTGGACAGAGATATGTGGTCAGCCCGTCAATGGACAACAGCATGAGGAGCAAGTATGACGATTTCATGCATTATATGGATATCTTCAATAAATGCGGCGATCTCTGCAAGAAACAGGGGATGAAGTTCGGGTATCATAACCATGACTTTGAATTCAGCGAGAAACTGAACAACGAGAAGCTTTTTGACATAATGATGCGGACCATGGATCCCTATAAGGTCGTCGTTCAGCTCGACATGGGCAACCTTTACAACGGGGGCGCAGTTGCGCTTGATGTTGTAAGGCAGTATCCCGGAAGGTTCGAGAACCTGCACGTGAAGGACGAAATAGCAGCTTCCGAAGGCACCGACAAATACGAGAGTACTATAATCGGAAAGGGGATAGTCAATGCCAGGGAGGTAATCGACCTTGCAACGAAGATCGGCGGCACTGAAGTGTATATAATCGAACAGGAGTCATATCAGGGCAAGACCCCGATGGAATGCATCGAGGAGGACCTGAAGGTCATGAAGAGCTGGGGATACTAGAAACTCTGAAAAATCTACTTTAACGCTCCCCGGAGTGGTGTGAATCAATGTTCTTTGATTTCGAACCAGTCGAAATCGACATATCCGCCCGGCGTTTTTTCGGCGTAGTTGAACAGCCCGAATCTGTAACCCATGAAATGAGGCATTGAATATTCCATCTTAAGCCGGTTTCCTATCGGTATCCAGGTTTTTCCGTCAACGCTGTAACTGAACCATGCAGTGTCGGCCAGATCCCTGAAGTCGCATCCGGCTTTCAGGTAAACAGTCTTTCCCGAAAACGGAACACTTTCAATTTCAACCGGATTCCCCGACTGGGCGCTTACCATCACTATCTTTTTTGATCCGTTTGCATATTTCACCCCCACCTGGCCGAATTTTCTTTGCAGCAATGCAAGGCCGGCAAAATCTCCTTCCTTCATGTTTCTGACATCTATCAGGGTCGATCCCTCACAGGCAGGACCGAAAGTCCTTTGGGTAAGGGTGTTTCTTGCTGAAACAAAAGAGGTGTCGATCCTGCCCGTGGTGAGGCGCAGATGACCTTTCCTCCGGGTGACTGACCAGAGATTATTATCAGGATTATGATTCCATTGCCAGACCAGGGGAAGCGGGGGCTCTCCCCGGCGGCGTCTGAAGTTGTCGGATGCCACGATCCCGGGAATCAGTCCCTTGCTTTCAGGGAGATCAAGTTTGTCGGGAACCTTCCCGTCAACACCCAGGATTGGCCAGCCATTTTCCCATTTCACGGGAACAAGGTAAGGTATGCGGCCCACCGATCCGTAATCCCTGAACAGGTAAGCAAACCACCGGCCATCGGGGGTATCGACAAGTCCGCCCTGAGCCACACCCAGATCCTGCAGGGCAAGTTTTCCTTCCCATGGTCCGGTTATGCTGCCGGCCCTGTGAATGACCACCGTGCGCATTCCTCCCATTGGCCAGGTGATATTGAAAAGATAGTATTTCCCGTCGATTTTAAACAGCTGTGATCCTTCAGCGCCAAGACTGATATTATCCCCGGCAGGGGCGCTTGCATTCCCGATTATAACCTGTTCGGCCGTGCCGGGTTTTATGCCCGTCAGGTCAGGATTGAGTTCGACCAGCTTCAGCCGGCGCACACCGTATATCATGTACACGCGTCCGTCGTCGTCAAAAAACAGCGTGTGATCATGAAGGCTCGGGCTGAAGGATTTCACTTCCCAGGGCCCTTTTTCAATGTCTTTTGTCGAATAAATATAAGTCTTGCCGGTGGTCTGGGCAAATGTGGAAACATAGTAAGTTCCATTATGATATCGAATGCAGCTTGCCCATGAACCCCTGCCGTAAGTGCTTTTGCCGTTTATCAGATTCAGCTCATCGACATCGTCGAGAATGTCGTAGGCGTAGTTTACAATCTCCCAGTTGACAAGGTCTTTTGACTTCATTATGGGAACGCCCGGACTCATGTGCATCGTGGTGCTGCTCATGTAGTATGTGTCGCCGACTCTTATCATCGACATATCGGGAACATCGGCAAAGATGACCGGATTCCGGGCGGAGCCGGGCTGAGAGTATAATTCGATAGTGATAATTGTGATTATCACTATCATCAATCCTTTCTTCATTACAGGTTTTTATTTGAACAGGCGCGGAGCAAATTCATTCAGAGCCCGGCGCCATGTAAGCCATTCATGGGCTGTGCCCTGCGACTCATGAAAAACGATGTTTTTAACGCCGTGGGCTTTCAGGGCTTCAACCTGTTCCTTCGGATTGCGTTCCTCGGTGCCTGTGCTGATGAAAAGCAGCTTTATCTGTTTGTCGAAGGCTGCAGGATCTTTGAAGACGCCGTTGAAAGCGGTCTCGACCGAGGGAGGTTCAGTGCCTGGCCGGCCCATTCCGCCCATGAAGAATCCGCTGAAAGTGCCCATCCAGGCAAACTTGTCCATATTGCTGAAAACCGTCATGGTTGTCTGCATGCCTCCGCGCGACAATCCGGCCATAGCCCTGTGCTCTCTGTCGGTGTATGTGCGGAAGGTGTTATCGATGAAGGGAATAAGATCCTTTACAAAAATGTCGGTTATATTTCCGGAAGCCTGGCGGACATCTGAATTGGTCTGGATGTCTCCGCTTGGCATTGCAATGATCATGGGTACCGCTTTCCCTGATTCGATAAGCCCGTCCATGATGTTTGCCATATGTCCCTGGACTGACCATCCGTCTTCATTTTCTCCCCAGCCGTGAACGAGGTAAAGGACAGGGTACTTTTTACCCGGGTTCTTTTCATATTCTGCAGGGACGTAAACATTGACATGGCGCTCCATCCCATTGACGGCGGACCAGTAAAGAATTGAACGAACCTGTCCGTGAGGGATGTCTTTATTGAACCTGTAGTAATCGCCTTCAGAGCCTTCAGGGATTTCTATGCCTGACGATTCCCAGTTGCTCCCGAAGTAGGCTTTGCTTCCCCGATCCATTACAGGAACCCCGTCGATCGCGATTGAATAATAATGGAAACCGACCACCTGCGGATCGGAGGTTTTATAATAATTCTAATTGTAAATATCTGTTATTTTTCTCGAATCGTTCAGGTTTATAAATTCATTTAATATCATTGTCTCTGAACATTTGTTTTCCAGTCAGGACGGTTATGATGGTTGTGCCAGTTATGCCAGTCGTGCCGGTTGTGGCGGTAGTTAACTGTCAGGCACAATGAATTTGGGAACTTGAAATTAGCTTATTTTCCTGACTTCTGACAATTAGTGCGGCAGGCAGACCATGCGAATTGATTCACCACGGATTCCACGAGAGCGCGGATTTCCAAGATAAAATTTACGAATTTTTATTGTAAAACGATATCCTGCTTATCGTTAAACGACAATTTTTTTACCTGAAACGATATGATATTGAAGAATAAAGGAGACTTGAGGCGGAGGTTCTGCAAGAACTTTTTTCCGGGTGCGGTTCGAAGTTCGAGGTTCGAGGTTACTGGTTTTTAGCTTTATCCAGATATGGCAGAGGTGAAACAAGTTCAAATTCATTTGATACATCAAAAAATATATTCAACAGATTCAAGTGCCCGGCTCCGATAATCAGTAAAATCCGGTCATCGGCAGTATGGGGTATCCTCTGGATGTTTCGGAATATTCTCAGGTTGCTGTTAAACCACCTCCCGGTTACAAAGTCGACACCTGTAAAATCCCCTGGTTCTTCTTCATATTCAAAGGGATTTAATAAATAGATTGCCAGACTTTCCCTGATGACCTCCGGTTTGTTTATTTCATACAGTTCATCAATTATTCCGGATACTTTTTTCCCGGTTGGCGGTTTGCCGTAAATAGTATCGCGTGATTTCAAAAAATAGTCTTCAAATTTCAACGATCGGGTACTGTCATTGAAAATCGAGAGTATGTTATCATAATGTTTCCCAAAGTCGTTGACACAATGAATTTTATTTAAATTCAGGTCTTTTCCTAACCGAAAGGCGAGTTGATCGGTCTCATCTTTTCCCAGGATCAGTCTGTCAGATTTGTATAGCAGGAACAGTGAGTCAGTCTGGCGTTGTCTGTCAGGAGTCACTTCGATGGCAATGATTGTCGGATTATATTCTTCAATAGCCTTTGAGATAGCAATTATCTCTGACTGGTAGGGTTCTTCAAGCACTGAGATCTGGTTTTGCTTTTCTGTTTTGACAACATCAAGGTTGTGATAGGCGAAATGAAAAACACCCAGTGTCATTATTTTTGTTCGGAGAAATGTGTCGGGGACTTGTCCGGACAAAACAATCGTAATAAAAAAGCCGGACAAAAGAGTGATGAGTGTTTTCATGATTATTTTGTGTGACAGATTGTAAATGAAAGACGATTTACTTTTTGCTTTGCTGCAAAATGTAAATCGTTTCAGAATAAACCGGCAGATGGATTTTTATTTGCCTGTCAGGATGAGTATTGCAAGGCGATCAGGATCCTGACCTCATACTGGTCGTGTGGCGACCCGGTTCAGGTATCCTATTACTCTGTTGTGAAGTGTTGCTTTGTTTACAGGGCATAGATCAGTATGTTATCAATTTCCTCTTCAATGAGAGACAAAACATGTTCGGCACATACCCGGGCCCACCTGATCAACCTGTGATGGTTTTCCCTTGTCAGGGGTCCACCCCGGTGTTCCGCAATGAATTCATAGCGCTGAATATATTCTATTTGCCGTGGTGCCATTTTGCGGGGTTGTCGAGGATGTATTGCGATATTCGCCGGTATTCTGAATCATCCTGAATAATGTGGTCATGAAACCTGGGTTGCCATCCAAATTCCATCCCAAGCCGGTGCGCATGTTTTGAAACCGCCGATTTATATGCCCCCACAATTGACGACAGGGTGTTTGTTCCCTGATGTTGAAAACGTTTTTGCCCGATTGTTTTTTCGGCGGGTTGAGGTGATGATATGGGCAACGGGTTGGGGTTGGGCAACGGATGGGGATCGGGGAATGGATGGGGAACGGACGACGGATGGGGATCGGTCAACGGATGGGGATCGGACGACGGATGGGGATCGGGGAATGGATGGGTATCGGACGACGGATGGGGATCGGACAACGGATGGGTATCGGACAACGGATGGGGATCGGTCAACGGATGGGGATCGGTCAACGGATGGGGTAGAGACAACGCA
>DIWB01000031.1 GCA_002428385.1 Bacteroidales bacterium UBA6117
ACCAATTCCGCCATCCGGGCTTAATAAGAACACGCAGCTACTTTCTGCGAATTGCGAAAATAAATATTTTAATCGGTTATTCCCTTCACCTTCCTCAATTTTTGCCATCGAGGTTGAGAAGCTCAACTTTCCTGAATTCTACCGGATGACTCTCGGCCTGAAGACAGATATACCCCCTGTCTATCAGCGTTCCCTCCGGAACTTCATAACCCTCATGAGCCCCGCCAACCTGAGGCTTGTTGTATGTAAGAACAGTATCACCATCTATAATGTGATGGATCACATCACTGCCAAGCACAACAAATTCTGCCGTGACCCATACATCACCGTGATATGTCTTTGAAGTTGAGTTGTTGCAATGCTGGGTTACAAGCTTACCATCCATCTCAATATGCGTCCCGGGTGTGCAGACATTGAGGGTGGTCCTGTCGTCGGTTCCGTTCCCGCCAAGGAACTGGGCTTCGATCGATACCGGGAAATCCTGGTCAAGCAGCATGGTTGAGGCCGGCTGCGAATGAAGCATCACACCGCTGTTCCTGAACGCCCATGCAGGCCCTCCGGGTACCTGTTCACCGACGAACCTGTACTCTATTCTCAGCTTGTAACGCGAAAACGGCTCCCTGTAAAAAATATGGCCGAATTCGTTGTTGAATTTCTCAACTGAATCAAAACTTACCTTCATAATTCCGTCTTCGACCCTGAAAATACTTTTGTAGTTGTCATTCAGTTCGTAACCTTTGATCTTGATGTCCCAGCCGGTAAGATCCTTACCGTTAAAAAGCTGAATCCAATCCTCACTGACTTCCTAACTGACAGGTCTGGTTCCGGTGCCGGGACCGCAGGATATAAGGAGAAGCATCATAATTGAGAAGATAGCTGTCTTCATAATTTGTTTGTATTTATGATTAATTATTGTATTTAATTAGTCGTCAATGCCTTACCGTGACATGTACCAGTTTCCTTATCTCCTTCAGCAGACTGTCGGTGTCAAATCCGCATTCCCTGATGAGTTCCTCCTGTGTGCCGTGCTCCACAAAGTAATCGGGGATGCCCAGCCGTTTCACCTCAGCGTTGTATCCGTTATCGCACATGAATTCCAATACTGCACTGCCCAGACCTCCCTTAAGCACTCCGTCCTCAACAGTGACTACTTTACTGAACTTCCTGAAAACCGAATGAAGTGCCTCTTCGTCGACAGGCGCAAGGAACCTCATGTCGTAATGGGTGAAGGTAATGCCTTCAGGCTCCAGTATGGCAGCTGCTTTTACGGCGAAGTTGCCCGGATGCCCTATTGTAATTACAGCCAGATCGTTACCCTCCCTTATAAGCCGTGCTTTCCCGATTTCAATTTCAGTTAAAGGCTGATTCCAGTCGCTTATCATCCCTGATCCCTTGGGATAACGTATGGAGAATGGCCCCTTGTTATGTTCAAGCTGGGCGGTGTAAAGCAGGTTCCTCAGTTCAAGGCTGTCCATGGGAGCAGAGACAATCATGTTGGGTATTGACCGCATGAATGCCAGGTCGAAGAACCCGTGATGAGTTGCCCCGTCGGTGCCTACCAGTCCTCCCCTGTCGATGCAGAATATCACGTGCAGTTTCTGCAGGGCAACGTCGTGGATAACCTGATCATAAGCCCTCTGAAGAAATGATGAGTAGATGTTGCAGTAAGGTATCATACCCTGGGAGGCCAGTCCGGCCGAAAATGTAACCGCATGTTGTTCGGCAATGCCTACATCAAAAACCCTTTCAGGTATCTCCTTTCTCATTATGCAGAGCGAACATCCGGTAATCATTGCCGGAGTTATGCCGGCAATCTTCTTATTGTTCCTGGCGAGTTTCAGGATTGTTTCCCCGAAAACTTCCTGATATGTTGCCGGCACTCCCGGATCAATGGTTTTTATTATCAGTCCGGTTTCTTTGTCGAAGATACCGGGAGCATGGTATGCAGTCTGGTTCTGCTCCGCCTGCTTCAATCCCTTACCCTTGATTGTCATACAATGAAGCAGCTTGGGGCCCGGGATCCTCTTCAGGTCCTGCAGAACACTTACAAGATGCAGTATGTCGTGACCGTCGATGGGGCCGAAATACCTGAAATTCAATCCTTCGAAAAGATTACTCTTATCGAGGAGGGTGCTCTTGAGACCCGACTGTATCTGACTGGCTATGGTTCTGGCGCCAGGACTGAACTTGCCGAACCTCCCGAGAAAGCTCCATACCTTGTTCCTGAAGCGGTTGTAAACCTTGCTCGTTGTTATATCAAGAAGGTACTCCCGCAGGGCACCCACATTCTGGTCGATAGCTATGTTATTGTCGTTGAGAATGACAAGTATGTCTGACTGAGCTATGCCCGCATTGTTAAGCCCTTCAAAAGCCTGCCCGGCTGTCATGGCTCCATCGCCGATCACCGCTACCACATGCCGCTTTTCGCCGAGCTTTTTAGCTGCCACGGCCATGCCCAGTGCAGCTGAAATGGATGTAGACGAATGACCGGTTCCAAAAGCATCGTATTCACTCTCGTCCATTTTGGGAAAGCCGCTGATACCCTTGTAAGTGCGGTTGGTGTAAAACCTGTCGCGCCGGCCTGTCAGTATCTTGTGGCCATAGGCCTGATGGCCTACATCCCAGATCAACTTGTCGTAGGGAGTATTAAAAACATAATGAAGCGCGACCGTAAGCTCCACAACACCAAGGCTTGCGCCAAGGTGACCCGGGTTTTTACTCACCATATCAATGATATACTGCCTCAGTTCTCCGCTCAGCCTTATTAGTTCTTCGGGCTTTAGTTTTCTGAGGTCGTCGGGTGATGAGATCTGAAACAGAAGATTTTCCTCCTGGTGCATTCCTAAACAGGTAATAAAGATTGTGCAAATATAACAATTATTATTGCCTTATGTTTGCCGGCCCTTATAGCGGATTTTCTTATTTTTGTCTCTGCAGATAACTAATTAACCTGATCCTGAATATGAACAAGCCTAAGGCCGTAATTGCCGTTCTGTTTGTAATTGCAGCCTGGTCGTGCGTTCCGGCCAGCAAATACCGCGCACTCCAGAATGCAAGCAGGCAGAATATGATTGACCGGGATGACTTCAAAACCGAGAATCTTACCCTCTCAATGCAAAATAGGGAAATCGCGACAAAAATCGCTGCCCTCGAAGCTGAGATTGCAGGTTCGAGACAGGACATTGCCCTTGCCGAAATTGAACGGAACAAGGCCAGGGAGGAAATGAACACCCTCTCCGACAGGTTCAACGCACTCCAGATTGCCCAGGATGACCTGATAAAAGGAAACCTGACAGAGACCAGAAAACTTCTGGCCGAACTTCAGGCAGCCCAGGATAACCTGCGCCAGAAAGAGGATATCATGAGGCAGCTGGAGTATTCAATGGATCTCAAGAAGGTGTCGCTCGACGAGCTCACCATGGAGCTTGATAAAAAGAACGCGCGCATGGCTGAACTCGAAAAGATCCTCGACTCCCAGAGAAAAATCGTTCAGGAACTTAAGCAAAAGGTCTCTGAAGCTTTGCTGGGGTTTGAGAACAACGGACTTACAGTAACAAACCGCGACGGCAAAGTGTATGTGTCGCTTGACGAAAAACTGCTATTCAGGTCGGCAAGCTGGGATATTGACGCAAACGGACGGAATGCCCTCAGGAAACTTGCCGGGGTGCTGGAGAAAAACCCGGGTATTCAGGTTACAATTGAAGGCCACACTGATAATGTTCCCTACAATCCCGGAAGCGGAAACCTTGCAGATAACTGGGACCTGAGTGTAAAAAGGGCAACAACTGTTGTCAGAACACTGCTTGAAGGAACAAGAATCGATCCGGCCAGACTGACAGCTTCGGGAAGAAGCGAATACATGCCGGTTGACGCAGCCAATACAACTGAAGCACGCCAGAAGAACAGAAGAACCGAGATCGTTCTTACTCCCGACCTGACTGAACTGTATAGTCTTATAAATCAGTATTGACGATCGCCGGCCTGGCTGAAAGGAATCTCATTCACTGAATTCCTGGAGCTTCGCCCTCATATTTATCAAGGCATTAAGAAGGTTCTCCTCGGGCTTGAGAAACTCCTGATTTCCCCAGAAAACAGGATCATAACTATTGATAGTCCTTGAAAAGACCGAATGCAACGGAGCCAGCTCCTCCCTTTCAAACCTGACCACATTCTCAAGGCTCGAACTCGTAATCGCCATCTCAAAGAATACGTCAAACATGGTCTTGAAAATTCTTTTTTTCTGCTTCGACTCGAAACGAAGGTCTCCCCTGACATGATTAAGGTAGTACCTTCCGGCAACTTTCCTGTATGAAACCGAATAATCGACCGAAACAGGCCAGGTTGTGAAGTCCCGCGAGGGATTTGATACAAATGACGACCTCATCTCTTTAAGATAACCGGGAGTGATGCTGAATTCTGCTTTCAGCAGGGCAAAATCCGAAGTATTGATGAACAATGATCCGTGAAACATCGGCACATCGGCTTCCTCTCTGGGAGAAAACTCTATCTCATAGGCAGCTTCTTCATCAAATGATACTATGTCGGTAAGTCTGTAGGTGTAATCCAGCATACTCTCACCCGAGATAAAATCAAACCCGTGCTTCATGCCGTCAAGCTGGAGACATGTGTTTAATCCTGCCTTAAGCCTTACAGCTATTGTATCGTTTATACCCAGATTTTCTATCTTCCTGCTCTTCAACACCTTAACCTGATCGTTCAGAAGAGTGCCGGAATAGGCGCTCTTATATAACTGAAGGACTGCCTCGGAATAGGTCTGAAGCTCATTCTTTCTCAGAACTCCCTCCCTGTAAAAAGCTGTAATACGGGCCGGAGTGTTTCCATAGTTGCGGGTAAGATTGAACCGGACTTTGTTCACAATATCCCAGGGGATCTGGTTTTTAATGATAATTTCGGGGATAGAAATGAATTCCCTTCTCATTTCGATCGTGAAGAAATTCCCAAGCGATTGCCTTACAGGTATCTCCCTGCCATAATAGCCAAGGTAGGAGACAACCAGCGTATCATCGTAATCTTCCGGATGTATCCTTAATCCGAATTCCCCGTTGTTGTTTGATACGGATCCCCTGCCTGTGTTCTTAAGCCCTACTGCTGCAAAAGAGAGAGGCTCTGACGATTCTCCGTCAATAATTACGCCGGTGATATCCTTGAGAAGAGGCCTGGCCAGTGAATCAGTCTGTACCCGGGGAGGGGGCGGTATCTCCCTCGATATAATTATAAACTCATCAATTACCGAATAACCAATTGAATCGTCCTTGAGAATGCTGTCGAGAACTGTCCTCAGGCTCGTCTGCCTGAAGTTCAATTCAACTTTCTTTTCGGGGTCGACAAGACGGCTGTCGTAAGTGAAATGGTATCCGGTTTCCCTTGTAATAATGCCGAGGGCATTGCCTGTCTTTATTGATCCGGCCCTGAATGTAAACAGTGAGTCGAGGATACCTTCCTGGCTCAGCATTTTCTGCGGCGGTATCAGAAACATCAACAATGCAATGGCCTTGAGAATCTTCGATACTGTGCCATTGACCGACATTATACTGAGTGTTTGTTATTTCCTTTTCAGATGGTAAACATCCCCGTCTTTAGCATAACCAAGGTTAAAGCTAGCACAAATTAAGCGAATTATTGTCTCCTGCGGCTGATTATCGATTGGTGAGGTCCAGGTATGTGAAAGGATTTCCGGATCATCAGCCACTATATCCATGTTGTAGACTTTCTTGAGGTCCCGGAAGACTATGTCGAGAGTCTGGCCGTCGTATACAAGAAGCCCGGTATTCCACGACAGGTAATTAGGATCGGTGTTAACGGAACGCTCAGCCCGGTCGGGATATACAGTTCCTATATAGCCCGGATCAAGCACCAGGACTTCGTTCTCATCGGTGCCTGTTACCATCACCTGTCCGGTCCTGACGAAGACTTCAACCGGTGAATCCTGATCGCTTGTCCTGACGTTAAAAGATGTTCCAAGCACTCTTACCATGGCTTTCCCCGCATCAACGGTGAACGGTTTTGACTCATCCCGGGCAACATCAAACCAGGCTTCCCCGGTGAGAGCCACACTTCTTTCTCTTTCACCGAAGTTACGTGAGTATGTAACCTGAGTGTTCCGGTTAAGGAAGATGATGCTGCCGTCGGGAAGCGTAACTTCCAGATTCTTCTGATCTTCAGTAGTGGCAACAACGATTTTGCTGCCGAAGAGGTCCTTGTTATTCATATACAGCAATGCAGATCCTATGCCCAGCAAAAGAAGCAATGCAGCGGCGACCCTGTAAAGGGCGGGGGTGAAAAATCTTCTCCTGACTGCAGGCTCGCTGATCAATCCATTATCCTTAAGCCTCGAGTAAAGCTTATCCCAGGCCTGATCCACATTTATTTCCTTTTCTTTGTTCATCTCTCTCAATTCCTTCCAGTAAATTACAATATTATGTTTGTCCTCTTCAGCAAACCGGCTGAGGAGTTCCGAGTTGCCGGTTCTCTCTCCCGACAGATGGGCTGCAAGTTCTTCCCAGTCCCTGTCAGTGTATTTTCCGGTGTTGTTTATATCTTTCATTGTTCTGCTAGTGCTTTTCTGAATTCCTTTAATGCCCTTCCCATGTTTGCTTCAACGGTTTTTATCGAAACCGAAAGCCTTTCTGCGATCTCTGAATACTTAAGGCCTTCAAACCTGTTCATGCAAAATATCCTTCCGCATTTTTCAGGAAGTCTTTCCAGTATCCGGGCAATCTTTGCCTGAAGGTCGTTGTAGTTGACCAGGTCGGCAGCGTCTTCTCCGGTTCCTGAGCTTAACATAACCACTTCCCGGGCGTACTTCTCAACAACCTTGTTGTGGCTGATGTGATGAAGGCAGCGGTTGTGAACAGCCCTGAAAAGGTAACCGTTCAAAGAACTTTCAATCTGTAATTTTTCCTTGTCCTTCCAGAGCCTGAAAAAGAGATCCTGAACAATTTCCTCTGCGGTGTCATGATCCCTTGTCATCGTTCTGGCATATTTTACCAGGGAGACATAGGAGGACCGGAAAAGTGATTCGAACTGTCCTTTATCACCTTGTCTGATCCTCCTTACTATCTCAGAATCCCCCGGCATACTTTTAATTATTTCTCAAGATCGTCCCTGTCGCTGAATTTAAGCTTCCTGCTCAGTCGCCTGATTGCCGATTCAATGCTCTGGTCGGGTTCAATCACATTATAGTCGCCCCAGAACTCAGGATCGGTAAAGGCGCTTACCTGCTCAGAGAATACATCATTGTATCTGAGCTTCTCCTTCCCTGCGAATTTAATCACTTCTTCGTTAGTACGGTCGGTTATTGCTATTTCCGACATGGTTGTATAATAGGTGTTGAAGAGTTTCTTCTTCCAGTTCACCTTGAATTTCACTTCAGCCCTTGAATATGCAAAGTACCACTTGCCGTCCTGTTCACGATACTGGGTCCTGTAAGTTGCTATCTCAGGAGTTACTTCCATCCCGAGAGGCTTCTTCTTGATGAATATTGACGATACGGCATCCTTGTCCTCTAGGTTGAATCCGAATTCTGCCTCGGTAAGCGCATAGGAGTCGATTGCTATGTAAAGGTTACCCATGAAAAGCGGCATATCCACATGAGGCTTCTGCTTGAAGGTAACAACATAGTGAGGCCTGTCATCGATTTCGATGACTGAGGAAAGCGAATAATCATAGTATTTCATGGCATCGATGGTCAGTATAGCCTCGGTGTTTTTTGCTATATCGAGCTGGAGCACTGTAACCGGGCCTCCCTGAAGCTTGAACAGAACAGTATCCATTCTTTCAACATCCGATCCTTTTCTGCCCTTGTAGATCCTTGCTCCGTCAAAACGGATATCGTTTGCGTATGGAGCTTTGAAAATCTCGACGACAGCTTCACCTATTGAAACATAAGTCCTGTTCTTGCGGATTGTTTCCCTGTAAAAGGCGGTCATCAGGTTGGGCTCGTCGGTGAAGTTCCTGCCTATCCTCCCGATTGCATTCCTGACTATGACTTCAGGATCGATCGGCTTGATGATTATCTCCTTGATAGGAATAGGGGCAGGCGTTAAAGCAATCACATTCTTGTAACCATCCTCTCTTAATTCTGTAAGCGGGACTGTCTTGTTCCTGTAACCGAGAAAGGTCACTTCCAGGTTCCTTGATGTCTGCGTCTCAAAGATCTTTATCTGAAATTCCCCGTCAATGTTTGTTATGGTGGCAACGTTGGTTTCCTTTACTGCTACCGATGCAAATACCAGCGGGTTTCCCGATTCGGCATCAATCACCTTTCCCTTGAAGGTAAGGGTGGTTTCCTGCGTGTTCTTCTTCCTGTCGGGAGAAGTTCCTGCATACACTGTTGCGGCAGTAAAGGCCGGCAGCAGGAGCAGTGCAATTAATGATAAGTTTCTGATGGTTTTCATGGCATTATTACTTTAAGTTTTCAAAATTGGATCTTCCGGCAATCTTTTTAAGTTTCTTCTCACCCCTATGACCATCTGACAGTATCTTTACCCTATTCTGTTCATGTATTTTTTTTATCTTGAAGCGGTATATTCGTACGCTTCTTCCGATAAATTAACACATGGCAGGAATAATTGTTAAACCGGCAAACGCAGTAAAGTCAGCATATTCATATGTTGTGAGTTCCCTTACCGGACTCCCCGTTACATACGGCATGCCTGCCACCGTATCACTTGAGCTCACAAACAACTGCAATCTGGGCTGCCCCGAATGTGCCTCCGGTTCTGGCACGATGCTCAGGGAAAGGGGATTCATGGACCCGGCATTATATAAAAAGGTGATCCGCGAACTCAATCCCTTCATCTGGTATGCAAGCCTCTACTTCCAGGGCGAACCATTTCTACATCCCGATATTTTTTACTTCCTGCAGCTTAAAGAAAATGCAAAGGTCATCATCAGCACCAACGGACACTACCTCGGAGGCAATAATGCAAGGAAAACAGTCCTTTCAGGCATTCACAAGCTGATAGTGTCGCTCGACGGGATGGACCAGGAGCCGTACTCAAAGTACAGGGTAAACGGAAACCTTGAAACGGTTATGGCCGGGATAAGGAACGTAAGCCTCGAGCGGCAAAGACTCAATTCCCCCATGAAGCTTGAACTGCAGTTCCTTGTCAACAGGTTCAACGAACACCAGATAGCCCAGGCTGAATCGTTTGCCAGAGAAGTGAAGGCATCGCTCAGGCTTAAGTCGATGCAGGTGATCCAAGGTCATGATGCCGGTGAATGGATGCCCTCGGCCGGGAAATTTGCACGGTATGAGACTTCCGGGGGCAGGTTCACCATAAAGAACCCTATGCCATCGCGGTGCCTCAGACTATGGCTGAACCCGGTTATCACCTGGGACGGTAAGGTACTGCCCTGCTGCTTTGACAAGGATGCAGAATATATAATGGGCGACCTCAGGTCGGAAACCTTCAGGGAGATCTGGCACGGCAATAAATTCAGGAAATTCAGGCTTAAGGTGCTTTCGGACCGAAAATCAATCCCAATATGCAGAAACTGCACCTCGGGAATGAGAAATGTGGAATTTTGAAACCGGTAAGAATCCTCCAATGGACGTTATAACATTGTTATAACGTGTTATAAATCCTTTATCATCCAGATATTGCAGCCAAAATGGCCTGAATTTCCCAGAGAATGGTCTATATGAGTAAATCCTGATTTCACGTACATCGACACTGCCTTTGAAAGTTCCGGCAGCGATTCAAGGTAGAGATGACGATAGCCCATGGTTCTTGCCGAATCAAAACAAAGTTCCATAAGGGTCCTTCCTATCCCCTTTCCCCTGTACTCAGGAAGAAGATAGAACTTGACAAGCTCGGCATACCCTTCCGGAAGACCGTCTGTCGGGTAGATGCCGCATCCTCCGGCCATGATCCCGTCAACCCCGGCAATCCGGTAAACCGACCCTTCGATCCTGAAAAGCTCATACAAATTGTCAGTGGTCGGATCGTAATAAACCGTACCCGGCCGGTCAATGCCAAATTCCCTGAAGACACTCCTTATGAGGTTTGCTATCTCTTTATTATCTTTCCCCTCAATATTCCTGTATGAAACTCCGTTAATATCCATATATTGAAGCTCTCCCTGTTTTGATGACCATAAAAGTACAAATTAATGCTACTTCACAGTTCTTTTCGCAGATGTAAAACACCGGGGCCCGCATCCGGAATAACTATTTGTTCATCGCGGGCCTTTTTTATGTTCATGCTGATAATTCTGCCGCCGGCATTCCAAAGCTCCGATCTGCTGGGCCGTGACTATTATGTCACAGGCGTGGTGACGGATCAGTACGGAGCTTCAATTCCGAACGCGAGGGTTTCAATGATTGCCGGAACTGCCGAATATTCGGCCAGGACATTAACCGACGGCACTTATTCACTCAGAATATCAAATATATACGAAGACATTTCGAACCTGATAGAAGCCGGGGTACCTTATCCGAATCCTTTCAGCTATTCGGTGAACATACCTTTTATTATCAGCAGCGACGGTGATGTAAGACTTTCGATCTACAATTATTCCGGGAAGAAGGTCATGGAGGAGTATTTTGATTCCATCGATGCCGGCAGCTACCATATAGTGTGGGACGGATGCAGCCAGAACGGGGCGCCTCAGCCAAACGGTTTCTACTTCTACAGCATCACCTTCAGGGGAAAAACCGTTTCCGGCAAGCTGATCAAGGCCCGGGGATTCTCAGGCTACTCCGCAGGCACAGCTATTGAACCCGACATGATGGCTCCTGTTATTCCTCCCTCTTCAGGTGAGTTCAGGTTTCAGGTGGCCACAACGGTTCAGAGCGATAACTACTATCCTGTGAGGCTTACGGATATCACTATTTCGCGCGACACGATAATCGATTTTGAACTTACACTCAGACAGGAGCTGCCTTTCAAGACATCTGGAAACCACATTGCAATGCACACCGGTACCGGCTACAGGTCGCTTGTCCTTAAGGGGATCAACCTGGGGTCATCGCTTCCCGGATATTTTCCGGGAGAGATCGGCTATGCCCTTGCGCCCGAGGTGTATGAAAACTGGATAAGTGAAATGGCTGAAGCAGGATTCAACAGCCTCAGGGTTTATACCCTCCATCCGCCTGTGTTCTATGAGAAACTTGCAAACTACAACCAGAGGCATCCTGATAATCCCCTTCTTCTCTTCCAGGGCATCTGGCTCGACGAGGTTGAAGATGCACACAATCCTCAGGCTTACGACCTGCTCAGAAGGGTCGATGTCTTCACCAAAGACATAAAGGAGGTGATCGACTGCATAAACGGTAACGGCGATATTGGTTACAGGTACGGAAAGTCATACGGCAGATACCTCTCCGATGTTTCAAGATGGACCGCAGGCTATATTCTGGGAAGGGAAATCAGTCCCCAGGAAGTGGATACAACCGACAACAGAAATCTCTCTGTCACCTCGTTCAGCGGCAGGTATCTCAGCATCAGCGGGGCAAAGGCCAGCGAGGTATTCTGCACAAGAATGCTTGAACAGACCATACAGTATGAATCAGATAACTATACAGTCCGAAGGCCGGTGAGCTTCTCGAGCTGGCCAACGCTCGATCCCCTGTCGCATCCCACCGAGATCTATACCGACGAGGACAAGGCTCATTATGATATGACAAAGATAAACCTCAGCGATCCGGAACCGGGAATTTTTGCATCATACCATGCTTATCCCTATTATCCTAATTTCATAAGCGAGCAGCCTTCATACCTGACCTACAGCGATCAGTACGGGCCAAACAGCTATCTTGGTTATCTCAACGATCTGAAGGAACATTATTCCGGTATGCCGCTGGTTATTGCCGAATTCGGAGTGCCCTCGAGCTGGGGAAGCGCACACCAGTCGTTCAGCAACATGCATCACGGAGGCTATTCCGAAAAACAGCAGGGGGAGAAGAACATGAGGCTGATGCATAATATAATCAACTCAGGTTGCGCGGGAGGCTTCATGTTTGCATGGATGGACGAATGGTTCAAGCCTACATGGATTGTAAGCTATCTCGAAGCTTATGGCATGAACTCCGGAGGAAGTACAATCCCCACCAGGCAGCTATGGCATAACCTGACCTCCCCTGAACAGAATTTCGGACTTATCTCGTTCGATCAGCTTACCGTCGAGCCATTAATATCATACGTTACTGACAACCCGTCGGGCCCTGTCAGCAACATCAGGGCCACTCACGATAACAGCTTTTTCTTCCTCGATATCGAGGCGGACAGACAACTGGCTGCCGGGGATACTGTAATGGTTGCGTTCGACACCTATCTTGCAAGCCTCGGAGAATCAATGCTGCCTGACGGAAGAGAGCTTGACAACAGGTCGGAATTCCTGATGACGATGGTACTGTCGCAGGATACCGCTCTCTGGCATGTCACCGAAGCCTACAACATGGACGGACTTACCCCGCGGTTTGACCTGTCAAACCACGCGGTTCAGAGGTTCCGCAGCACAATCACCGACGGGGCTCCATGGATGCTGATGCACTGGTACAACGACGGTTATAAACGTACTGGCCAGGATATAGGCAGGTTCCCGATGGAAAACTCTTCAGGCTTCACTTTCGGCGAGATGACAGCAGTGGCATGGAGCGGAAACAAAATAAGGATCCGTGTTCCATGGACCTTGCTGTACTTCTATGATCCGACGCAGATGAAAGTTATCGACGGCGCCGTATCCTACGACGGAGGTTACAACTACGTGATCTCAACATCGGAATCGGACGGTATCGCAGTGTCGGTTTACCTCGACAGGGATGTCACCTCAACGGTCAGCAGGTACAACTGGGAAAAATGGCTGACAGTACCATCAACAGTATCGAGGGAAAAGAAATCACTGGAAATAATAAGGAGCGGATTGTCAGGGATACCGGAGTTTACTGACTGAACTCATTGGTGTCGTCAATAACCCTTGTGCGGGCTTTCTTCTTCTTTGCGAAGCCTGAACGCTCGGCGCTTCCCCATCCTTTCTTGCCTCTCAGGGCTTCAAAATTACCCCTGACGGCAAAATAGGTATGGACGGGATAGAAGAACGGTTCCAGGAAAGCGACTCCGACAAGCTTAAGAACGTCTCTCTTCCTCTTATATTTATGGAAGGTGATCTCCTCGAACAGGATTGCCCATGTGGAAAGGCTCACCGCAAACGAATAGACGAACAGGAAGAGAAGCAGATAAAACGGCCAGTTCAGTGAGTCGCGTATTATAAGATATATGGTGTATATGAAACCGCCGAAAGCAACAAGCGGCGCCATCCATTCGAAGAAGAACCAGTAGGGATAACCCAGAAGACCCAGCCTTCCGTACTGGCTGTTGAGAAACATCTTACGGTGTGTTCGAAGCGATTCAATCAGCCCGCGGGTCCATCGTGTCCTTTGTTTCCTCATCGATTTCAGGTCTGAAGGCACCTCTGTCCAGCAAAGCGGATCAGGAATATAGGTTACTTCATATTTTGTTTCACTCTCGGCCATGTAGCGGCGCATCCTGAGAACCAGTTCCATGTCTTCGCCAACGGTTTTGAGGCTATATCCGCCTGCCCTGATCACAGTTTCCCTGTCGAACAGGCCCATTGCCCCTGAGATAAGCATAAGTCCGTCAAGCTGACTCCATGCCATTCGTCCCAGAAGGAAGGCCCTGGTGTACTCAAGCACCTGCAGACGGGGAAGGAATTTTGAAGGGATCCTGATCTCCCTTATATGACCGCGCTCAACGTCGCATGAATTGACGATTCTAATCACACCACCGGTTCCGATTACCTTCTTGTCTTTCTGCTCAAGGAAAGGTTTGACCAGCTTCAGTATCGAGTCAGCTTCAATAATTGAATCGGCATCAATAGATACAAACAGTTCGCTGTGGCAGATGTTTATTCCGGCATTCAGTGAATCAGCCTTGCCTCCATTGTTCTTATCGATGATTGTGAGCCGGTTGTACGATGGATTCTTAGACCGGTACACTCCCCTGATTCTTTCACAAGGAATCCTGTAGTCGAAGTAATAGTTTACTCTTACAAGATCGTAGGCATCCTTCATCAGCTCAAACGTGTTGTCAGTTGAACCGTCATTTACAATAACAACCTCGAAGTTGTTGTAGTAAAGCGATAGCAGGGTGCGAACATTATCAATGATGGTCTTGCTTTCGTTAAAAGCCGGAGCAATGATTGAGATCTTCGGGCTGAGAGGCGACAGCACAAGCGAGTTGTAATTTATGAAGCTGTTCTTCCGGAGATATTTACGCAGCGCAATAGCCGAAAATATACCCAGCATCAGGTAGCTTGCGAAGAGCACCAGCGTCAGGTAGAAGATAACATGTGCAAAAAAGATTCCCATGGCTTCTAGAATATTCTTCGGTCAAGCACGTGCCTGACAATGATATTGTAATTCTTGTATTCCGACTTCATAAGCTTGACAAGGGTCTTCACGCCTTCCTCCCCGTTGTTCTCGATAGCCTTGGTGGCTTCGATCTGGAGCTGAACATCATCCTCCTTATCTAGTACAAGCTTAAGGAACCCCAGAAGTGAAGGATCGGGCATCTTGGCCATTGCCTTGATGATCTCAAGACAGGTGTGATTGTCCTGTGTCTTGTACATCCTCTTCATTACTTCCAGGGTGGACCTGAATTCCAGATCACCGGCTACCTCCACTGCCAGTTTTCGCACTACCTGGGATGGATGCTCAAGTGTCTCCCTGACATCATCCTCCGCCTGTTTCTGTTTGAATTCCCTTATCATCCTGAGTGCGAACATGACAACCGTCGGATTTGGCGCCTTGAGGAACTTGCTGAATTCAGGCACCGGCAGGTCATGCTGGATCATCAGCTCATGAAGAGTGATCTGCTCCCACAGCGAAAAAGGTCTTTCAAGCTTGAAAAGGAAGTCGAAGGGATCCTCGTTCGAAAGCCTTACAAGCGCTATCTGGGCCTCCATCCTGAGAATTTCATTGCTGGAATTGAGAGCCTTGTAGATTTCGTCGTTGGCATCCTTTATGTTCATAAAGGCAAGCTCACGGAAACCCTTAACCTTCTTATGCCAGCGGTAGTCGTGGGCACGCCTGATCGAGTCCCTGTCGAGTCCGAGGTAAAGATAGAGGCCGGAAAGTTTCTCCTCTGCGTCGCCCTTGAGATTAACACTCACGTCGATCATCTGGTCGATGAGGGCCTGCCTTCTGTAGGTGTCGGAAGCGATGCTCCTGAACTTGTCGGCACTGCTTCCCGTGAAAAGATAATCAATTATCATCCCCTGATAGGTCTCGGCAAGATACTGCCTGAGGTCCTCCTCCTTCTCCATCCTTCTCCTGTTGAGCAGGATGACCATCAGCAGGATTATCATTGTAATGAATGAAATGAAGATGGTAATTATGAGGGCATTGACCAAGGCGAATGACTTGCCAAAGTAGTCGATCCGCTTCAGCCATGGGCTTTCGGAATTAAGAAGGAAAAACTTCGGCGGTTTCTCAACAATGGGCTCAACAGCCGGGGCTTCCATCTCAATTGCAGGGGGTACAGCCACAAAGGCTTCCTCCAAGCTATCGGCAGCAATGCCGGTTGCTGCCAGCGTGTCGGTCAGCGCCGGTGCTGGTTCCTGAAAAGACGCATTTTCAGCAGACCTCTCTGCCGGCTCAATGAAACTTTTCACTTTATCGAGGTCCAGCTTTGATACCCTGACCTTGAAGTAACCATCCTCCTCGATTATTTCCACATCGCTTCCCAGAACTTCCGAGACCTCGTTGTACATCTTCTCTGCATTCGACTTAACCCTGAAGGCGCCTATCTGGATGGGATAAAAATCCTTTGAAAGATCAACCACATCATTGAGCCTCTTTTCATTGACCCCCGTGGTGATAAGGGATGCGCCATCGGGTATGTAAACGGGTTCAGAACGGATTCTGTTCAGTGAATAGTCGGCTGAATGGCCTGCCTTCAGAACAGTAAACACAAGAAGTGATAATATTGCAATTACCCGGTGTTTCATCACTTCATTTTAATTGCATAAATCAGATTAACATTCCCTTCAAACCTGTTTCTCCAGGCCGGATCTGTATCGCCGTACTGTTCACGAGAATAACCGGCTCCCAGCTTCACTGTAAACCGGCCGTCAACAGCAAAGTTATAGGCAAGCCTCACACTGTGAGCATTCAGCCGGTTTATATCCTCCCTTATATTGTATGGTTCATCAGGTGCCGTCCCGGTTCCGAGAGTAAGCTGAAGGTAATTGAAATCGTTGAAATAGCGCCGGGCATTCAGGTAAAATGAAGCCCTCGGGCCGTCATCCTTGAAGTACACGTAACATTTTCCTGAAAACCAGTATTTTCCGAGATATTTTTCGACTGATGCAAGTCCGATGAATATGTTCCTGTCGAAATAATAGTAATTAAGCCCTGCTGAAACAGCCCATCCCTTGGGAAGGATTTCCCAAAACTCGAAAGCTCCCCTGTGCGTCGGGAAGTAATTACCCGGGCTGTAGGCATAACCAACATAGGCATAGTTCTTATCGGAGATGCGGGGATAGGCTTCTGCCTCAAACTGAACCTCGGTGGCATAGATATCGGTCTCCTGATCGGTGATGAGGTTCCCGATATTGATCCCCGCGGCAGCCGGACCCCAGCCGAAACGGTGACCTGCACCGACGCTGAATACCTGCCAGAATCTGGTATAGGGTTCAGTAAAATGATCAAAAGAATAACCTGTCCGGAAATCGGTTACAACTGCCGTGTTCTCCTTTGACCAGAGTGAAATGTCGCGTTTGGCCGACAATGCATCGGCGTTATCCGGTTCAGTAAGCAAAAGAGTGTCGATTACTGCGGCAGCTTCTTCATAATTCTTCTGCCAGGCAAGTATCCGTCCAAGAAGGATCCTGACGTCCCCATAAGTTGGATAGGCATTAAGCAGTTTCCTCGCATCAGCCGCTGCGGCATCAAGGTTGCCTTCAAACGCCATGGTTCTTATTCTCAGATATTCGGTTTCCGGATTTATGATTTCCTGATTACCGGTCTCCTGCGACTGAACCGGTGTCAGTCCTGAAAGCAAGATGATCAAAGCCCCAACAAAAAGAAATATGAAAAGCCTCCTCATAATTATTTGTTGAGTAATGATTTAATCCTGGAAACCAGGTCAACGGGATTAAAGGGCTTCACAATATAGTCGCTTATGCCCAGTTCTCCCGCCTGTCGCTGCATCTGGCTGTCACTGAATGCAGTAAGAATAATCACAGGTGTATCCCTGCCTTGTTCCGACCTTACGAACTTTATAAGTTCCAGACCGCTCCTGTAGGGCAGATGTATGTCAATTACCAGCAGATCATATTCATTCCGCTGCAGCATTTCAATCCCCTCATTTCCGTCTTCAGCCACATGAGCATCAAATCCCTCCCTCTCAAGAATTACTGAGAGAGTCTTCATTGCCATAGGATTATCTTCGCAAATCAATATTTTCATTATCAGAAAACAGGATTAAGAATAACTAACCTTACCATGCTCCGTTCGATTCTATGCTGATAGTAAGGTCAAATTTGGGGAAATTAATCAGCCCCGCAAAAGAATTAAGAGTTTATTTGACCTCCTGCATATTTTAAACGACCAACGTTACAATTTCAAATGACTAAAACTTAGCCCGCGATGCATCTCTTCCCCTTTAGGCATATCAAGCAAATCAGGCTCAATCAGTTTATAAAACTCATTTATCACGTCATTATTGTCAATGATCCCGATCATTATCTGAAGTTTCTCAGTCAGTTCCCCGAATCTAAAGGAGCTTATCCGGCGGCCTAAAATGAGAACCAGTAATTCAGCTTAACAATGAAAATGTTGTTGGGATAAATGTCACCAAGATATCCGTATGAATCTTCCAGCGATGAACCTGAAAACATGTTGCTTCCAGTTTTGTCACTCGACCATACCAGATAGATGAAGGAACCGAGCCGGTACTCCCATTTTGCAACCAGGTTTGACCTGAACTGATGAAAGTTGAAATCGGGATTGCCTATGGCAACGTTAAAAGGCACTCCTGCATCATTGTCGCTTAGAAAATACATCCCGTCATAATAAACGGGATCCTGATACACGGCAAATCTGTCGCTGTAGTTCTTTGCCTCAGGACTGGTAACCCTTTTCAGTTCCGAATATTTGCCTCTCGAAATGAAAGGGCTTCCGTAATACTGAATTGAAAATTCGGGAGTCAGGTTAATATCAGCCCTGAGAGTCAGTCCGAGTGTCTTCTGATCAATCGTTCCAAGTATATACCTCTTTGCGGCGTAAAGTAAATCTATGCCAGTAGCGACATATTGCAGTTCATCACGGATTTCCTCGTAATCGGCCGTTATGCCGAGTTTAAGTATCCTGAACGGACGCAGAGAGATACCGGGCTGAATTCCCCAGGATGAAGCGGAATTACTTGCAGCCTTATCGTAACCTCCTCCAAGGGTTGCAATGAATTTCTTTGAACCGTCCGTACTCAGCTGTCCCCTAAATTCATAACTCGCAGGCATCAGCATGTCATACCCCCCCCTAAGAATCTTGTTGTCGATGTCCTGTGAGTGATAGGCAGCCTCAACCATGAAGGTCCACTGGTTCCTGAACGCGGACCGGAATGAAATCTCTCCGTCGGAACCAAGGTATGCACCGCCAAAGGTCCATGAATTTCGCTGCTCAAATCCGACACTGTAAGACCTGAAGATTGATACGGGCTTTGTGGTCTGATACAAAATCTCGTTCTGATTCTCGATTTCGTCGGCAGTCCTCATGTAACCCAGGTCATTCAGTTCGAGCCCGGGGGTAAGCCACGAAATGGCCGTCGAATATTTCCAGTTGCCCCCTGCTCCTTTTCCCACCTGCACCTTGCCTCCCGAACCGCTGAGACTGGTCCGGTTAAGGTCGTAATCGAGATAATCGGCCCCCGGCCTCTGGTAGTACCTGGCCGATGACTCCTGAAGCATGGTCAGCGCCTCTTTGCTGCCCTTTACATAGCTGCCCACAAGCTTTGCGTTCACAAAGAATTTCTTGTCATTCCAGTGATGGAGAAGATCAAGTCCTCCGGTAAAGGCATTGTCTGCAAGAAACTCAAGCTCCGGATCCTCTATAAAACGGTTTGTTGATGTGAACATCCCTCCGATCATCGTATTCCCGGCATTGTAGCCTTTCTGAATACGCCCGACCAGATAGTTTGTAAGGGGCTCCACCTTCACCTTCGATTCATTCCCCAGCTGATCTGTAACGCGTGCAAATTCATTTGCCGTCACGCTCTGAATCAGCCCTACCGAAAGACCTTTGGATGTTGTACCGCTGAACTTGGCTGCACTGAGAATCTTTGTCACGTCGGGTGATTTCACATACTGGTCGCCAAAAGCCGGGACTGTCCTGGAAGGTGAATGTCCTACACGCCTGGAATAGAAAAGATTCTGCTCATCGAATTTGTAATCGAATATAGTAAGGCCTTCGAGAAAAAAAGGCCTCTTTTCTTCATAAAAAGTCTCAAAAGCAGTCAGATTCATTACCGAAGGATCGGACTCGACCTGGCCGAAATCGGGGTTTACTGTGAGGTCGACGGTGAAATTGCTTGATACTCCTATCTTGGCATCAAGACCGGCATTGGCGCCCCATATCCTGCCGTTTTTTGTATAAGGATTCCCCGGAATCTCCTCAACAGTGTTGAGTTTCCCAAGTGTAAAAGGTGATATTTCAAGACGTCGTGATTTCTTCAATCCCGTGAGCCCGATGAACTCACCGTAATTGTAAAGCATCCCGGGACCGGTCCTTGTCTGCTTTTCCCAGTTACTCTCCTCCTGAAGCCTGTCGATCCATCTCCAGGTATGCATCCCCCAAACCTGCTCCTCCTTGTTGCTGTAGCGAAGCTGGCTTAGCGGAACTTCTATTTCGGCTATCCAGGCAGAATCTTCCATGCCCACCTTGCACCTCCACACTGCATTCCAGTTGAAATCCCAGTTTTCCGGGTTAAAAAGAACGAGATCCACTTTCTGTCCCCATGCTGTCACCGTGAACTCAAAACCTGTCCGGTAATCGCGGTAGCTGTCAAAGTTCACACCAACCATGTCACCCACAATATTGTCGCGTGAGTCAGCATATCTGTTCACCTTGTCGGGCTCCGGATCATAGGCCCTGAAGGCTATGTACAAAAACTTATCATCGTACTGGATGTTGTGCTCGGTAGGATAGGTCGGCTTCGCCCCCTCGTGGGGAACAAACTGGGTATAGTCGCCTGCCCAGTTCCCGTGATTCCAGCATTCATCATCGAGCTTACCGTCAATAACCGGCCTGTCTGTAACCAGTCTGGTGGTGACGTAAACCGGTTGTTTGGTTTTCTGACCCTGTGCCGGAATGGTATCCTGAGTTGGCTGAGTCATCCCATGGGATATATTCTGAAAACCGGACAGGAATAAACAAAAGATGATTAAAAAGGCCGGCAGACCTCTCCTCTCGAAATTCTTAACGTTCATTTTATTCTTTTAAGAAGTGTCAAAAATAACGAAATACCGACATTAAAAAAATACAACTTTCACAGATAATCCTTAAACAAATCCGGAGATGCAAATTATTTGGTAAATTTCGGAGCCAACCTGCAGAAACAGGAACCATCGGAAATCTTAATTTAATTTATAGATCATGAAGAAGCTCATTTACCTCTTAACTGTTTTTTCGTTTACACTGACCCTGACCGCTCAGGACCCGGTCCGGCCCCCCCTGGCAGGCCAGAGAGTGCAGCCGGAACCCGACCGGATCATTAACATTGAAACAGAAAACACAAGCCTTGTTCTAAAGGTGAGCAGCCGCGACGACCGGCTGTACCAGTCGTATTTCGGGCCAAGGCTGGGAAGCACCGAAAGCTTCAGCCAGCAGAGGAATGAGTCTCATCTTGCATATGCCACATTCGGTACCGACAACCTGTTTGAACCGGCTGTAAGAGCCCTTCATAACGACGGTAACCCGTCGCTTGAACTGACCTACCTCAGCCATGAGACCCAAACCATCGGTGAGAATGCGACTCTTACGAGGATAATGATGAAAGACCCGCAGTATCCCTTCGAGGTCACTCTTTTCTATAAGGCTTTCGCTGCCTCCGATGTGTTTGAGCAATGGACCGAGATAAAGCATAATGAAAAGAAACCTGTCACCATCTACAACTATGCATCCTCAATGCTTCATTTCGATGCCGAAAGGTACTGGCTCACACAGTTTCACGGCGACTGGGCCGAAGAAATGAAGGCCAGGGAGAGTGAACTGACAGCAGGAATAAAGATCCTCGACAGCAAGCTCGGAACACGTGCACACATGTACCAGACTCCCGTCTTCCTGCTTTCACTTAATGAAAAGGCAGACGAAAACACCGGACAGGTGCTTGCCGGAACCCTGGGATGGTCGGGAAATTTCAGGTTCCTTTTCGAGATTGATGAAAAGAACTCCCTCAGGGTGATATCAGGCATCAATCCCTTTGCATCGGAATACTTACTCCAGCCGGGTCAGGTTTTCAGGACACCATCAATGATATATACCTTCACCGGAAAGGGAATGGGCCAGGCAAGCCGTAACCTTCACCGCTGGGCGATCAACCACGGCGTTCTCGACGGAACCGGAACACGCTATACACTTCTGAATAACTGGGAAGCCACGGGATTCAATTTTGACGAGAAAAAACTCACCTCAGTTCTCGACGATACAAAAAAAATGGGGCTCGATGTCTTCCTGCTCGACGACGGATGGTTTGCAAATAAATACCCGAGAAACAACGACAGGGCAGGCCTTGGCGACTGGCAGGAAAACAAGGCAAAGCTCCCAAACGGTCTGGGCTATCTTGTAAAGGAGGCTGATGCAAGAGGAGTGAAATTCGGGATATGGATAGAACCGGAAATGGTTAATCCAAAAAGCGAACTCTATGAGACACATCCCGACTGGATTCTCAAACTGCCGAACCGTCCCGAGCATTATTTCAGAAACCAGCTGGTGCTCGACCTCACAAACCCGAAAGTGCAGGAATTTGTCTGGAATGTCGTCGACGGCATGCTCACTGCAAATCCAGGAATCGCCTTCATCAAGTGGGATTGCAACAGGATGATGACCAATATGTATTCGACTTACCTGAAGGATAAGCAATCACATCTTTACATCGACTACGTCAACAGCCTCTACGGGGTGCTGGACCGCCTGCGCGCGAAATATCCCACCCTTCCCATAATGCTCTGCTCAGGCGGAGGCGGAAGGGTCGACTACGGTGCGCTGAAATATTTCACCGAATTCTGGGCAAGCGACAATACCGATCCTCTAGAAAGGATTTACATGCAGTGGGGCTATTCCTATTTCTTTCCGGCCATTTCCGTCTGCAACCATGTTACTTCATGGGGAAAGCAATCACTCAAATTCCGGACCGACGTTGCCATGATGGGAAAAATGGGTTATGACATCGAAGTGAGCGAGATGACTGAGAACGAACTCAAATTCAGCCAGGATGCAATTGCAAACTATAACAGGATAAAGGATGTGATCTACAGGGGCGATCTGTACCGCCTTATCTCACCTTACAAGGAAAACAGGGCAGCCCTGATGTATGTGAACCAGGAAAAAACGAAAGCCGTCCTTTTCAGCTACACCCTCAATACACGGTACGGAGAGACAATAAACCGCGTCAGGCTCAAGGGGCTTGATCCTTCCGTAACATACACCGTCAGGGAGATCAATGTCTCCGATGAAGGAAGAAGCTTTATGGGAATGCGCGGCATGCAGGAAAACGGAAGAAGCTACACCGGCGACTACCTTATGAATGTCGGACTAAATGCAGGATCAGGTACACCACTTACAAGCGTGGTGTACGAGATAACAAAGTAACGATCTCATTTGCCGTCCCAGCCGGCAATGCGCGCCCACAGCCACCATGCTGCATAAGCCTTGAGGTTGGCGTTGAGTGGCTCTGTATGAGCTGCTGAACAATCGAACCAGTCAACCCCGCCGGTATGGGCATTCTGCCATTCCCGGGCCCAGTTGCCATCGCGGCTTCCGTTGCCGTCAGTATCGTAATTGCAGCCGTCATCTGGATTTTTGTTGCCAAAATAAACACCGTCGGGATTATATGATTCTATATCTTCGAAATCATACAGTATCTTCCCGTTATCCCTGCAATAAGCCCTTATCTGCTCATTCCTGACATGAAGATTTCCGGTCAGACCAGTCCCGTCAAGATGTCCGGTCATATAAACGAACGCCACACCGGGGAAATCCCGTTCGAGATCGCTCATCAGACTGAGATAGGCGTCAATATTGGCTTCCGTGGCGTCTGAAACCTGGCCGCACCACGACCAGATGATTACATTCACGTCCGGATTTGCTGCAAGATAGGTTCTTGTCCGGGCTGCCCAGGAGGTCCTGTCGGGATTTCCCAGATCGCCGCTCATTGCATAGTCGTGAAGATCGAGCGATCCGTCAGTCCCGCCGTTGCTCCACGAGAATGATGCTCCCTTGAAAGAAACTAGTCCCGACATACCGTCAGTAAGCTGACTTCCGTGAGAAGTATGCCCGTAGGCAATGTGAAGATCTTCTCTTGCAGCATCAATCCACTCCGAAGGGATCTGAGCCAGCTTGGTACTTGTATGGTCAATAATGAAACCATCGCCCGAAACATTACCCGGAACGTCTTCCTTGCTGCATGAAGCCATAAGGATAACAAAAGCAAATATGAAGGATACTTTTAAATATCTCATAAAAAGTGATTTAGTGAATATTGTAATTCCTGCTCTGACTTTCAATATAAGCCATATCAGAAATTAAACGTTTGAAAGGCCGGATTGTTGCATTTTATGTATTGCTGACGCTTACGAAATTTTTCGTATGCCCTGATTCCGAATGAAGCCGGATCAATAACGGTCGGGGTGTGAAAGCTTGCGGACTTTCAGCCTTCCGGCATTAAAAAACTCCAAAAAGATATAACCCTGCAATAACTAATATCGTCAGCGACGAAACAGTTACCGGAAACCACACAGGTGCTATCCATGGCACGGGAATAAGGAACAGTACATCAATTGTACGCAATGACGGAGGCCATTTTATAAGGAGATAGAGCGAGACGTAATAAAATAGGTCCCAGAATGCAAAGGTCCAGAGAAAGAACACGCCCCGTTCAATCCAGGTGGTCCCGGCAAGCCAGGCTATCACTACAAGCATGACAATAGTCGCTGCCTCGCGGGTCATTTCGATCCTTATCCATTTTGATTCCAGTTTTTCAACCGGTTCCCTTGTGGATTCAGCGTCGAGCATGCCGAGCGACTTCCGGAGATAGACTACGACAACCCCCTCGAGGTGGGCCATTGCGATCCCAAAAACCGCCAGTAACAATAATTTCAGGTACATGATTGCATCAGTTTTTTGTACCGAATAATATACGCTAAAAAAACGGAAGGCTAAAACAAAAAAGTAATAAATTGCACCAGGCGAAGATCATCAAAATGCATAGTTCAGACCATCACCGGCACGAAATAAACGGAAAGAACCTGGGGCTTGCCATCTTTCTCAACGTGTTCATGACAATAGCTGAGGCCGTGGGAGGAATTGTGTCAGGCAGCATTGCCCTTATGAGTGATGCCGCACATAATTTCAGCGATGTGATATCGCTTGTAATCAGCTGGGTCGCCAACAGGTTGTCAAAAAGAGAAGCAACCCTTACCCGGACCTTCGGCTTCCGCCGTTCGGAAATTCTCGCAGCATTCATCAACTCGGCCACCCTGATAATAGTATCGGTAGTTATAATCATCGAGGCCATAAAGCGGATATTAATCCCTGAAGAAGTATCCGCCGGCATAATGATATGGCTGGCCGTGGCAAGCATAATAGTCAACGGGCTCAGCGCCCTCTTTCTTCGCAGGGACTCCCGCGAAAATATGAATATGAGATCGGCTTACCTTCATCTTTTCGGCGATATGCTTACCTCGGTGGCAGTTCTGGCCGGTGGTCTTGCCATCAGATATATGGGATTGAATCAGGCCGACAGCATCATATCGATTGCAATTGCCCTGTACCTTCTATGGCTGAGCCGGGGAATTTTCGTCTCCTCGCTGAGGATAATAATGCAGTTCACCCCCGAGGATATCAATATAAAGGAAATCGCCGCTGAAATCGAAAAAATCCCGGGAGTCAGAAACATCCATCATGTCCATGTGTGGCAGATAAATGAACATGACCTGATGTTTGAAGCACACCTCGACCTTGAAGAAGATATGAGAGTAAGCGACTTTGAGGAAATCCTCGGCAGGATAAAAACGCTGCTTGCAGGCACAAACATAAGGCATGTCACCATCCAGCCCGAGTTCGCGGTAAACGACCGGAAACAAATGATCTGGTAGGGATTCCTTTCCGTTTTCAATCCGAACATACACATTTCATTATTGTTTATGTTTTATAACCGCTGATTTTTAATAATGAATTACTATTTTCGGCCGATTAAAAACATTCCTTCTAAGACAAACAAACATGAAGACCGGTATAAAACTGTTAATGCTGATTGTGGCCGGGGTCACAATGGTATCGTGCTACCCCGCAAAATTTGAAGCTTTCAAAAGCGACAAAAAAGTCAAAAACGTAATATTCCTTATTGGCGACGGAATGGGGCTGCCTCATGTCCAGGCTGCAATGACCGCGGCAGGAGTTCCCCTGAACATCCAGCGGACTGAAGTCACAGGCCTTCAAACCTCCCATTCGGCCGATAATTACATTACGGATTCAGCTGCCGCAGGAACGGCACTTTCATCCGGGACCAAAACGAATAACGGCATGATCGGCGTGGATCCCCAGGGAAACAAGGTTAAAACCATCCTGGAGATTGCCGAAGAGAACGGCCTGTCCACCGGACTTGTTTCGACATCCGCGGTCACACATGCAACTCCGGCTTCATTTATTGCACACCAGCAGTCGAGAGGCAGCTATGAAGACATTGCAGGGGACTTTCTCAGGACCGATATTGACGTCTTCATCGGCGGAGGATTTGATCACTTCGCAAAAAGAGCCGACGGGAAAAACCTGATCGACAACCTGAAGGCCTCAGGTTACGAAGTAATTACTTCAGCCGATATGCTAAGGAATTCAGGGTCACCTTCGAAACTGGCTGCGTTGGTTTATCCCGACCAGCCACCCTACAGGCTCAGCGGAAGGGGCGAGATGCTCTATGACGCCACCCGGAAAGCAATTGACATCCTCAGTAAGAACAAAAAGGGCTTCTTCCTGATGATCGAGGGATCGCAAATAGACTGGGCCGGCCATGCCAATGCAGCCGACACCCTTATTGATGAGACACTCGATTTCGACAGGGCTGTAGGAGTCGCTCTCGACTTTGCAAAGGCTGACGGGAATACCCTGGTAGTGATCACGGCCGATCATGAAACCGGCGGTGTCACAATCACGGGAGGAGACATCAAATCACGGAGGACCAGGCTTCAGTTCTCAACAAAGAGCCACTCGGCCATAATGCTTCCTGTTTATGCTTCAGGACCCGGCTCAGGTAACTTCACGGGTATATATGACAACACCGATATTCCCAAAAAGATACTCAACGCCTACAGGTTCAACAAGTAAGCAATAACTGTTTTTTGTCCTGCCTGATTTGTCTTTTAAGTTATTACCCGGTTCCGGCAATACTGATACATTGCCAAAAATTAATAACTTTGGCCCTCCGAGGAATAATATTCAATAAAAGTGACAGATAGTCTCAGACCCTACGGGGACAAGCAAAAGGTCTTCGACCAGAGATACCTTGAGATGGCTCAGATATGGGCTCAGAATTCCTACTGCAAGCGCAGGCAGGTTGGCGCTCTCATTGTAAAGGACAAAATGATAATCTCGGATGGCTACAATGGCACTCCTGCCGGCTTTGAAAACGTGTGTGAGGATGAGAACAATATAACCAAACCGTATGTTCTTCATGCTGAAGCAAATGCCATAACAAAAGTTGCCAAGTCAAACAATTCCAGCGAGAATTCGACGTTATACGTTACAACATCCCCATGCATGGAATGTGCAAAGTTGATTATTCAGGCGGGAATTGGACGGGTGGTTTACTGCAACAAGTACCGGATAACCGATGGCCTCGAATTGCTGATACGTGCAGGGATTGAGATTGTTTATATTGATCCTGAAAACGACATTTATGAAGTACAATAATACGAAGAGGAGCGTTATCCTTCCTGTGGTTGCTGCATTTGCACTGGCGGCAGGAATTTTCATCGGTATTTATCTTCCGGGAAAGGACAGCTCTCCCCGGCAGGCAGGATTCAGGGCAAGAAACGACAAGATCAACAGCATACTGAACATAATAGAATCAGACTATGTTGATACGGTGAACCGCGCCGAACTTGTCGAGGCAGCCATCCCTGCAATATTGAAGAAACTTGATCCTCATTCGGTGTATATCCCGGCAAAGGATCTGCAGCGGGCCAACGAACCTCTCCAGGGCAACTTTGACGGAATTGGCATCTCGTTCAACATGCTTACCGATACAATTCTTGTCATAAGCACCATACCGGGTGGACCTTCCGAAAAGGTTGGGCTGATGGCAGGCGACAAGATCATTTATGTAAATGATTCGCTTGTGGCCGGAAGAAACATGAGCGACGAGACAGTCATGGGCATGCTCAAGGGTCCGAGGGGCACAGTTGTCAGGATAAAGCTGCTGCGAAATGGAATCAGTGAGCTTATCCCCTTCGATATAACCCGCGATAAAATTCCGATTGCCAGCGTAGATGTGAGCTACATGACAAATGATAAAACGGGATACATAAAGATCAACAATTTCGCGATGACCACCTACGATGAATTCCTTAAAAGCATCAGGGAACTTAAGTCGAGTGGGATGCAAAGCCTTATCCTTGACCTCAGGGAGAATTCGGGCGGAGTTATGGAGGCGGCCATTAAGATAGCGGATGAATTCCTGAAGGAGGGACAGATGATTGTCTACACCCTTGGAAGGTCACAACCAAAAAATGAAGCCAGGGCAACCGACCACGGAGAATTTGAAACAGGCGATCTTGTCCTGCTCATCGATGAGTGGAGTGCATCGGCAAGCGAAATCCTTGCCGGCGCAATTCAGGATAACGACAGGGGTACCATAATAGGCAGACGCTCTTTCGGCAAGGGACTTGTTCAGGAACCGGTGCCTTTTACCGACGGATCGGGAATGAGGCTGACTATAGCCAGATATTACACCCCTACAGGAAGATCAATCCAGAAACCCTACAACAACAGCTTCGACGAATACTTCGACGATCTTAACTCGAGGTTCGAAAGAGGTGAGTTCACCGTTTCTGACAGCATTCATTTTGCCGACTCTCTTAAATTCACCACCCCGGGCGGCAAAACAGTCTTCGGAGGAGGAGGCATCATGCCCGATATCTTCGTTCCGGTCGACACCACAGGACGATCATCATACTTCATTGCAGTGAGACCGCTGATTTACAGGTTTGCCCTGAAATACACCGAAACAAACAGGGAGACGCTGAAGAAATACACTGAGGTAGGGGAAATGGAGAAATTCCTCGACCGGCAGGATCTTCTTGACCAGTTCATCAGATTTGCAGAACAGAACGGGGTAAAAAGGGACAATGAAGGATTAAAGCTTTCCGGTGACGTTATCTATATTCAGCTGAAAGCCTATATCGCACGCAACATCCTCGACAATAAAGGATTTTATCCCATCTGGAAAGGACTGGATACAACGCTCAAATTTGCGATCGAATACCTGGAGAAGAATTAGTAAGGGGGAAGAAGGTGTGAGGTGTGAGGTGTGAGGCGTGAGGTGTTTCAAATACCGGACCTGAGACGTCCTGCAAAATCCGAAATCAGCTTCACCGACAGATCCTGCTCTTCGATGAATCCCATGTGGCCTGAGTTTTCGAGGATTTCCACCCTGGCATTTGCCGGAAGATTGACTTTTGACAATACCTCGGTCCATGGTATATAATTGTCCAGCCTGCCCAGGATCCAGAGGCAGGGAACCCTTCCTTCCTCCATTACCTTTTGCCTCGAAGGCCTGTTCATCATTCCGTTAAGAACCGCTATTATGCCTTCATCCCTTATAGTGGCAGCAATATCCTTCGACCTCTGAAGATCCGCACTGAATTTTTCAAGATTCTGAGTGGCATACATCTGGGAAATGTTGTCGGGATACAACAGGTATTTCTTTGCCGCCCGTACCACTTTTATTTCCCTCTCCCTTTTTGCGACTGCTTCAGGCCTGTCGGCGAATGGATGGGAATGAAACAGGCAATATCCCGAGAGCATTGCGGGATAAAATTCAACAAAGGCAAGGGCAACATACCCTCCGAGCGAATGACCTGCAATGAATGCTTTCGGCAGATGCAGGTTCTCAATGAGACTCTTCACTGCCCCGGCCATAAACTCCATTGTATGACTCTCGCTGTAAACCATCGAAAGACCGTGTCCCGGAAGGTCGACCGATATCACACGAAATTTCTTTGCCAGCTTATCGGCAAAACCAGCCCAGATATCAGAAGTCTCAAGATATCCGTGAAGCAGAATGACAGCATCACCTTCGCCCTTATCGCAGTAATAAACTTTACCGCCGTTGTAGTGGATGTAGTAGTTCATGACGTAATATTTTGGGACAATTAATCAAGTTGGCAGTTGGCAGCATGCAGCTGGCAGTAATCCAACAACTTTTTCCGCCGCATACCGCGTACCCCGTACCCCGTACCGCTTACCCATAACTCCTGTTAAATATACTTAATCGCAGGAATTGATAATGTGGTTATTTAGTTTTATTTTTATAAAAATTGTTAGGCTCGGAAAATTCTAAAAACTCACGGACCATGGATAAGGTACTATTCTCCTCCGTTTCAAAAAAGTTTGTGATGGCACTGGCAGGCCTTTTCCTGATTTTGTTCCTGCCCGTCCATCTGGCTATAAACTTCATGCTTCTGAAAAGTGATCCCGGACCTTTCAATAAGGCAGCCCATTTCATGGCAACTTTTCCCCTGATCAGGATAATCGAAATCTTGCTTGTTTCAGCCCTCCTGATCCATATCTCCTACGGTATTTATATCCAGATAAAGAACTGGATGGCCAGGCCGGTCGGGTATGCAATAGGCATAAAAACAAAAACATCCTTTTTTTCGAAATTCATGATCTGGACAGGTGCTTCGGTATTTACCTTCCTTGTCATTCACTTCTCCAATTTTTACTTCATACGGCTCGGATTTGTGAAAGGGAATCCTGACGATTTTTATTCTGTGGCGCATGAGCTTTTCAGAATACCTGCTTACAACTATATTTATCTCTTGTGTTTCATTCTTCTCGGACTGCATCTGTACCATGCCATTTCATCGGCATTTCAGACTCTCGGACTTAACCACAGGTTTTGGACCCCCGTTGTTAAGGTATTCGCCTGGATTTACGCCATTGCCATACCTGCCGGCTTTGCTGTTATTTCAATAACAATATGGCAGTTCAGATAGAAAACACTCAGTATATGGAAAAACTCAATGCTAAGATCCCCGATGGCCCGCTTGCCCTGAAGTGGACAAATTACAAAAATTCGGTTAAGCTGGTCAACCCCGCAAACAAAAGGAAAATCGATATAATCGTTGTCGGTACCGGAGTTGCAGGAGCGGCAGCATCTTCATCCCTTGGCGAATTGGGATACAACGTGAAAACCTTCAGTTATCACGATTCCCCGCGAAGGGCCCATGCAGTGGCTTCGCAGGGAGGAGTAAATGCAGCCAAGAACTACCAGAACGACGGCGACAGTGTTTACCGGTTGTTTATCGATATGATAAAGGGCGGCGACTACAGGTCGCGCGAAGCCAACGTTTACAGGGCTGCCGAAGTAAGCAACCAGGTCATCGATCATTTCGCCGCGCTGGGAGTACCCTTTGCCCGGGATTACGGCGGCACACTGAATACCCGTTCGTTCGGGGGGGTGCAAGTCTCCAGGACTTTCTACGCAAAGGGACAGACCGGTCAGCAATGTCTTCTCGCTTCCTATGCATCCCTCAACCGTCAGATAAAAAAGGGGACCGTAACCATGTACCCGCGCAGGGAAATGCTCGACCTGGTGGTTATTGACGGAAGAGCCCGGGGTATAATCACCCGGAACCTCATTACCGGAGAAACAGAAAGGCATTCGGCCCATGCTGTCGTGCTTGCAACAGGAGGCTATGGCACTATCTTCTACCTCTCCACCCTTGCAGTGAACTCCAACGCCACAGCCGCATGGAAAGCATATAAAAAGGGCGCCTTCTTCGCCAACCCGAGCTTCGTCCAGATACATCCCACTTCAATACCCCAGATGAACGAATTCCAGGCGAAGCTTACACTTATGTCGGAGTCGCTCAGAAATGACGGAAGAATCTGGGTGCCTAAGACAAAAGCCGATAAGCGGCCGCCAAATGAGATTCCAGAGGAAGAAAGGGACTACTATCTCGAAAGACGTTACCCTGCCTTCGGAAATCTTGTGCCCAGAGACATCGCTTCACGGGCGGCAAAGGAAAGATGCGACGCCGGATACGGTGTGGGACCTACAGGACTTGCCGTTTACCTCGATTTCAGGGATTCATTAAACAAACAGGGAAAAAAAGCCATTGAAGGAAAATATGGCAACCTCTTCGAGATGTACCGAACCATTACAGGCACCGATCCTTATTCGGAACCTATGCGGATTTACCCAGCAGGACACTACACAATGGGAGGTCTGTGGGTCGACTACGAGCTTATGACAACCATCCCCGGGCTTTATGCAATAGGCGAGGCAAATTTTTCCGATCATGGCGCCAATCGTTTGGGGGCCAGCTCGCTGATGCAGATAGCCGCCGATGGTTATTTCATTCTGCCTGTAACTATAGGTAACTACCTGGCCGACCAGATAAGAGTCCCCGGGATAAAAGCCGAAGGACCTGAATTTGAAGAAGCTGAAAAATCAGTCGCCGACAGGCTCGATAAGCTTATTTCCATCAGTGGAAAACAAACGGCTGCTTCGTTCCACAGACGACTGGGTAAAATAATGTGGGACTTCTGCGGGATGACGAGAAATGAAAAAGGTCTGCTGAAAGCGCTTGAACTGATAAAGGATCTCAGGGATGAGTTCTGGAAAGACCTCAGGGTGCCGGGTTCGCTAAACGACCTGAACCAGGAACTGGAGAAAGCCGCCAGAATTGCCGATTTCCTTGAGCTGGCCGATCTGCTTGTCACCGACGCGCTGAACAGAAAGGAATCGTGCGGGGCCCATTTCAGGGAAGAGTACCAGACTCCCGACGGAGAGGCTCTCAGAAATGATGCTGACTATACCTACGTTGCAGCCTGGGAATATGCCGGAGAAGGCAAACCCCATATCCTTAACAGGGAGCCGCTCCGATTTGAAGAAGCTGAGATGAAGGTAAGAAGTTATAAATAAAGGCATAAAGGCATAAAGGCATAAAGGCGTAAAGGCATGACATAAGGCGACTGCACGACTGCAGGCTTTGCCCTCCGAAGCTTTAGCGGAGGAGGGACTGCAAGCTTTGCCCTCCGAAGCTTTAGCGGAGGAGGGACCGCAAGACATTAAAAATACAAATCATCAAATAGTATGAAACCCAAATGATTGACAACACACAAACAATAATGAATATAATTCACCTTCAATCATTTGCGGTTCCATCCGACCTTTAAATTAAATTATATACGGATGAAACTGACACTTAAGATATGGCGGCAGAAGAATGCAAAATCGAAAGGGAAATTTGTGATATACAAAATGGAAAATGTTTCCCCGGAGATGTCGTTCCTGGAGATGCTCGATGCACTTAACAAGAAGCTTGTGGAGACCGGTGACGAACCAGTCGCCTTTGAACATGATTGCAGGGAGGGTATCTGCGGATCGTGCGGAATGTATATTAACGGCCATCCCCACGGCCCTGTTCCTGCCGTGACCACCTGCCTGCTCTCGATGAGGTACTTCAGCGACGGCGACACAATTACGATAGAACCATGGAGAGCCTTACCCTTTCCTGTCATTAAGGATCTTATAGTCGACAGGAGCGCTATGGATAAGATACAGATCGCCGGCGGGTTTATTTCGGTGAATACCGGCGCCGCCCCGGAAGCCAATTCGATTCTGGTTCAGAAAAAAAACGCCGAGGACGCCTTCGATTCGGCCATATGCATAGGATGCGGAGCCTGTGTGGCCGCCTGTAAAAATGCCTCGGCCATGCTGTTCGTATCTGCAAAAATCTCTCAATATGCACTGCTCCCCCAGGGCCGGGTGGAGGCGAAGGACAGGGTGAGAGCCATGGTTGAGAAAATGGATGAACTCGGATTCGGCAACTGCTCAAATACCGGAGCCTGTGAAGCTGAATGCCCGAAACAGATCAAACTAACCAATATTGCACGCCTCAAAAGGGAATACTATAAGGCATACTGACCTTTTCCATGCACTCCGGGAACTGTTCATACCGTTTTCAGGAGCATAATGCCTCAATATCGGCAACAGTTTTCGGAATTGGTTTACCCAGAAGCTTATGTCCTTTTTCAGTGATAAGAACGTTGTCTTCAATCCTGATACCACCGATTTCCATCCAGTCAGCCAGCTTATTATAGTTGATGAATTCCCTGAATTTACCCTCCGATTCCCATTTTTCTATCAACTCGGGAATAAAGTAAATTCCGGGTTCCACCGTGAAAACATGACCGGGCTTGTAAGGAAGGGCAAACCTCAGGAAGGCAAGACCGAACTGTTCGCTTCTCTTCACTTCATCGCTGTAGCCCACATAATTCTCGCCAAGTCCTTCCATGTCGTGAACGTCGAGTCCCATCATATGCCCCAGTCCGTGAGGCATAAAAAGGGCATGGGCTCCCTTTTCAACGGCTTCGGCCGTGTCTCCCTTCATCAGACCGAGTTCCTTCAGCGAAGATGCAATTATACGGCAGGCATTCAGGTGAAGGTCGCGGTTTGAAATGCCCGGTTTCGCGGTTTTTATCGACTCAGCGTTGGCCTTCAGCACTATCTCATAAATGTCTTTCTGCTTCCGGTTGAATTTCCCGCCGACAGGGGTGGTGCGGGTGATATCAGAACTGTAGTGCATGTTCGATTCAGCCCCGGCATCAGTAACCATCATCCGTCCCTTAAGCAGGATATTGTCGTGATTATGGTTGTGTAGTGTCTGTCCGTTGATGCTCAGAATTATAGGGAAGGAAGTACCTCCTCCGTGTGCCAGGGCAATTCCCTCGATGGTTCCGAAGATTTCCTGTTCCTTCACACCGGGTTTGCACATCTTCATTGCCGTGGTATGCATCTCATAAGCTACAGCCACAGCCTTTTCGATCTCAACTATTTCAACCTGTTCCTTTATTGAACGCATGGAGACAACAGCCTTTATCAGATCGACCGATGCAAGAGTTTTCATCTTGCAGGGATTTTCCCTGAGAAGGGCACCAAGCGTCATTTTATTCTCACCCCTGCAGGGAGGCAGGAAATGCACCTTGCGCTTCTTTGAAAGGGCATCGCCGATTACGCTTTCAAGCTTCGTAAAAGGTGACGCGTTGACCACGCCGCACCCGAGGGCCAGCTCCTTAACAGTCGGTTGGGGACCCATCCAGATGATATCGTCTATGTCGACATCCTTGCCGAATATCCAGTCCTTTCCGGTATCAAAATCCATCAGGCCGGCAAATCCGGGCAGATCAAGTCCGAAATAATAGAGAAAATCACTGTCCTGCCTGAAATGATACTGGTTGGCAGGATAATTCATAGGGGAATCGACATTCCCAATGAAAAGGGCTAGTCCCGATTTCATGATTCCATGCAGCCTGGCCCTGCGGCTGATATAAACTTCCTTTTTGAACATATCCGGTTTTTTTTACTGATTCAACGATTCAGCTAAGTTAATATCCTCAGCGATACGATCCCAGTTTTCGGTCACTTAAAATCAGGCCGAAAAAATTATTAACCGGTTGATCTTAAATTCCGTAATCAGAACACTTTAATATCAAATATTTTGCTTTACGAATACTATTGGATATTAACAAAACGTTATTATATTCGCATTAAAGTTATCAACAGCTTTTTAACACCAACCTGATCTTATGCCATACAGAAGATTGCCGAACACTGATGCCGCACGTATCAGGGCGATGAGAATCGCTCTCGACAAAGGACGCGAGGTTCCGCCTAACCAGATGGCCTTCTCTCCCAAGATGATCGTTAAACTGCAGAGGTTTCTTCCTCAGTTTGAGAATATGATCATGCTCCAGCGCCAGTCTTATGCTTCTCAGAACAACAAAAGCAAGGAATATGCCGAGCTTATAAGGAAAGCAAGGCTTTACCTCACTCATTTCGTTAGAGTGATGAACATGGCTATTTTCAGGGGCGATCTTCCGGCCGAGACCAGGGCTTTCTACGGACTGGCAACAAGCGAATCTACGGTTCCTTCGCTTAATACCGAAAATGAACTTATAAGCTGGGGGAAAAGGATAATTGAAGGAGAAGAATTCCGGATCAGGAAAGGCGGCTCCCCGATTACCAATCCCACCATCGCGGTTGTAAAAGTAAGATACCAGAATTTCCTCGAATCCTGGAATTTCCAGAAAACACTTGCCAAAAGAACCCTCGATTATACGGAAAAGAACTACGAACTGAGAAAGGAAGCCGACGATCTGATCCAGCAGATCTGGAACGAGATCGAAAATACCCACAGCACCCTGCCTGAAGATAAAAGAATGCCGGCAAGCGAGAATTACGGTATCGTATATTTCTACAGAAAGAGTGAACTGAACAAATCCGGATCACCTGCAGAGGCGCAAAGCACAATCTGGCCTTAACAAATATCTCATTGACCATAGGTAATATACAGCTCGGAGAATATCCTCTGTTCCTTGCTCCGATGGAGGATATCACCGATCCGTCATTCCGCTATTTATGCAAGATGAACGGCGCGGATTTCATGTACACCGAATTCATATCATCCGACGGACTGATAAGGGATGGTCAGAAGAGCGTGAAGAAACTTGATATTTATGATTTCGAGCGACCGATAGGCATTCAGCTTTACGGCCATCTGACCGATGCCATGGTAGAGGCCGCCCTGATCGCGGAAAATGCCCGGCCGGAACTGATTGACATAAATTTCGGATGCCCGGTAAAAAAAATAGCCAACAGAGGGGCCGGAGCCGGGATGCTTCGCAATATTCCCATGATGATATCAATGACCGAAGCAATTGTAAAGGCGGTTAAACTCCCGGTAACGGTCAAGACCCGCATCGGATGGGATGAGGACAGCAAAAATATTGTGGAGGTTGCTGAAAGACTCCAGGATACAGGTATAGCCGCCTTGACAATCCACGGAAGGACAAGAGCCCAGCTTTACAAAGGTTCAGCCGACTGGACTCTTATAGGCGAAGTCAAAAACAATCCCAGGATGAAAATTCCGGTAATCGGCAACGGAGACATAGACAGCCCTGAAAAAGCCAGGGAAATGTTCAGCAGGTACGGAGTCGACGGGATTATGATCGGAAGGGCCACAGTGGGCAGGCCCTGGATTTTCAGGGATATAAGACATTACCTCGATACCGGTGAGCTCCTCCCCGAACCGGAGGTTTCAGAAAAAGCCTTACTCGCGCTGCTTCATCTCGATAAATCCATCGAGTTCAAGGAAGGCAAAAAGGCTATCTTTGAGATGAGAAGGCATCTCTCAAACTATTTCAAGGGTCTCCCTCATTTCAAAGAAACAAGACTGAAACTTCTGACCACTCCCGAACCTGAACAAATAAGGGAAATAATAAACGAAATCAGCGAAAAATGGGGTAGCTATCGCACTGACGACAGAACGTCGGTGTACGGGCTCTGATCATTTTCCCGGGGCGGCTCGACACGGGCCGTCAGCAATGACCACGAATCCCAGTTCAGCAGCTTTTTCATTACAACTACAAATAGTATCCCGGTAATAAGCAAGCCTGCAAATTCGGTCATGGGTTGGATGTTCAACTGTTCATACATGGCGTCAGTCTGAAGAGCTGACGACTTATTTGTAACCATAATACACAGGAATATATTGTTGGCCGCATGGGCCCCTATTGCAACTTCGATACCGTCGTCGAGGATTGTGACAATCCCGAAGATCAGCCCGAAAGTGATGTACTGAGGCATCATCATCATAAATCCGAACTCATCCACCTCCGGGTTAAAGGAGTGCATCAGACCGAACAGGACTGATGTCAGCACCACCGGAAGCCACCTGTTTCTGAATAGCACAGCAAATCCCTGCATCAGATAACCCCTGAAGAGTGTCTCCTCGAAGGCCGCCTGGAAGGGAATCAGGGCCAGACAGATCAGTATCAGGGGAAGAAGGGTTCCGGAAACATTGTTCAACCTGAAATTCGAGGGATCGACTTTCATGTAGACAAACAGATAAAGGGCCGAGATGATCAGCCATACAAGGGCGGATTTCAGAAACCTGTCCCACCGGAAACTGCGTCCACCATTGATGGTCGCACCAAAGGTTCTTTGATTCAGAGGCTTGATAAGCAGAACAAAAGCCAGTATCCCGATGATGAAGGGAAAAAGATTCATGAGAAGACCAATATTCGGTTCGAACCCGAGAACCCCGAGATTGCCCGGATCTTCGGCAATCTTTCCTATAAGCCCGGGATCTTCGGCAACTTTTGAACTATAGCCCAGCAGGAGCGGCAATGCACCTATAGTATTTGTAGCCAGAAGTATGGCCGCAAACATTACTATATACCTCCATACGGCATTTTTGCCAGTGAATGATGATTCAAGATGGTTCATTATATCAGTGTTTTACTTCAGGGTGCCTGTTCTCTTCGGATAATCGATCGAATAATGGAGACCAATACTCTCCTTCCTGTTCATTGCCATCTTGATTATCAGATATCCCACATTTATCAGATTCCGGAGCTCACATATCTGTTTTGAAATCAGCGATCGTTTATAAAGGCTTTCAGTTTCCCTGTAAAGTATCTCAAGCCTCACCATAGCCCTTTCCAGGCGAAGGTCGGACCTGACGATTCCGACATAGTTGCTCATTATCGACTGGAGTTCCTTAAGGCTCTGGGTTATAAGTACCATTTCCTCAAGGTGGGTAGTTCCCTTATAGTCCCAGTCAGGCAACTTCTCTTCAAAATCAAGCTCTTTTAACCTTTTTACCGAATGTTCCACAGCCCTGTGCGAGTAGACAGCAGCTTCCACCAGGGAGTTGGAGGCCAGACGGTTTGCTCCGTGGAGACCCGTCGACGATACTTCCCCGAGAGCATAGAGTCGTTCAATGTTGCTCTGTCCGTCGGTGTCCACCTTTATTCCGCCGCAGGAATAATGAACGCATGGCACCACCGGTATTTTATCCTTTGTTATGTCTATCCCTCTATTCAGGCAATGTTCATAAACATTCGGGAAATGATCCCTCAACCCTGCCGGGTCAAGATGGGTGCAATCGAGCCACACATGATCCTCTCCCCATATCTTGAGCTCATTGTCGATTGCCCTGGCAACTATGTCCCTGGGAGCAAGTGAACCCCGGCTGTCGTACCTGTTCATGAACTGCTCCCCGGCCATATTCCTGAGAATGGCCCCGTATCCCCTGAGAGCCTCTGTAATCAGAAACGACGGCCGCATTTCCGGATCATACAGTGAAGTCGGATGGAACTGGATGAACTCCATATTCTCAATTGTCCCCTTGGCCCTGTAAACCATTGCAACACCGTCGCCCGTTGCTACCTCGGGGTTGGTTGTAGTCTGATAGGCATTCCCGAGCCCCCCTGTTGCCATTACTGTGATTTTTGCAAGAAAGGTGTACACTTTCTTCTCAATGAGGTCGGCAACATAAGCGCCATAACACTTTATGTCAGGAAAACTCCTTTTTACCTCTATCCCCAGATGGTGCTGGGTAAGTATTTCAATTGCAAAATGATGCTCGAAAATCTCAATATTGGGATCATTCTTCACCCTGCTGATCAGGGTATTCTCGATCACCTCGCCAGTCTTGTCCTTTGCATGAAGGATCCTGTGCTCGGTATGTCCTCCCTCCTTCGCCAGGTCGTAGGTGCCATCCTTTTTCTTATCGAACGGAACTCCCAGTTGGATAAGATCCTGTATCCGTGCAGGAGCCTCCTGCACAACCATCCTCACCACCTCCTCGTTACAGATGCCATCGCCCGCAATCAGTGTGTCCCGTATATGCTTCTCAAAATTGTCGGGCTTACTGAATACGGCCGCAATTCCCCCCTGTGCATACTTTGTATTCGAATCGTCGAGTGCCGATTTTGTAACAATTGCAACTTTTCCGTAACGGGCCGCCTTTAGTGCGAAGGTCAGTCCCGCTATTCCTGATCCGATCACCAGAAAATCCGTACGTTTTCTCATTGAACCTTCTGAAATTATTGAACGCCAAATATACTAATTAATGCTTTTCATTATCCCGGTCACTTCCGGGACTGCCTGGCTTCAGACTATAAAGGGGCCTTCAGTATAAAACATGATTGCTAAACCGGACTTTTTAATTTACTTTTGCTCACCAAAAACCTAAACGACTTATGGCTCAGGATGATGTTTTTAAGAAACTGGTAGCCCACTGCAAGGAGTACGGTTATGTATTTCCCTCAAGTGAGATTTATGACGGATTAAGCGCAGTATACGACTACGGTCAGTACGGCGTCGAACTGAAGAACAACATAAAGAAATACTGGTGGGACAGCATGGTGCTTCTGCATGACAACATAGTGGGCATCGATTCGGCAATTTTCATGCATCCCACCATCTGGAAAGCATCCGGGCATGTCGACGCTTTTAACGATCCTCTTATAGACAACAGGGATTCCAAGAAAAGATACAGGGCTGATGTCCTTATTGAAGAACACCTGGCGAAGATTGAAGAGAAGATATCGAAGGAGGTTGAAAAGGCCAGGGAAAGATTCGGGGAAGCCTTCGACGAGATAAAATTCAGAGAGACCAACCAGCGGGTACTGGCAAACCAGGCAAAAATTGACGAACTGAACACCAGGTTCTCCAAAGCCCTGAACGACACCGACCTGGCTGAACTGAGGCAGATAATTATCGATAACGAAATAGTATGCCCGATATCCGGAAGCCGCAACTGGACCGATGTCAGGCAGTTCAATCTGATGTTCTCGACTGAAATGGGTTCCACCCTCGAAGGATCGAACAAGATCTATCTGAGGCCCGAAACAGCACAGGGGATCTTTGTCAACTTCCTTAACGTCCAGAAAACCGGCAGGATGAAGATACCTTTCGGGATAGCCCAGATCGGAAAGGCATTCCGCAATGAGATAGTTGCCAGACAGTTCATTTTCAGGATGAGGGAATTCGAACAGATGGAAATGCAGTATTTCGTCCAGCCGGGCTCCGAACTGGAATGGTTTGCCATATGGAAGGAAGCCAGGATGAAATGGCACCAGGCCCTGGGATTCGGTGCGGAGAATTACCGTTTCCACGACCATGTCAAGCTTGCACATTATGCCAATGCTGCCACTGATATAGAATACAGGTTCCCATTCGGATTCAAGGAAGTGGAAGGGATACATTCCAGGACTGATTATGACCTGAGCCAGCATCAGAAATACAGCGGAAAGAAGATGCAGTACTTCGATCCTGAAAAAGGTGAATCATATGTTCCGTATGTCATAGAAACATCGATCGGTGTAGACAGGATGTTCCTGCAGGTCATGGCTGCTTCATACTGGGAAGAGGGACTGAAAAAGGAAGACGGTTCTTCCGATACCCGAGTTGTTCTGAGGCTGCCGGCTTTCCTAGCTCCCGTCAAGCTTGCCGTGATGCCACTTGTCAGGAAAGACGGCCTGCCGGAAATAGCCGAAAAGATCGTCCATAATCTTAAATTCGAATTCAACTGCCAGTACGACGACAAAGATTCAATAGGAAGGAGATACCGCCGGCAGGATGCGATCGGTACACCCTACTGCATTACAATCGACCATCAGACCATCGACGACGCAACGGTTACAATAAGATACCGCGACTCTATGAAACAGGAGCGGGTAAAAATTGAAGCGCTCCTGGATATTATTAAGGAAAAAGTTAGCATCGTAAGCCTTTTGAGAAACATATGACATGAAAAGGGTCCTGGTGATAACCTATAACTGGCCTCCGTCGGGCGGAATAGGTGTCCGGAGATGGCTTAAGTTCTCGAAACACCTTCCCTCATACGGCTGGGATCCGGTTATCCTTACAATCGACCCCTTATATGCCACTTATCCGGCACTCGATACCTCCCTTTCAGAGGATGTTCCTCCCGTCGAAATTCATAAAACAAGGGCAACCGACTGGTTCAGGCTGCTCACCAGCGACAAATCAAAAGTGCCTTCGGCTGGATTCGCGATGAATACCGATAACTCTTTAAAAGGAAAGATCTCGCGCTTTATAAGGGGAAATTTCTTCATCCCCGATCCCCGCAGAGGATGGAACAGATATGCTTTCAGAAAAGCATGCGAAATAATAGAATCGCAGAATATCGACAGGATAATAACCACCAGCCCACCGCACTCCACCCAGCTCATTGGACTAAAGCTCAGGCTTAAATACCCCGGGATTAAGTGGATTGCCGACCTGCGCGACCCATGGACAGATATCTACTATTATAAGAAATTCTACCCTACACCACTTTCAAGGATGATCGACAGTACCTACGAAAGGCGTGTACTTCAATCGGCTGACCTGATAACCACAGTAGGAAAATCCCTGAAAACCCTTCTTGGTTCAAAAGTCCCGGGCATCGAAGGAAAGATACATGTGATATCCAACGGATTCGACGAAGACGATTTCAGCGGGATCATCGCTGAACAACCTGATGTTTTCACAATATCCTACATAGGTTCACTTTCAGGTATCTATCCTGTAAACGGGTTCCTTGATGCCCTGCGTATCGTTGCCGGCAAAGGAATAAATTACAGGTTAAGCTTTACAGGTTCGGTGCCTGCCGAAATCAAAGACAAGCTTATCAGGGGTGCCGGCGTTCCCGACATCAGCTTCACCCCCTTCTCGAGCCATCCGACCGCCCTGCTTAACATGCTCAATGCCAGCGCACTGTTACTAATAATCCCTGACCATGAAAGTTCGCGAAGTATTATAACAGGGAAAATGTTCGAGTATCTTGCTGCAGGTAAACCCGTTATATGTCTGGCTCCTGCCGATGGCGATGCAGCAACAATACTGCATGAAACCGGACACGGCAGAACATTTGACTACAACGATGCAGCCGGAATAGCCCGATATATAGAAGAACTGGCAAGGAACAGGAATCTGCCTGACCTGCCCCCTCCTGAATCCTACTCCCGGAAGAATATTGTAAAGAGCATTGCTGAACTTCTTGAAAAATGAAAATCGGTGTTGTAGTCGATAATGATCTGAACGATGACAAGCGGGTGCTTAAGGAGATTGAGATCCTGAAGGAAGCAGGACATCAGGTATTTGTCATGTGTTTCGGTTTCGACAATAAGGAATACAGGTCACCCGGAGATTTCAGTGTAAGCCGGATCATGATCAGCAAAAAGCTTAAAAATATACTTTTCTTCATGCTAAACACACTTCCTGCCTACGAGTGGATGTGGAGCAGAAAGATAAGCAGTTTCATCACCGGCAACAAGACAGACATCCTTCATGTACACGACCTTTATATGTCGCGGCCGGCTGCAAGGGGAATAAGGAAATCGGGTTTTAATATCCCGCTTGTTCTTGATCTTCACGAAAACTATCCCTTCGCGGTTACCACATACAACTGGACCAAAGGATTTTTAAGAAACCTGATCGCCCGGCCCCGTGCATGGCAGCGCAAGGAAAAAGAATATCTAGGCTATGCCGCACGGATTTTAGTTCTGAGCGAAGATTTCAGGGATACCCTCCTCTCCAGGTACCCTTCGCTGAAAAAAGACATCTTCACCATCTTCCCGAATGTGCCTGATCTGTCGAAATCAGCTTCCAAACACGGAATTGCTCAGGGAATAAGTCCCGACAGCAGCAGGACCGTTGTGCTGTACTTCGGTGTGGTGGCAGAAAGAAGGGGGATTTTCGATGTTCTGAAAGTATTTGAGGAACTTGCACGGGAAAACCATCCGTCGAGGTTTCTTGTAATTGGTCCTGTCGACAAGGCTGACAGGCAGAGATTCTTTGAGACAATATATTCCGAAAACCTCGACAATATCGTTTATTACATTCCATGGATCGACGTTTCGGAACTGACGGTTTACCTTGATATTTCTGATATCTGCATTGCACCGTTTCACAAAAACCCCCAGCACGAATCGGGAGTTGCCAATAAGATCTTCGACTACATGCTTGGGAAAAAGCCGCTGATTGTTTCTGATTGCAAACCCCAGGCAGCAATTATTGAAAATTTCAATTGCGGGATAGTCTATAAAAACAATGAGGAACTCAGACAGGCAATAGAAACCCTGACTGCCAATCCTCAACTCAGGATTAAGATGGGTGAAAACGGATATAAAGCTATAATTGATCATTTCAACATGAATCTGATCAAAGGGAATCTTATCGGGTTGTATAGTGAACTTCAGTCCGCCCAATTAAAGAACGTCACTAAAAATTAGCCCTATGGATAAGGCAAAACAAAAAAGATTTGAAAAAACGCTATGCTTTGTCAGAAAACATTTTAAAACTGACGAAAGAATCCTTGATCTGGGAGAAACCAACGAACTGTCGGATTTCATCAGGCAAAAGGGCGGATATAATATAGTAAATACAACCGGTGAGGATCTCGATGTTGATTTTGCATTAGTGAATGATTATACGAACATCACAGCTTTTGAGATTTTCGAGCATATGTTTGCACCGTTCAATCTGTTAAATTCATCCAGTGGCCGGTTGATAGCTTCGGTGCCTTTAAGATTATGGTTTGCAGCGGAATACTGGAATTACAATGACAGGCATGACTGCCATTATCACGAATTCTCAGTCAGACAGTTCAACCATCTTCTTGAGAGAACAGGATGGAAAATAATGGATTACCAAATCTGGAAATCATATGATAAGCCCTGGGGCATAAGGCCTTTACTCAGGAGAATTCATCCAAGGTATTATATCGTTTATGCTGAAAAACAGATCTTACTGCCTGACAGAGAAGCCTGAAGGGTATCTTTCCGATAATTCCTTTTGCCACACCGGGATCATTAATTCATTTGTTTCACTTACTTTTAAGATCTGATTCCTTGTAATGTCGGTTATGTTGAATTCGATAAGGCAAAGCATAAAAGATTCTGTTATTTACGGCCTGGGGAATATAGCCGTTAAAATTGTGGGCTTTCTCCTGATCCCGCTCTATACCGATCCCAGGTACTTTTCAGTGGATGATTTCGGGATCATTGCCGTGCTCGACATTTCGGGTCTCATCCTGATATCCCTGATGGCCTCGGGACTTCCACAGAGCATGATGAGATGGTACTGGGACAAGGACTATTCATCCAACCGGAAGGGCATATTCTTCATGTCATTCTCCTTCCAGATACTGATAAGCGTCCTTTTCTGCACTTTACTAATTCCGATGAGCGGGCCTCTTTCAAGGACTATATTTGATACGGATGCCCTGTCGGGCGCCATCAAACTTCTGGTTCTTTCATCTGCCCTTCAGGCAATAAATAACCTGATCAACACCCTGATGAGGGTACAGGCGAAATCTATTCTCTTTTCAACCGCCAACCTGCTGAAGCTGATCACCGTCCTGGGACTTACAATTTACCTGATTACTGCAAGGGGAATGGGTATAGCAGGAATATACCTCGCTCAGGTTATTGGCAATCTCCTGTTCATCGTATTCCTTTCAGGATATTCATTAAAGAACAGCAAACCGTTTTTCGATCATGTCCTGTTCAGGTCGATGAGCCGCTTCGGATACCCTCTTCTGCTTGCAAATTTCGCTGCGGCCGTGCTGACCGCAATCGACAGATATGCCCTGAATTCAATGGCTCTGCTGAAATTTGTTGCCATTTATACCATGGCCTACAAAATAGCATCGGTACTTAAGCTTGTGATAGTCGATTCAATCAAGATGGCCCTCACTCCAATGGTCCTGAAGAAAATGAACACCACCGACAACAAGCGATTCTACAAGAAATCGATGCTTTATTCATCCTTCGTACTGATGCTCGGGATAATTGCTGTTTCTCTTTTTTCATACGAGATACTCAAGGTAATAACCAAATCGACCACTTTCTGGAGCGCCTGGATGGTTGTGCCGGTTCTGTCTCTCTCGGTGTTTTTTGTGAATATGAGGGAGACGACCAGCTACGGCCTGCTGATCAACAGAAAATCCAGAATAATCGGCATCAATGTAGTGATTTCAACTGTGCTGAACATTGCACTCAATATCCTGCTGATACCCCTCTGGAACATAACCGGAACCGCTGTTGCAACCCTGGTGACCCAAATTGTTTACTGGCGCCTGAACTACCAAAGTTCACAGAAGGAGTACTTCATCCCGTATGAACAGAAAAAAGTGGTTATCCTGTTCCTGACAGGAGCGATCCTTTCATTCGCAGGGCTGGTGCTGAATGAAATAAACATCGTACCGCGCCTGCTGCTGAAAGTCATGTGCATTGCCGCCTTCCCTTTCATTCTTTATACGCTGAACTTCTATGAAACTGCTGAACTGCAGGCTCTGAAAGGACTTGCAAGAAAATGGTCAGATATCCGGAACCTTGGCGAAAACCTGAGGTCGCTTAAAGATACGGACGAAGAAATTTAGAAGGCTGGACAGTTTCAGCCTGAAAAATACAGGTTAATTAGGTAATTTTGTCATATATACATTTGATCATGGAAATCAAAGATAGGATAAAACCGGCCCTGCCGCATGTCATTGCACTGGTGCTTTTCACTCTGATATCGTTCGTGTATTTCTACCCGGTGCTTGAAGGCAAGGTGCTTAAAGCCAACGATACCACGGTTTCAAATATCAATTCAAAGGAAATCAGGGATTACCGGGAGCAGTTCAACAAAGAACCGCTCTGGACAAATTCGATATTCAGCGGAATGCCGGCTTACCTCATATCCACCAGATATCCCGGCAACCTGTTCAAGCATGCCGATACGGTGCTGAGGGTGTTCAAAATGCCGGTCTCGGTACTTTTCCTTTCAATGGCAGGGTTTTATCTCCTGCTGCTGCTGTTCGGACTAAATCAGTGGATTGCAATTGCAGGGGCGATTGCCTATGGTTTTTCCTCTTTCTTCTTTCAGATTCTGGCGGCAGGACACAACACGCAGGCCATTGCACTGGCATATATGGCTCCGGTAATAGGTGGAGTCTGGTATGCTTACCGGCGCGATGCCATTAAGGGAGCTTTGATTACTGCATTCTTCCTGACACTCGAAATAACTGCAAACCACTTGCAGATAACCTATTACGCTGCGCTTATCATCCTTGTTTTCCTGATAACCGAATTCATCTGTTCAATCAGGGAAAAGACCTTTCCCCGTTTCCTCCGGACATCCCTTATAATGCTTATCCCGGTAGTGCTGGCCATAGGAATCAATTTCGCCAGCCTCAACACCGTGAGGGAGTATGGCAAATACTCCATCAGGGGAAAGTCGGAACTTCAGTCGGAACACAGGAATGTGTCAGCCGGACTCGACAGGGACTATATAGTATTCTGGAGCTACGGCGTGGATGAAACCATGAACCTGCTGATACCGAATTACAAGGGTGGCTCATCAAAGCCGTTCGACAGGGACTCTGAAACAGTAAAGGCGCTCAGGCAGAACAATGCGGCCGACTATACAAACCAGATGATGAAATACTGGGGCACGCAACCCGGTACCGATGGTCCTCATTACATGGGAGCAATCGTAATCTTCCTTTTCGTTCTCGGATTGATCGTTGTAAAGGGAAGGGACAAATGGTGGCTCCTGGCCGCCACAGTGCTGTCCATAATGCTCTCGTGGGGAAAGAATTTCATGCCGTTTACCAACCTGTTCATCGATTTCTTCCCCGGCTACAATAAGTTCCGGGCAGTAACCATGACTCTGGTAATCGCGCAGTTCTGTATCCCCCTTCTTGGCATTCTCGCCCTTCGCAACTACCTGACCGGCTTGCTCCCTAAAAAAACATTGATGAACGGGCTTAAAACTGCAACCGGAATAACAGGAGGGATTCTGCTGCTAATCATGGTTTTCCCGGGGATTGCAGGTTCGTTCCTGAACCCGATGGAAACCGAATTCCCTGACTGGCTCAAAACCGCTCTGGTATCCGACAGGAAGGGATTGCTCAGGGCCGATGGCTTCAGGTCTCTTTTATTCATCCTGCTTGGTGCAGGTACTCTTCTTGCTTTCGTCATGGGAAAGCTGAAAAAGGAGTATGCAACTCTTCTTTTAGGGGCTTTGATACTATTCGACCTTTGGGGAGCAGGAAAAAGATACCTTAACGCCGACCGTTTTGAAAGACCTTCAGCAATACAGAAAACATTCACTCCGGGCGTTGCAGATACGGAAATAATGAACGACCCCTCGTATAAACGCGTGCTTAACCTGACCACATCTGTTTTCAACGACAACTCCCCCACCTCATGGTTCCACAAGTCGATCGGAGGATATCACGGAGCCAAGCTTAAAAGATACCAGGAACTGATCGATTCAACAATAAGCGGCGAGCTTGGAATGTTCCAGACTGCCTTTCAGAATGCCGGACAAGTCCGGACCGTACAGGAACTGACAAGTCACCTTATGCCGGTGTTCAACAACACCACTGTGCTCAACATGCTCAATACAAAATATGTAATTGTCGATCCCCAGTCACCGCCGGTGGTTAATCCAAATGCCCTGGGAAATGCGTGGTTCGTTGAGAAGCCGGTGATTGCCGGTAATGCAAATGAGGAACTTGCAGCATTAAAAATAATCAATCCGGCAAGAGAAGCGGTTATTGACACCAGGTTCAGCGAAAGTATAAAATCGACACAATACCCGGTTGCAGAAGATGACAGAATAGAACTGATCAGTTATCAACCCAACGAGCTGGAGTACAGGTATACAGCAGAGGGAGAAAGACTGGCTGTCTTTTCGGATATTTACTATCCCGAAGGATGGCTTTGCTTTATCGACGGAAATGAAAGTGATCACTTCAGGGCAAACTATGTCCTGAGAGCCATGGTCCTGCCCGGAGGCAGCCACCAGGTAAAGTTTGTCTTCGAACCCTCAACCTACATTAACGGCAACAGGGTATCTTTGGCCAGCTCAATTATCCTGATCCTCCTGGCAGCCGGATATTTCGCTGCCGGATTTATCAGAAAGAAAAAATCCTGACAGATGGTAGTCAATTCGATCTGCCCGCTCTGTTCGTCTCCCCGGCCCTCCCGGCATCTTACAAGCACCGACCATCTCGTGAGCAGGGAGAAATTCGACCTTTACAAATGTCCCGATTGCGGTTTTGTTTTTACATACAGTTATCCGGACGAAAAGGATATAGGAAGATATTACGATTCCGGGGAATATATCTCCCACGACGACAAGGCCAAAGGTTTCCTCAACCTGGTTTACCTGCAGGCAAGGAACATTATGCTAAACAGGAAAAGACGTCTGGTAAAAAAAAGCACCGGTTTGACGACAGGAAGTATCCTTGATATAGGCTGCGGAACCGGTTATTTCGCGGGAACAATGAAGAAAGCCGGCTGGGAAGTGAAGGGAATTGAACCTAACCTTAAAGCCCGCGATTTTGCATCCGGCCGTTTCGGCATCAGGATTCTGGATCCGGAGAAAATTTCAGAATTACCTGATGCAAGCTTCGACTGCATTACCATGTGGCATGTCATGGAACATTTTCATAAACCGTCAGATTACGCGGCTCAGATAAGAAGACTTCTGAAACCCGGAGGAATCTGTATTGCTGCGCTTCCTAACTGCAACTCACATGATGCGCAACATTATGGTGAAGAATGGGCAGCCTGGGACGTGCCAAGGCATCTCTGGCATTTTACACCTGACACTTTCAGGGTCTTTGCCGAAAAGGAAGACTTTGCCGTTACAGAAATTAAACCGCTTCCCCTGGATGTTTTCTATATCTCGGTCCTCAGCGAAAAGAACCGGCGATCGTTCATGCCTTTCATTAAAGGTATGATAACGGGTACACTATTCGCATTCATGACTTTATCCGGAAAATACAGGAGCAGTTCACTTATATATTTCCTCAGCAGAAAATAAAAACCAGGGTGATTTTATGAACTCGCCCTTACTGCGATCCTAATAACGGTCGAGCCAGCGGTACTTGCGGGCGCTGTCACCAAACCTGACTGCCAGCGTCAGCTCGTGAGTGCCGTAGGTGACACGCTGTATCTCCTGCAGCGTATAGTCGAACGAATAACCGATGTGAAGATTGGTGTAGGTCACCCCAAAATTTACAATGATTGCCTTTGTCGTCCTGTAGGAAAGGCCCGCCCAAACCCTTTGGTCGTAAATATAAGTAAGTCCGATGTCAGCCAGGGGTTTCATTTGTTCCGACATCATTACGAGGGCTGAAGGTGAAAGTTCTTTTTTATCTGCAATACTAAAGTACCCTGTACCAAAAAAGAAATAATGCCTGTCCATTCTGTAATTCCGGTAAGCTTCGTTACCTATCTTTGCAGCCGCGCCAAACAGTTGCTGGGTTGAGAATCCAACATTATACCTGGGGTTAAGCACATATATTCCAAAATCGGCATCAGGCACAAAGACTCCCCTTCGCAGTTCATTGTTCATCCATGGATCGTTCGGGTCCTCGAAGGCTATTTCCCTTTCGTTTATCTTGAAATGATAACCGGTCACAGCAATTCCCATGGACAACTGCGTGTTGCTTTTTACCCACATGTGATAGGAATATGATGCCTGGAATCCGGTCCTCTGGACAATCCCGTTCTTGTCGCTGAAAATATAGCCTCCCATTCCGATCTTTCCGTCAGATTTCGGCCTGTAGACATTCCCGCGTGAAGTGTTTCTAAGCTGGTAACCCTGCTTCAGTATCCTTCCCTGACCACTGACAGAGAATGTCCTTGGGGCACCGGAATAACCTATCCACTGCTCCCTTGCAGTCAGGTTGAAACTTGAATAACCGTCGCTTCCTGCAACGGCCGGATTGATAAGGAACTTGTTGTACAGGTACTGGCTGTATAACGGCAGCTGCTGAGCGGATGCGACCGCAGTGCAGAGTACTAATGCCGATATAAAAGCCAGTTTCTTCAAGTCAGTTACTGTTAATTATTTCACAATGGTAATGGTTCCGATAATCGGTTTTCTTCCGTTTTGCAGATCAATAATGTAATGATATGAATCCATCGGAAGCATATTGCCATTGCTCCTTCCATCCCATGGAATCGGATATCCCCTGCCTGACTTCCAGACCGTATCACCCCACCTGTTGAATATAGTAACTTCCATTTCGGGATAGAGCTCCCTGAAGCCAATATTCCAAAGATCATTAATGTTGTCACTGTTTGGCGAGATCGCATTGGGCAGTTCAAGACACAGATCACTCACCGGATTTATTGTAACAGATCTGGTTTCACTGCACTCATTTGAATCTGTTACCGTCACGGTGTACACCCCGCTTACCACTGTGGCTAAGTTCCGGGTTGTTGAGTTATCTGACCAAAGGTAAGTATATTCTGAATTTGCACCTCCCGTCACATTGATATTTATCTGGCCGTCCGGCATATCAGTACATTGCGGCTTGGTGACGGCAAACGATATTACAATTGAATCGGGTTCGGTTAACAGAATGGTCGAATCGGCCGTACACCCGTTCGAATCGATCGTTATAACTTTGTAATAACCTGCCATCAGACCTGTGCGGGTACCCCCCATTTCACCATCGGACCAGAGATAATCGACATTGCCGGCGTTGTTGACAGATTCAACCGAGATTGAGCCTGTTTTTCCTCCGGCACAATTTACATTATGACCTTCTGTAATGCTTTCTGATGTTGTAACCGTCATTCCAAGCCTTCCGGGCTCAGTAAGTTCGATCGTTTCGCTTACAGTACACATCTTGCTGTCGATGATGTTCAGAATGTATTGTCCTGCCTTCAGTCCTGAAATGCTGCTGCTTGTTGATGTGAATCCCTCCGGACCTTCCCATGAAAATATATAAGGTGGCGTGCCGCTTGTGGGATTTATTTGTATGAAACCGTCGGACCGGCCGTAACAGCTGATATTATAAACGTCATAACCCGAAATTACATGGTCGTAGGTAAGCGGAGGAGGATCTTCGATAAGAATGCTGCCGGATTTATCGCAACCGTTGGCATCGGTAACCACCACCTCATAAATTCCCTGTGTAAGTCCTGAAATATCCTGTGTCACTGCTCCGTTCGACCAGAGGTATGAGTAGGGTGCAATTCCTCCCGAAACTTCAAGATCGATTGAGCCATTGTTGAAACCTGATACCTGGCAGTTGATATGTGTGGGCATAAGTTCAAGAACCAGAGCCGGAGCTTCGGTGAGAGTGATGTCTGTTTCAACAAAACATCCGTTCAGATCGGTCACCCTAAGATGATAGGTTCCGGCCGTGAGAGAATTCTGATCCTGTTCTCCGGTAACAATTCCCGATCCGTCTGCCGTGGTCCATAAATAGGTGTAATTGCCTTCACTTCCACCGGTGATTGTAACATCAACAGTCCCTGTACCTCCGGCACAGGAGATATTGAAGTCTCCATCGGCTGAATCCGAGGATGCGGAAGAAACGGCAAGAGGCGCTGGTTCCTCAAGGAGAAATTCCGGCTTCGGAGTGAGGACACATCCATTAATGTCTGTAACCGTGCAGATATAAGTTCCGGCTTTCAGCCCTGAGATATCCTTTGTAACAGCCGAATAACCGTCTGATCCAGTCCATGAATAAGTATAATTACCTGATCCTCCGATGACTTCAATTTTTATATACCCATCGCTTGCTCCGTTGCACGAAATATTGTATCTGTTGTCGTTGCTGTGCGACACTTCGCTTGAGGCAAGATCCATTCCCGGAGGATCGATGAGGGTAATGCTATCGGTTTCCGTGCATCCCATGGAATCGGTAATCAGCAGATAATACTTGCCTGAAGGGATGCTGTCGAGCCTGCTTGTATTAGTGCTGACCGTAAGAGTTCCGGTTTCAGGATACCAGAAATACGAATACGGAGCAGTCCCGCCCGAAGCCGAGGCTTCCACAAAACCGTCGCTGTACCCGCGGCATGAAATATTGGATCCTCTGTAATCACTCAGATCCATCGACACTACAATAGGCTCTGGATCCTTAAGTTCGGCCTGTCCTACGGTTTCACATCCATTTATATCCTTTACTATAAGAGTGTAATTTCCTGCGATCAGATTTTCGCAGATATGGTAAGTTGTCGGGTCCCCTGAGGAATATGCATTTGAAAATAACCCGTGGTAAAGTGTATCGGTATTGTTACGTACAAACCAGTATTCAAAGGGGTAAGTGATGGCCCCATCCCTGACATATATCCTTGCAGTTCCGTCATTTCCACCAGGGCATGTTACATGGATATTGGGAAGAACCATAGCAGGAATAATCCTTGGTCTGGCACTCTGATTGAAAATATTAATTGTCGTATCACCCTGGCAACCAAGGCTGTCAGTAACATCAAGCTCATAATATCCCGCATAAAGATTTGTGATCACAAGTGAATCCGGCATCGTGTATCCGACAGGCCCATCATGCCATAAAACCGTATAAGGTCCGGCTCCTCTTGAAATATGAGCTTCCAGGGCTGCAAGTCCTACACTTGTCTCGCATGTGAATGGTTCAATAATTTCAATCCCCCTGATCGGTCTGGGATGCAACTGAACCTCCTGAACGTTTGCATTTCCCGCCGGACAATTAAGCCCTTCAACCTTTGGAGTGATGCTGAAGAACACCGATTGAACCGTATCGTTTGTATTACTGTATTTAAATGACAGAATATCTCCCGGCCTCATACCAACGCCGGAGTCAGGACTTCCTGCCACTACTCCTGACGGAACTGCTATGTCATAATCAAACCTGATCGCTCCGGAAGTCATGATTGTGGGTGATTCGAGTCTTATGGCCGTCAGATCGCCATAGCAAATGGCCGGACTTACATTCACAGGTACTGCCCTGGGTGTCGGGTTTACCGTAACCTTCACATCAATTGCCGGGCCGTTATTGCAGACAACTCCGCTCACCGGAACCAGTCTGTAAGTGACTGTTACAGGAGCATCTGTTGTATTGACCAGATTATCGCTGATTATAAATCCGCTTGACAATCCGGTGGCGTTTTCGGTGTATCCCGACAAGCCTGAAGGGGCCGATGCAGTAAAGTTTATCGTAACCACTCCGCTGGTGAAGATGCTCGGGCTCTCGAGTGGTATGCTGGTGGTTGTGCTGTCGCAGATTATTATATCCTGAGGCACGGGGAAGATCCTTGGTGTCGGATTTATTGTGACAGTGATATCGATTCCGGGGCCGTCGGCACATAACAAAGGACTTACCGGAACAACATGGTAGGTAACTGTCTGGGGTGAATCAGAAAGGTTGACAATATTGTCAGTTATCACGTGATTGTTTGGAAGGTCTGTTGCACTTGCTGTATAACCTGTTACTTCAGCCGGAGCGGAAGTTGTGTATTTGAATGTAATTACACCGGTTGTAAAAGTACTAGGACTCTGAAGCGTGATTCCTGTAGTGATGCTGTCACATTGAATCACAGGAGCAACAGGGATAACCCTCGGTGTCGGATTTACCCTTACAACTACACTTATTGATGGTCCGTCATTACATCCCAGCGGACTTACAGGAGTGATTGTATAGGTAACCGTCTGGGGTGAATCGGTCGGGTTAACAAGATTATCAGCAATTACATGGTTGTTTGGAAGGCCGCTGGCGCCGGGGGTAAAACCTGTCACCCCTCCGGTAGCTGAAGCAGAGAACCTGAATGTCACAACACCGCTTGTAAAGGTGCTGGGACTCTGAAGTAATATGTCCGTGTCAGTGCTGTCGCATTGAGTGATGTCATCAGGCTCAGGATAAATACGGGGAGTTGGATTGACTGTAACTTCAATATTTATCGATGGTCCGTCATTGCACCCAAGTGAACTTTCAGGAGTAACTTTATATGTAACAGTCTGCGGCGAATCGGTCAGATTTATGAGGAAGTCAGCAATAACGGAATCATTGTCAAGGTTGTCAGCTGATGTTGTATAACCAGTTACACCGGCCGGAGCCGAAGCTGTGTACCTGAATTTCACAAATCCGCTTGTGAAAGTGCCCGGACTGTGAAGAGTGATATTAGTGGTGGTGCTGTCACATTGCGGCGGCGGCACTACAGGAATAATCCTCGGGGTCGGATTGATCCAAACGACGACATCAATTGAAGGTCCGTCAGAACACCCTCCGACAGGGTTATCAGGAGTTATTTTATAAGTAACAGTTTGAGGGGCGTCAGTCGGGTTGACCAGCTCATCTTCTATAACATGATTATTGGGAAGATCTGACGCGCCAGGAGTGAATCCTGTAACTCCTCCGGTGGCTGTTGCCGTATACCTGAATGTAACGACACCGCTTGTGAAAGTGCTGGGACTCCGGAGCCTTATACTTGTGGTGGTGCTGTCGCATTGAGGCTCAATAACAACAGGAAGAATCCGTGGTGTTGGATTGACAGTTACCACAATATCAATGGATGGTCCGTCAGTACATCCTGCAACCGGACTTCCCGGGGTAACTGTATAGGTAACCGTCTGAGGCGAATCCGTCAGATTCACAAGGAAGTCTGAAATAACATGATTGTCAGGAAGTCCGCTTGCACCCGGAGTGTAACCTGTAACTCCTGATGTTGCCGTAGTGGTGTATTTGAACGTGACATTCCCGTTTGTGAAGGTACTCGGACTATTAAGTACAATACCCGTGGTTGTGCTGTCGCACTGTATCAACGGAACTACAGGATTAATCCGGGGTGTGGGGTTGACAGTGACAACAATATCAACTGAAGGGCCGTCATTGCATCCTGAAACAGGACTTACCGGTGTAACAGTATAGGTAACAGTCTGCGGCGAATCGGTCGGGTTTACGAGAAAGTCTTCTATCACATGATTATTGGACAGTCCGGTGGCAGCAGGAGTGTAACCGGTAACTCCTCCTGTTGCAACAGCCGTGTATCTGAATGAAACATTTCCCTCCGAGAAGGTGCTCGGACTCTGTAGTAAAATATTCGTGGTTGTGCTGTCGCACTGAATTACCTGATCTACAGGACTGATCCGGGGTGTTGGGTTAACCATGACAACAACATCAACCGAAGGTCCGTCATTGCAACCAGTGAAAGGGCTTACCGGAGTGATGGTATAGGTAACCGTCTGGGGCGTATCGGTCGGGTTTACAAGATTGTCATTAATGACATGATCATTCGGGAGACCGCTGGCAACAGGAGTATAACCGGTTACCCCTCCTGTGGCAACAGAAGTGTATTTGAACGTTATCAAACCGGCAGAGAACGTACTCGGACTCTGAAGCCTGATGCTCGTGTTTGTGCTGTCGCACTGAATTATATCTTCAGGCTCAGGATAAATACGCGGGGTCGGATTGACCGTGATTGTAAACACCCTGGGCTGTCCGTCGCACATAAAGCCGCTAAAGGTGAAATGCGGAATGATGCTTATTTCGGCAACAATCGGATTGTCTCCATTATTTATGGCTGCAAATGATGGGATGTTTCCTTCCCCGCTGGCAGGTAGACCTATTGACGGATCACTGTTGGTCCAGGTAAATGTAACGTCACCAATTGTCAGGGTAGCCGGAATAACTTCAGCGGAAAGCTCTCCGTTGCAAAGAACCTGATCTGCCGGTTCAGTTACCAGTGGAGTCGGAAGCACGGTTACAATAACGGTAGCCGGACCAGATCCGCATCCGGTTGCTGTTACAGGGGTTATTGTATAGGTGACAGTCTGAATTTCATTGGTCGGGTTGAACAGTATATCTTCGATCACATGATCCTTCGGAAGACCTGTCACAGGAGTTGTGAAGCCTGTTACTCCGCCGGTGGCAATTACAGTATAGTCGAAAGTTATTACTCCGTTGCTGTAAGTACTCGGACTGCCTATTACAATATTAGTCTGTCCGTTGTTGCATAAGGTCTGGGTAAGAGTGCTCGGAATGATCTGAGGAGTCGGATCAACCGTGATCGTGAATGTTTTTGAAGGACCATCACATGTTATTCCGCCATATGTAAAATGAGGGGTAACGGTGATGGTGGCAACAACGGGATCATCAGTGTCATTTAAAGCAGTAAATGCAGGTATATCACCGTGTCCTGAGACGGCAAGTCCTATTGACGGAGTGTCATTTGTCCAGGTGTAGGTGGTGATACCATCGGTGTTGTCCGAAGTGAAAATAATGTCCAGTGTTGGGGTATCGTTGCAGACTACCTGAAGGACAGGCTGTACAACATGAGCTGTCGGATTGACCGTGATGGTAAAGGTCTTTGTCGGTCCGTCGCAGC
>DIWB01000069.1 GCA_002428385.1 Bacteroidales bacterium UBA6117
TAGTGTCAGAAAGAAAACTCTCTGTTTTTCAAAATTTATAAGCTATTTTTTTTCAGCCATTCCTTCCAGGTTCATTTGCAATCTAAAAATTAGATTTTGGTCTTAGTTTTTACATTTTTTTTATCCTTGATCAAAAATATACTCCTGTTTTTTGACTCTTGGACATATCTCTCCCATATGAACTTTGAAAAACGTATATCAATTGCGGCACTTACGCCGCTGTAATATATTCTATATCAGACTGTTCTATATTTTTCTGAATAACCATCAACTCCCGGCCGATCCGTCGCAAGTTATATGAAGCCACCGCCAGACCAACGTACCGTTTAAAATGGCCATACCCCCGGTCCGGGCATCGGTCCAGGCCGCGATGTTCCAACTCATTAATATTGGATTCCACTGCACTGTGCTTGTTTCTCAAGAGTTTAAAGCTTCGATGGTCCTCCTCGGCCTGCTCCATCTTGTTGCATTTCCCCTTTTTCGGCATAACAACTTTCTCAACGCATGTTTCCAAAAAGGCCTTGTTGTCCTTGTGCCAATAGCCCTTGTCAAAACTCCAGCTTTTGATCTTATATTTGGTAGCCAGCACTTCTGCGACGGGCTTTACCATCTCAGAATCGGAATGGTTCTCCATGATCCTGTAATCTACAATCAGGTTGTATTGATCTGTGGTAATGGACAGCTTTTTACCCAACTCCACATTAGGACTCAATTTTCCCTTGGTGATCCACTCGGTGTATTCCTCGAAAATGGAGAATATCTTTTCTTCATGAGGAATCTGTTCTCCTTGCAGTACCCTGCGATCAAGCAGGTCAATGAACTTGTTCAAAAATTCCATGTAACGATCCAGTTCAAGATGAAGTGCTAAATCTACAACATCTCCTGTGGGAAAATCCTCTTTTGATCTTTCAAGCTTTTCCTGAAGAACACGTGCTTTTGTTAAATAATATTTCACCGCTTGTTTTACCCTTTCTTCCTTACCCTTGCCTCCCGATGAAGAAGCTTTACCTACGGCCCTCATGGCGTTCTTCAGTTGACGGTACCAATCTTGCTTCTTCCTCCATCCAGATATCGAAGGGTACTTCTGCAGGAACTTGCCTACCATGTCAAGGCTTTTGCGAGCACTGTCCCATACCAGGTTGTAATCCGTGGGGAAATGTACATTGCTTTCTACTACAAAACTATCGGTCTTTAAGCGCAAGGCTGCCTCCTTTTTTTTTTTAAATACCTGATGACCGAACTCCAGAATCACTTGGTTCAACTCCCGTATGGTATCATCATCCAAAAGCGATACATTGTCAATGATGTTCTGGTACCTGAACTCATACCGCTCATACCCAAACCCCTTCTCTACTCCCATGATCTGACGGATCAGATGATCATTATTAGCAATGTGGTGAAGATCTTCATAGTTGGTATTCAGGAGCATACGTACCTGAGCCAATACAAAGATCTGCCACAAATCCATACCACGCCGACCTGTTCGCTTCTTGCCCGAAATAACCCTGGATTCCATAATCGCAAACAATCTTTCATTCCACTCAGGGGTGATGAAAATCTCTTTCAGTGCTGCACACAAATCCGGCAATTTACCACTCCGCTTTTTCGTCGTAATCTTTGTCTCACCGATTGGAATGGTTCCTAATGTCATTTGTTGTTCGAATCTCTGTCTCATTTTTGAATTTTGTTTGATGGTATAATCAAAATATCCGAATCTCGTTTGTTTAATACCCTGAATATCTGTAATTTCAGCAATATTAACAAGAGAAAACCCGGCTAGATTCAAACAAGTTATTAACATTAATACATTGTATAACAATTAATTGCAAGTTTTCTTGCAGACACTATCTACACCTTTACTCCCATGAACAGGATATCATCCACCTGTTCATAATCACCTTTCCATTCCATAAGGAATTTCGTCAGCGCCTCCTCCTGATCACTTATTTCAAGGGGGGAAATCTCCTCTATCAGCGATTTCAGGCGCGCGATCTTCATTTTCTTGCCTTCAGGTCCTCCGAACTGGTCGGGTAAACCGTCGGTGAACAGGTAAATGGAGTCTCCTTCATTCAGATAGTACTCCTGATCGTCAAAGTATTTTTCAGCAACCATTTGTCCTCCGACAGAGGCCCTGTTGCCTTTGATGTAATATGATTCGCCTCCGATTACTATCAGCACCGGCCTCATTGCCGAGGCAAACCTTACATGCCTGTTATTCATTGTGAATTCACAGACCACGATATCCATCCCGTCGTTCGACACACCCAGTTCAAGATTCTGGTTAAGGGTCGAAAAGATCTGCTTGTCGAGCATCGAGAGGATCTCCGATGGTTTTGTTATGCGCTGCCTTGTGACAATATCCTGAAGAAGGGTGGAACCGATCATCGACATGAACGCTCCGGGTACTCCGTGTCCCGTTGAATCGGCACAGACCAGAATGAAATGGTCCTCATCGAGCTGGTCGAACCAGTAAAAGTCACCGCTTACAATATCGCGCGGATAGAAAAGCACGAAGGCATCGGTGAAATGTTCCTTCAGGCGTTTCAGGTCGGGAAGAATGCTCGATTGTATTCTCCTTGCATAGTTTATACTGTCTGTTATCTCGAGGTTCTGTGCTTCCAGTTCTGTCTTTTGTTTCATCACAACCCGCGTCCTGGCGGCCAGTTCCGACTCAAGATATTCCTGGAGTTTCCGGTGAGCCTTTTCCCGCTCCCTGATTATCAGGGCCACCGTGCTTGCCGATAGTCCGAGAAGGGATAAAATAAACCACCATGTTCTCCATACTGGCTTTTTGATATTGATCTCAAAGGCAAGAGGATTTTCCTGGGTAATGCCGTCCTCATTGACTGAAACCAGGTTGAACCTGTACTTTCCGTCGCGGAGGCTGTAAACCGCTTCGCGGTCTGGTGAAGGAGCCGTCCAGTCATCATCAAAATTCTCGAGATATGTGCTGTAATAGACTTTTTCAGGTTCGGTGAAATCAATGCCGGTGTAATTGACCCTAACGATGTAACGTTTTTTGTAGGGCAGGGAATACGACTCCCTGTAGGGATAAACCACATCATTTATCGTAACCGAGTTTATATTGTTGCGGGGGGCTGAACCAGCCTTGCGGTCCTTTTCCCTGTCGTAAATTATCACCCCCTGAGTGGTGCCTATAAATATCTTGCCATCGGGCGATTCGTAGATTGCTCCTTCGTTGCATGCACCGCCGCTGGCAAAGCTGGTACTGAACACCTTTGTCCTGTCAGTTCCGGGGTTATACCTCGAAATACCCTGCTGATGACTTATCCAGATATCGTCGTTGCTGTCGGCAAGAATCGCATAGGCATAATTTGTCAGAAGTCCGTTTGCAGTTGTGAGCGATCTGACTGTGTCGCCGTGGAATTGAAACACTCCGTTGCCTTCAGTTGCCACCCAGACGGCCCCCCGGCTGTCGATGTCGAGTGAAACCGCCTTGTTCAGAAGGGTGCCGGACATCACCAGGTCCGATTTTATTATCCCTGAGTCAGGATCGATCCGGTCGAGCCGTTCGCTGTTGGTTGCAACATAACCGCTCCCGTCGTCCAGCAACAGGATCTGATTAATATAGTTATGGGCCAGACCGGTGTTCATGATATAGCTCTGCTTCAGAGATGCTGTCTGACGGGAGATTATATGAACTCCGTTGATGGTTGAAAGCCATATGTTGTCGCCGAAAATCCTGATGCTTGTAATATTGTCGGCGCCGGTATCGCCGGATCTGTAAAATTCCCTGATCTTACCTTTCGGGCTAAGTATGAAAAGACCCGTACCTTTTGTACCTATCCAGATATTTCCTTCATTGTCGATGTAATATGATCTTGCTTCAATCCGCTCTCCCTGCACCGAAAGAGGCGTGAATGAAACCGCTTTTCGTCCGGTCAGGCTGTAGGTATAGAATCCTGAAGGAGTACCCAGGATGTAATCCTCTCCCAATCTGCATGAAAAGATGATGCTTCGCGGCATGTTATTTCCTCCGGGAACATGAAACTCGAATGAATCGGAATTCATTATGGAAAGGCCGTTACCATTGAAACCCAGCCAGATATTCTCTTCTGAATCTTCAAATGCAGTCATCACGTAATCGCCTTCAAGACCTGATGACTTATCCAGGAAACGAACGGAGGCAATTGAATCGGTATCTCCTGAAAACTGTACTTTAACTGCCCCGAAACCTGCGGTTGATACCCATACATTGTTACGCGAATCGCGCATTACCGATTTTACAGGGAGGGTCGTGAGCAAATCTGAACCCCTGAACCGTGAAATGGACCCCGTGTTACCCGAAAGCTCCAAACGGAATATCCCGTTACCGTCGGTACCAACAACGAAGCTTTCTCCGTTCTTCATCGGAGTTATTGACATTACCCTCGAATAGTCAAACCCCTCAACAGATCCTTTGACCGCAATTGAATTCCCTTCTATCCTGCATATCAGGATGTTCTCCTGGGTTCCGATCAGTATCTGGCCCTCAGGCCCCGGAGCCGCGGAAAACATAGTCGGATCAACTTCCGATTCCAGACTTTGTCCTTCACGGGGATTGCCGGGATTAACGACAAAAACCGGCATCCTTTGAGAAACAACATATATTTTGCCGTCATTACCTTCAAAAACAGAACTAACGCCCGCTCCGGAAGAGCTTGGCAAAATTGTCTGATGAAGCTCGCTCCCTGATGAGTAAAAAAGAGTTCCGTCGTTGCATCCGAACCAGAGTGTTCCCCTTGTGTCCCTGATCGAAACAGTAGGATAACGGCCTGATGCGGAATCCTGAAAATTCACCCTGAAAAAACTGAACCCGTCAAAACGGGCCAGGCCTTCGGTGGTCCCCACCCACAGATAACCATTATTATCCTGAATAAGGGTGTAGATCACCTCACTGGGCAAATCATTCTCTGTCCCGTAATTCCTGAACCTGTATGCCTGCCCGGATGTCATTCCCGTAAGCATGAGAAGGCATACCAGGATGCCAAACCTGATCCTATTAACAACCATCATATAAGACTTACCTATTTTGTTTTCTTCCTGACTGAAATTACCGGCTGATAAACCGGCACTCCACCGATTGGCGAGCTGAAGAACTGAAGGGCATCACCCCTCTGGTTCTCAAGCGACATCACCACATTGTTGTTCTTTACAACAAAAGCCTGTTTCTTGTGAAACTGAAAATCAAGTGATTTCCCAATCTCCGCAGTCTCAACGGGGATCACCGATACCTTCTCATCATCCTCGTTCGATATCGGTACGGGCAATCCCTGCTTGTAAGTCGAAACCACAAGAATGACACCATCATCGTCCCAGTCGAAATTCCTTTGCTTTATTGAAACGATCCCCGTATCGACATAGGGATAGATATGGGAGACGCTCTTGTTATCGTTCCACATCCTGAAGGTGTACTCGTAGGTGAAGGCATTGGCGCCTTCAATGGGTATCTCGCTGTTTTTGTCACTGCTCAGAAAGTACCTGTAAAGATTACCGTCATCACCTGTTATTCCCTCGCATACTATTTTGAAAATATAGCTTTTCCATTTTTCATTATAGTCCCCTTCCGTCGGATTAAAGGGGCCGAATTCATAATAGCGGTTGTCATAAGTTGGTTCGCTCCCGAAAACCCTTGAAGCCAGCAGGTTCCCCTGCTTGTAGTTGTCCGAATTCTTAAGCCCTCTCGATTCAATGTTAACGTCGGGATCGACACCCTTGCCTCCATAAACCGAAAACATTGTCTTTGAATCAAATAATCCCTGTATCTCATCATTCTGCCCGCCGCAGTCCGGATCAAATACCATTATATAGAACTGCCGGTTGAAATCCCTGGGTATTGTAAAAAAGAACAATGAACTGAAGTCATCATCTCCCCACGAAGTTTCCCCAAACTTGCCGAAGGTGACGAGGAAAGGAATGTTTTCATCCTTTCCCGGAACTGCCTGCCCACGGGCCGTCTCAGTCGGCAGTGACGCGGCAAGCATTATAAAAACAAGCAACTTTATAACAACACTCCCTGATTTCATGAATTATATATATCGTTTGTGAAAATTTTCATGGCTTCCTCCCGATTGTGATACTCTTTGTAACGCATGCTTCCCGTGTAATCCCCCCTTCTCCAGGCTTCGACGATACGATCAGCTGAACATTGAATGTTCCGGTCCGGGTGAATGTCTTCTCCACATTCTTACCGATCCCGATTGTCTCATCCCCAAAGCTCCAGTAATATTGTGCGATATCCCATCCGGGCAGATTGGTGCTGTCGGCGCTGAATTGTACAACAGCTCCGGCATCTGCAAATTCAGGGCTTGAAATATATGGCTGCTCCACTGCTTCGACCACGAGCATCTCTGATTTCTGGTTGAGCTTGACCTCCTTGGTCACCAGGTTGGTCACATCGAGCTGAACAAGATAGCGGCCGGGACCTTCATAGCAATGTTCCACTATCCGTCCGACAGCCTTTTGCCCGTCGCCGAACTTCCATTCATACCTGAACGGCATTGTGTCGTACCTGACAGCATTCTCCTCAACGAACTCATAACAGTAGTTGTTGATCTCGAGTGTATCGCAGTCGGCCTTCCTTATAATTGCAGAGGTGAATTCATATATATCGTCATTTCTTCTCCTGTTCGAAGCAAAATAGCCTTTCCTCAGGTCGGGCATTGCGACAAATGCAAAATCATCCGAAGAAGAGTTTACAGGCGCCTGAAGCTGAAGAGGGGCTCCCCATTCACCTTCAATCCGGTCGGAGTAGTAAACATCGAGGCCTCCCATACCACCCTGTCGGCCGGATGAGAAATAAAGCCTGCCGGATACGTGAATGCATGGAAAATTATCGGTAGCTGTCGAGTTGATTCCCTGACCCGGATTGACAGGAGCGGACCAGTCGCCGTTTACCCATTCGCAGAACCAGATATCCGAACCGCCAAGTCCGCCCGGCATGTCGGATGCAAAATAAAGGAATCTTCCGTCATCGCTTATCGAAGGCTGACCCATGTCGTAGTCTGTTCCGTTATACTTAAACGGTTCTATCGAATTAAGCCGGGTACCTGAAAGCTGTGCCTTGAATATCCCGCTGTGATTCCGGAACTTCCTGTTTCTCGACTGCAGTCCGGTTTCAATTTCGCTTGTGAAATACACTGTATTGCCATCAGGGGCAATACACAGTGGCCCGGTATTGAACTGGGCTGTCCTGTCGCTTTCAACGGGAACCGGTTTCCTCCAGTCAGAAGTGTCTTTTTTTTCTGCAACGTAGATGCTGTAAAGCCTCCTGTTGTCAAATGAAGTCCTGTCGGTGACACCGCTGAGGCGCCTGTCGGAACAGAAGAGGATCCTGTCGTCGGTTATCACAGGCGAGATTTCGCTGTAACCCGGCATATTGAATGAGAGACGCCTGATCACGAAAGGAGATTCTTCCTGAGCCACGGCGTTGTTAACTGTCAGAACAGCTGTCAAAAACAATAATATATAGCGAACCTTATTCATTACTGTCAGAAATACCTTGGATTGGCGGCGCTAACCTTGTACCTGAATTCATACCTCAGAACAAACTCCGTTGAACCCTTTGAATATGAATTCATTCTTCCGAAGGGATAATCATACGAAAATCCAAACATCAGCTGGTGATTAAGCTGAACCTGCAGGATGGCCACCGCAACCTCTTCCGAAACCCTGTACGATCCTCCGGCCCATATAAGGTCAGCGATTATAAAGTTGCCGTTTATGTCAAACTGCCTCAGCTTTTCTGCATCCCCAAGTGAATAGTCGATCAGTACCGACGGCTTGAATTTCAGAATCGGGGCTATTTCTATCAGCCCGCCTGCCGAGATCAGAAACTCGTACTGCCCGAAATCGTGATATGGTGATACCGTGCCATTGTTGTTGCGCCTGTAGTTAAGAAACGACGGAACAGCCAGCCCGGCAAAAATCCTGTCGGAGAAATAGTAAACTCCTGCACCGGCATTGGGTAATACAAGTGATTTTTCATTCGACTGGAAAACCGGATCTCCCGGATCGTTCAGGAGCAATCCTGTATAGTCGGTATTAGAGAGATCGACTCCTGCCTTAAGCCCCATGGAGATCTTGCCCCTTTTCATCTTTATATGATATGCATAGCTGCCATAAAGGCTGGTTGACCTTGTTGCTCCGTACTTCATGAACTGGGCTGTCATGCCCAGGGCTACCTTGTCGTTCTTCATCGGAGAATGAACTGAAAGCGACTGAAGCAAAGGCGAGCCGTTTGTCCCCATCCACTGCATCCTGTACGACAGTGTACCGCTAAGAACCTCGCGGGTTCCGGTGTAAGCGGGATTAATCACCATGCCGTTCTGAAGATACTGGCTGTAAACCGGAAACCCAAGGTTTATCCTGGTTGAATCCGGAACCTGGGCATCGATCCTGAAACAGGAAAGAAGCGATGCAAGCAGCATCACCGGCACCACTGGCCTGATCCCTGAACGGATTTTATTTATAAGAAGACATTTCATCCAATCAATATCTTTTCAATACAACAAAGCCGCTTTTCCTGAAAACCTGACCGTTCCCCTTCGAAGTCAGCTTCAGAAGGTAATAATAGGTCCCCTCCGGAACTTCAGCGCCCTTCAGAGTCCTTCCGTCCCAGTCGATCCATTCATCCCCGCCGGTATTTGTGGTCCGGAAGACTTCCGTACCCGCTCCGTTTATTACTGTCATCTCAGCCGTCTGATTCTCCAGATCGAGACCATTGATCCTGAAAGTATTATTATATCCTCCCGGATCATCGTTGGGTGAGAATCCCTCGGGTATCATCAGGTTAAGAACAGATACCAGCAGTTCATCTTCAATAGTGCAGGCGCCCCGCGTTACTGTCCAGAGGAAGGTGTTCAGTCCCTCCGACAAACCGCTGACCCTTGTGGTCGCGTCAGTATCATTGTCAAAACTTCCCGTACCATTAACGAGTGTCCATTTGCCTGCTCCGCCGTCTGTCGGGGGATCAGCCTGAAGCCTGATTATGTGATCGAAGCTGTGAAGGATTGTATCCCTGCCTGCTGATATTGCATAGCCCTCAGGCAATGAGTCCTTGACAATTTCGAGAACATTGGAGAGGCTTGAACAGCAGTCAAAGGCTCCAGAAGTCACAAACCGTCTGTATCGCATGGTGTTCGTCATGGCCGGCGGCTGGTATGTGCCATTTGATGAGTTGTTTGTCCCCTGTGCAGGAACCCACGAAGAGCCATCGGCGCTTTGCTGCCATAAATAGGTGTAGGAACCTGATCCTCCTGTAATCGACTGTCCCGGTGCCTGTGTAAGCAAAGCCGGAATATCCGATTTGCAAACCACCTGATCTCCGGCAATTGTGTTGTTTGCTATTACCGGCAATACTGTTATCCTCACCGGTTCACTTTCCGATATGCACTCACCCGATACAGCCCTCCTCCTGAACCATGTTGTTGATGTCAGCGCCCCGGGCTGGTATTCAACGCCCGTTGCGGAAGGAAGTTCCGTCCAGGCGGTGTTATCAGGTGATGATGACCACAGGTATATAAAATCGCCCGGCGCTCCGGTACCGCCGGTGGCACTCAGGCCTGTTATCCTGTGCGGAGTGCTGCCGCTGCATACAGTTGTATCGGCAAGCCCTCCTGCAAGAAGAGAGATAGTATTATTGCTTACAGTTTCGTGCACATGTATCCATACTGCATTGCTTATGCTCATACAGGCAGATGACCTTACTATTCTTCTGTACCTCACCGTATCTGTTAGAACCGGCGTGGTGAAATCCGGGAAAGCCCCATTCGTAAAACCGGTAATATCGGTCCATGAGTGATAAGCAGTACTGTCCTGCCAGGTGAATGTATATGAACCCGGACCCGCACCGTTCAGAGGAACAGAACCGGTAATGACTACCGGGTCCGATCCTGAACAGATTGTCTGGTCGGCCGTAACAAGGGTATTGGAAGTGATCTCCGGATATGAAGTGAGAATAACGGGCTCGCTGGCATTCCGGCACACATCATTGCTGCCCGAATAGACAACTCTCCTGAAATATTGCTGCCCGGGAAAATAAGTTGCAGATTCTGCAGGATCATAGCCGGCCGCGTTTGTGACTCCTGCAGCCGCTGTCCATACTGAATTATCGATGCTGCTTTCCCATACATACCTGTAGTTGTTATCGCCTCCCGACAGGGTTGGAGCAACTGTCCCCTCGAGATTTATGAAGGTCATTCCTTCACAGATCTCCTGGGCCTGTGTAAGTATTGAATTGTTTTCAACCGGATTCAGAACATTGATACTGACTGAGGGGCTTACATCCCTGCAGGCTCCCGATGAAACGATACGCCGGTACCACGTTGTTTGTGTTAGAGGCTGGGATGGCTGATAGCTTTCGGTTACTGCCGGCAGGGCCGTATAGTTTACATTGTCAGCGCTTGTCTCCCAGATGTAATCATAGGCGCCATTCCCGTCAGAAATAATCCCGGCCGGATTTAAGGCTGATGCATTCTGACCGTAGCACAGGGTGCCTGGATCAGCTATAATATTATTCTTTATGTTCTGATGGACAATAATATTCACCGGCAGGCTGTAATCAGTGATGGCAGCGCCGAAATCAGTAACCACCCTTCTGAACCATGTGGTCTGTGACAATTCAGCAGGGGGTGTGTAATGCTGCTGGTTGTTCGTACCGGGGGCATTAGTGAAGCCGGTAAGCGCCGAAACCGTACTGCTCTCCCACCGGTAACTGTATGGCGGTGTTCCTCCTACGGGCTGTGTTCCGGTCAGCTGACCGTAAAGCACATTTGAACAGACTGAGTCGATCCTGTTTCCCGTTTCAGCCGAGCGTATAGAGTTAAACAGAAATCCGTTCAGATTGGGGAAATAAGAATATTTAAGCTCACCGAGACCTTCTGCAGGGATTGTGGGAGCCGGGGTACCGTTTGACACGGTTGCACCGGTAACGGATACCGGTGTCGAGTTGGAACTGAACCATATAAGTCCTCCGCCGCCTCCGCCGCCTTCGCCCGAGCCACCCGGACTGGTTCCACCGTTTCCTCCGTTTGCTGAAAGGGTCAGCTCACTGTTGAAGCCCTGGAACGAAAGGACTATTGATCCTCCTGCACCACCCCCTCCTGCTCCGGCATCTGAAACCGAATTCAGCGCCGTCACTCCGTCGGCTCTAATTATCTGATTGTTCCCGTCAATTGAATCTGCTATTATAAATACTATCCCGCCGCCGCTTCCGCCAGCCGAAGCCGTCGAACCGGTTGCCTGGGTTGACGCACCTGCGCCTCCTCCCAGAAATATACCATCCTGAATTATTGAACCGAATATATTCATGCCTCCGTATCCGCCGTCGCGAGGGTCGATACTGCACTGCATTGCATTCTCTATACCGCCGTCGGCTCCCTTACCGCGGTTTGAACCGCCGCCGCCGCCGGAATATCGCCCGTTACCGCCGCCGCCGCCTGTAAAGTTCCTGCCCTGCCCCTTTGCATGACCGGGATAAAGCAAAACTCCGTTATCATCGTGTATTGCCACACCTTCGCCTTTCAGGCCCGCATTGTTCCATGAAAGATTATAGGAGTCACGATCATATGATGAAGCATCATTAGGTACAATAAAAGTTGAAACGCATTCTCCTGTTCCCGGCACACCGGAAGCCCCGGCAAATCCCTGACCGGTGACATCAATACCGGCATTGAGGGTAAGCTTCCGGCCTGCCATGATTGCCACAACCCCGCCGGTGCCGGTTGAATTGTTCCAGGGCTGTGCCGAAAGTGTCGATGTGACAACCGGCTCATTATAGAAAGGTACCCTGATCAGCTGAACATTACCAATAGTATTGTATGAGTTTATGTAAACATTCC
>DIWB01000064.1 GCA_002428385.1 Bacteroidales bacterium UBA6117
ACAGAGAGTTTTCTTTCTGACACTAGATAATTTTTATTCTGCATAAACCCCGGGGTAAAAGACCGGGATAACCGATGTCGATTCAGTGTTGCTAATGTTCCCTTTGTTGTTCTGTATACGTGAGAGCCTTACCGGATACCTTAATGTATATTCGCCCCCCTGCCGAACTAATAATGAGTCATCTGGCACAATTAATGTAAAAGTGGATACTTCGACCAGGATGAGATCCCTCGCCTGAATGGTCCTTGATTACTCTTTTTCCGCGTTGATTGTCTTCCATATGGTGATAGCTTCCATTATCCGATATCAACCGGCGAGGGATGACAAGCGCCCTGGGGGTGTCAGGGGGTGAGGCCGCGGCGAGTGAATCATTTCCAAAAAGGCAGAATTGCTGCTCTCGCCGCGGCCTCACCCCCTCATGACAACCATGCACCATGTCATCCCGCATCCCGGTTGCTTACGGGATGCGGGATCCCCTGAACACTCACTGAATAACCAAAGCAAGTCTTTTAGCGAAATCACCCGGGCAGTGCGCCGCACTAATTGTCACAAGTCAGGAACAGGTGGATGATATCCTGTTCATGGGAGTAAAGGTGTAGATAATTTTTATTCTGCATAAACCCCGGGGTAAAAGACCGGGATAACCGATGTCGATTCAGTGTTGCTAATGTTCCCTGCCCTGTCGCGGATATAGAAATCGTATAGTATTGAGTCTTCAGCTGAATTTTCGTAATAGCTGAAATCGACAGAGATGTCACCCCTGAGGATTTTGTTTCTTCCTACCCTTTCCATATAGGGGATCCTGAATCCCTTTACCCTGTATGGATCGATTTCGGGGGCTGGAATTGATTCCCCGTCTTCCATCCTGAATAGTTCGATGAAGAGGTTTATGGTATCTGCTTCTTCGGTACCTTCCGGAGCGTTTAGGCCGACATCTCCGTCACCATCCTCGAAATAGAATTTCAGCCGGCCTGTCCTGACCTGATTTCCAAGCTGGTCGAGCGTGTCAAAAACGGTGAAGCTTGTGTATTCGATATAGGGCTCGGGAGGAAGGCTCTCAAGTTTTCCGCAGGATGTAAAAGCAACCAGCGAAAGCAGAATGGCAGCCGGGATAGCAAGAATCTTCATATATCGGTGATAATACCTCATTTTGCACAAAAATCACACCAAAGTAAACTATTTTTTCCTGAAAAATATCCTGACAGGCACTCCGCTGAAGTCATATTTTTCCCTGATCCTGTTTTCTATAAACCTTTTATAAGGCTCCTTTATGCTGTCGGGATAATTGCAGAAGAAGGCAAATGAGGGTGTATAGACGGGAAGCTGTGTGACATACTTGATTTTTATATGTCTCCCCCGTGATGCGGGAGGTGGATTGTCATTCACTATCTTTAGAAAAACATCGTTAAGTTCCGATGTTGAGATTTTCCTGTTCCTGTTGCCATTGACCCTGTCGACTGTTTCAAGTATCCTGTGGATTCTCTGCTTGTTTGTGGCCGAAATGAATAGTACGGGGTAATCTGTAAAGGGCGCTGTCCGGGCTTTTATCTCTTTTTCGATTGCCAGGGCAGTATTGTTATCCTTTGTTACAAGGTCCCACTTGTTGACAAGCAGAATCATTCCCTTGTTATTCTTGAGGATCAGGGAGATGATGTTCATATCCTGCGACTCCAGCCCCCTTGTTGCATCTATCAGGAGGAGGCATATATCGGAACTCTCGATAGATCTTATGGCCCGCATCACCGAATAAAATTCAATATCCTCGCTGACTTTTGATTTTTTTCTGAGTCCGGCAGTGTCAACAAGAAGGAAGTCGTGATCAAATTTAGTGAATCTTGTAAAAATCGAATCGCGGGTTGTGCCGGCCAGGGGCGTGACAATATTCCTCTCCTCCCCGAGTAGGGAGTTTATGAGTGATGATTTGCCCACATTTGGCCGGCCTACAATTGCAACCCTGGGTATATCCGGCAGGATTTCTTCGGGCTGGTCGGGGAGCAGTTTAACCAGGTGATCGAGAAGTTCTCCCGTACCGCTTCCGGTCATGGAACTGAGAGCGAAATAGTCGCCAAGGCCCAGTCTGTAAAACTCGGCAGCTTCAGGAATACGTTCATTGTTGTCGACCTTGTTCACAACAAGGATAACCGGCTTTGCTTTTTTCCTTAGCAGTTCAGCAACACCTGTATCCAGATCACTTATTCCGGTTGTGACATCAACCATGAATAATATTACATCGGCCTCCTCAACGGCAAGCATCACCTGCTTGTTGATCTCCTCCTCGAAAATATCATCGGAGTTCTTTACATAACCGCCGGTGTCAATCACCGAGAATGTGACGCCGTTCCAGGTACACGAACCGTAGTTCCTGTCGCGTGTGACTCCGCTCACCTCATCCACAATTGCTTCCCTCGATTCGGTAAGCCTGTTAAAAAGGGTTGACTTGCCCACATTCGGTCTTCCTACTATTGCTGCAATTTTGCTCATTTTTCAGTTTTATGGATCCGGGCTGACTACCTGTATCCGAATCTTTTAAGTATTAACGGCTTCTCCCTCCAGTCCTTTGTGACTTTAACGTACATTTCGAGGAAGACTTTTTTCCCGAAGAAATCTTCCATGTCAAGTCTGGCTTCCCTTCCTGTCTTCTTCAGCTTTTCTCCCTTATGGCCTATTATAATTCCCTTCTGGCTGTCGCGGGCAACATGTATCAAAGCCCTTATCCTGATGATTTTTTGCTCATCCTGAAAACTCTCTATCTCCACTTCAGAACAGTACGGGATTTCTTTCTGGTAATTCATCAGGATTTTTTCACGAATGATCTCGGATGCGAAGAACCTTTCATATTTGTCGGTCAGCTGGTCTTTCGGGAAATAAGGTTCACCGTCCGGCAGCATGCTTGTAATGGCATTCAGGAGGGTGTCGAGATTAAATTTTTTAAGTCCCGATACAGGAATGACGGGTGAACCTGGAAACATCACCTTCCAGCTGGACGTAACGATTTCAAGTTCGGTCTGATTACTCAGATCTATCTTGTTTACCGCCACTATTACCGGGATCCCTGCCTCACGTATCTTCAGGGTATAACCCGTATCATCCCTGAACTCTTCCTTAACATCGGTAACATAAAGTATTATATCGGCATCGGTGAGGGCCATATCCACAAAGCTCATCATCGATTCCTGAAGCTTGTATTTCGGTTTCAGGATGCCCGGGGTATCTGAATAAACTATCTGAAAGTCCTCCCCGTTCACGATTCCCATTATCCTGTGCCGTGTTGTCTGTGCCTTGGATGTTATTATAGACAGCTTTTCACCAACCAGTGCATTCATTATGGTTGATTTGCCGACGTTGGGATTTCCGAGGATATTTACGAAACCTGATTTGTGATTCATTTTTGTTGTTTAGAATATTCCTCTTTTCAGCATGCTTATCTCCTTATCGGTAAGGAATCTCCATTTACCTCTCGGCAGGTTAAGCTTTGTCAGTCCGGCAAAATAAACCCTGTCGAGCTTTTTTACACGGTAGCCCAGTTTTTCAAAGATTCTTCTCACTATCCTGTTCTGGCCTGAATGAATCTCAATGCCAACCTGTGTTTTATCGTCAAGGTCAGCATAAGAGACGGCATCAGCCGCAATGATTTCACCATCAATATCAACTCCTGCTGCAATCTGTTCGAGATCGTTTCTTGTGACTGCCTTGTCGAGGAAAACATGATATATCTTTTTCCTTTTGTATTTAGGGTGTGTAAGTTTTCCGGTCAGGTCGCCGTCGTTTGTGAGCAGCAGGACTCCAGTAGTTGATTTATCGAGGCGTCCCACCGGGTAGACCCGTTCGGTGCAGGCATCTCCGATCAGGTCGATCACGGTCTGGTCGGCATGCGGATCTTCGACCGTTGTCACATAACCCTTCGGCTTGTTGAGCAGAATGTAGACTTTCTTTTCTGAGCTCAGCCTCTTTTTGCCATATCTCACATCATCATTGGGCAGTACCTTTGTTCCCAGATCGGTAACCACCTTCCCGTTGACCGTGATTTGCCCCCCTGCTATCAGCTCATCAGCTTCGCGGCGTGAACAGATGCCGCTGTGGGCGATGAACCTGTTCAGTCTCATTTCGCTGTTAGTGCCAGTTTCTTTATCTGATCCGGATTTTTCCCTCTTCGGGCGGGAGGCCCGGAGATTTTTCCTTTGTTCCATATGGATTTTATTCAGGCTGCAAAGGTACAATTATTTGACAATATTACGATTTAGGGTTACTTTTGCACTTTTGCAACTAAAAACGGAAGCATATGCCATTGATAAAATCTATTTCGGGAATCAGGGGTACAATTGGAGGGAGACCGGGCGAGAGCCTGACAACAGTCGATATTGTAAAATTCGCTTCAGCGTATGGTACATGGCTTGGCCGCCGTCACAGAGGTAAAAAGCTGATGGTTGTTATCGGCCGCGATGCCCGCAGGTCGGGAAGCATGGTCAGTTCTCTCGTTGCCACCACCCTGAGGAGCCTCGGGATAGATGTTACCGATATAGGTCTGGCTTCCACACCCACCGTTGAGATTGCTGTAACAGGAACCGGATCGCGCGGGGGAATTATTATAACCGCCAGTCACAATCCTGCCGAATGGAATGCACTTAAGCTCCTGAATGAAAGGGGAGAATTCCTTTCGGGAGCAGACGGCACCGAACTGCTCGGGATTGCTGAGGCTGAAGATTTCTGTTATGCTCCTCTTGATGCCTACGGTTCCTATGTTCATGATGATTCATGGGGCAGAGTACATATAGAGCAGGTGCTGGCACTCGATCTGGTTGACCGTGAAGCTGTAAAGGCGGCTGATTTCACAGTGGCCATCGACTGTGTGAACTCAGTGGGAGGCATAATTGTACCAGCTCTTCTGAAGTCGCTTGGAGTCAGCAGGATTATAGAGCTCAACACCACTCCTGACGGACATTTCGCCCATAATCCCGAACCCCTTCCGGCAAATCTGACTGAGATATCTGAACTTACAGCCCGGTCGGGGGCCGATGTGGGATTCGTTGTTGATCCCGATGTCGACCGCCTGGCAATCATCTGCGAGGATGGATCTATGTTCGGCGAGGAGTATACACTGGTGGCAGTATCGGATTATATTCTTGCATCCAGGCCGGGAAATACCGTTTCAAATCTCTCAAGCACCAGGGCGCTGAAAGATGTAACTGAAAAGCATGGAGGACAATATTTCACGGCAGCAGTGGGAGAGGTCAATGTTGTTGAGGAGATGAAGAAACGGGGAGCAGTTATAGGCGGTGAAGGAAACGGAGGCGTCATTTATCCTGATATCCACTATGGCCGCGACGCAATTGCAGGCATTGCACTTTTCCTTTCACAGCTGGCACTGAGCAGGATGAAATGTTCAGAACTACGGAAGACATATCCCGATTATTTCATGGC
>DIWB01000027.1:0-81136 GCA_002428385.1 Bacteroidales bacterium UBA6117
GTAAACTACCACCTCCAGAGGAGGTGGCTTTAACAACACAACCCTCTAAAAGAGGGTATAATCCGAACGATCCTGTTCTTCTTGACGTTCTTTGTTTTCCTGATATTTCACATATCGACGAATCATTTCTTCGTTGATGCCGACTGTGTTCACAAAATATCCCCGAGCCCAGAAGTGATTCCCCCAATATGGCTTCCTCTTCAGATTCGGGTAACTTTTGAACATCTTTATTGCCGTCTTCCCTTTCAAGATACCCATGAAGTCTGATACAGACACTCTTGGCGGAATAGAAACAATCATGTGGACATGATCAATCTGGATACTCAGCTCTGCTAATTCAGCATCCTTCCACTGGCAAATGCTCCTGATATCCTGCTCCAACATAGACATTATTTGACCAGTCAATATGCGAAATCTATACTTGGGTGTGAATACTATATGGTAATCACATTTATATACTACATGCGTTAATTTACGATATTTACTCATTCACCAAATATAGTAAATCAATGCGTAGCTAACATTACATTACCACCGTCTGAGACGGTGGGTTTTTAAGTTAAACTAAACCCGGTATATATTGAATCGGAGCTTATTTTGTAAACAGAGTTTTCATAACATGGAGTTACAATTTCATTTTTGAAATAAGTATTCCTGTTTACTGGCGCTCCGGCAATAAATCTGGAAGCGACAAAATCGGCGGGAATATCCTGTGCCGGGTGGCTGATTTCAGACAACCTAATTCCATTCTGGTCAGACAGACCCATAAGAATCATGGATTTTCTGATATTGTCGTCAAGGACCTCCCGTCCATCATATGCCGGGAACAACGCCATCCTCGAACCGGGCAAACATACAAATGATTCGATACTGCCTGAAAGTTCGGGAATGTCATTATCAATAAATCCGCCGTTGAAATCAAAACTGATAAAATCATGTAAAAAATTCCTGTAAACAATTATGTCACCGGAAACCGGATCGACAGAGAATTTGCTCCCTGGCATATATTCGTGAGGTCCTCTACCAAAACGTCCGATCGTATCAAGGAATTTACCTTTCAGGTCGAACACAAGAAAGGGACACTGTGACACAGAAGCTATTATTGCGAAATCTGTCAGCGCCACCTCAAAAACAAAATTGATGGCTACATTCCTTTCTTCCGAAAAAATTACGTATCTGATGCTGTCAGCAACATCACTCAGCCTGATTGTGGTTTGATTTTTTAATCCTTCATTTACATTGATTGTAAGAGGATAAGGAGGAATTAATTCTGAATCTTCTTTAGTGATATTTTTCTCATTCCTGCAGGAGAAGCTTAAAAGAAAGCACAGGGAAAAGATTATTGAACTGGTTCTCATGGTAATTCCGGTATATATTCAGTAGTTGAACTGAAGCTGGCAGAGTATTTTATGATAGCTGCCTGCAGCAGTGTTTAGTCTGTAATGCTTTATGTCGATATCATCCGCGCAAAATCTTTTCCATCTTCCTGCCTTTGACCGGGTGACATCCCCCAGAAATGGGTGATATTTGTAGGCTCAAGATTCTGAATATCATTCTGTCCTTTAGCCAGTTCATCTGCATCAAAGATAATTTCCCTTTGATTCATGTTACTCATATCAATGATCCTGAGCCTTTTGAAATACTTGTAGGCGTAGGCTATCCGTCCGCAGGCAAAGTTTGTCCCGAAATCACCGGTATAGGTTGTCCACGATCCTTTCAAACGGGGAATTGCAAGATCAGCCATGCTTTTCTCATTGGGTGCACTGTCTTTATTAAAGTAATAAATATTTTTCCCCCGTGATGTGGATGCAGCATACCAGGCGGTCCTGTCATCAAAAAACACTATCTGCTTGTCACCAAAATGCTCCTGTTTAGGAAGAGTCAGATAGCACTCCGGAATCATTCGTTCCTTTGCAACTTTATATACTTTATCAGTTACCTGTTCATATATGTAGAAAAGGATGGAGTCTTCCTCTGTCTTAACTATTTTCGGAAACCCGAATTCGTCCGGTCCCCGCCCGGTCCGGCCAAATGCAGCAACGCATTTCATTTCAGGCAACTCAAATATCATGAAAAGACTGTCGGGCCTCTGGTTCTGCAATATCAGATAATCATCCTTTACAAGCAGCTGGACAGCTCTCGTAATCTCTTTGGTTTCGAGGGGCATACCGGTAAGACTGATTGCCGGTCCGAAGGCATCCTCCGTGATATGGATTTCTCCCGGTTCCAGAGGCGGCAAGGGTGGATATTCTGCGGTTTTTTCAATCTCATCAATGGAAAGGCTGTCATTTAAGGATACTTCATTTTTCCTGTTCGGACTGGCACAGCAACAGAAAGTCACAGAAAAAAGAATAAGCAACCGGAAAGTTTTTTTCATCATGCTGCAAGTTAATTCAGGGGCTGGTTTCGTTAATATCTTAAGCAGGATGCATTGGAGTAATTTGACTTTTCATAGCATTCTCAATTTTCCAGTGATGGCAGACAAGAACATTCTTCCTGTCTCCATGCCAGTTGTGAAATCCGTTGCCCTGACAGTCCTTGTATTCACTGCACATCTCACACTGACCAGTCTTTGTCCATTCCCTGTTTCTGAATGGTTTGAAATTATTCTGCCACACCTCATAAAAATTATCCTTATAAATGTTCCCTTGCGAAAACGATCTGTCGATGTTGGGACAGGCGGATATTGCACCGTCGATAAGGATTGATCCGATGTTAATTCCGGCCCTGCAGAAAAAATAACTGTCTCTTACTGATTCCTCATATCTGCCTGTATAACCTTCACAACTGAATTTAACATCAATTTCCCCTCTTTTTCTTTCTTCAGTGATAAAATCCATTAATCCGAGAAATTGATTATCGGATAACAGTAAATCCGGATTGCAGGCTGCCCTGCCGACAGGTAATATTGTAAATAATCGCCAGGCTAAGACATTTTTTGATACGAGCAATTCCTTAATCTGACCAAGTTCAGAAATATTTTTCTGATTTACGCAGGTGACAACATCAAAATTCAGACGTTTGGAAGAAGTTGCCAGTTCAATTGCATCAAGCACCCTGTCGAAGCTGCGCTTATTGTGCCTGAGCCAGTTATGAGATTCCCTGAGTCCGTCGAGACTTAGTGTAAGCGCTCCCATTCCGGCGCTGAGAAGGGAGGCATGTCTTTGCCTGTCATAGAGTTGTCCGTTAGAGACAATTGACCACCTCATTCCCCTTTTTCTCAACTCCCTGCCGCATGGTTCGATGTCTTTTCTAAGGAGCGGTTCTCCTCCGGTAAATACAACAGTGAAATTCGGGGCTGTTACTTTGATGGATTCAATCGCTTTCAGAAAATCTCCAGGCGGCATGTCGGGGAAGACGCTGTCTTTTGAACAATCGCTGCCGCAATGCAGGCAGTTCAGGTTGCACCTGGTAGTGCATTCCCAGAACAGATAATTAAGTTCGTGAAGTTCTGTTTCCGATTTCCTGAATCTTCTGAAGGCATATCTTTTCAGGGAAGAAATCATTTATTTTCCAGCATTATATCCAGATAAACCTTTTCGGATATTGCTGTCAGCACGGTATCCTTATCTGCAAATAGTCCATTCTCATTTGAATCGATATCCTGAAACTGAAGTCTTATCCCTTCAATCATTTCAGTATAGAATGAGAATTTGCCGGTTTCATCGGTTATATCATACTGCATATAATCAACAACTGATACTTTTATACCTTTGACCGGCAATCCTGATGTAAGGGATTTTACCTGTCCTTCGACCAGCATATCAAGTCCCATATCCTGAGGAGTACCGTAACAGGCCTGAAAAATAAACATTGCTGTAGTAAGACTCATCCCGCCAATTATTTTTCTCGCCCAGTTTCGTTTCATTTGAAAGAAATTTCTATACCATTCTAAATCAATTGATTTGCAAGGTAAATAAAAAAAAGAAAATCCGCAAAAGAAAATGACAAGGCTTGCGATTAACGGTATGCGGCACGCAACAACTGACGGCAACTGTTTGAAGCCGTGCGTCATGAGTCGTTTGTCGTGGATCTTATATGAAAAGGCTGTACGCCTTGCCGGCATTTCCCCCGATTTACCGTTTGACAGGCCGGTTTTACCCGATGTCCGGACTGTCTTGAAATTCTTCTTACCGGTTAATTGATAACCAGGTTTCTTTTCTGATTAGGATTGTTCAATCCCCTGTTCCTAAAATAATGTTCGCGGGCAACGTCATCCGGAATGTCCGCTGAAATCTCAATAACAGTTTTGTGATCAATTCTAAGATACTTGGTTTTTACTGCGTTTTTGCCTGATTTTGTACGTTCCATGCTTTTACTTTTAAAAGGCCACAAAGGTAATAATTTTTATATTAAAAAATGTTAAACGCTGATTTATTTTTACTTACAGTTTGTAAAACAATCAGGCTTTATAGTTAAAACAGAAGAAGAAACTCCCTCCGTTTATTTCTGCAAAAATTTCTGTTTCCTAATTACAAATTGTGGTACCAATCCGGGGGCTTCAGCCCCCATGGGTAATTATGGGACTAAAGTCCCGGAACCAGAGAGGGGGGCTGTTTTACCGTCAGATGAATCTGACGGCAACAGGAAGAATCTGGTGGCAACTCTCTTTTCCTGACTTGGTAGATTTCTATAAGGAATGTTAATCTGGCATCTTCTTTTTTGTTACCGTTGGCTTCAGCCAACGGTTTGAAGCGCCCCGCACGTCTTCCGGGGCTTCAGCCCCCTTCCTGAAAACCATATCGTTTCAGGTAAAATAATTGTTGTTTCTCATATGGTTTCTTATCGTTATTCGATAATATTTTATCGTTATTTCTGACACTATGACTATATTTTTCCGGATTTCCGTTGCCGCTTTCCTTGACTTTCTCTTTTCATAGATGTAAATTTGGATCTTCAACATTTTCAGAATTACTTAAAAAAAGCCATGAAAGACAAATTCAATCAGAATTGCGCGCCATCCGGAGCAGTCTACGGACTTGGACTCCTGGGAGCCTGATAATCCGGTTGTTTTCCGCTTTCACTATTACCACTGATCCCCTTCATTGTCTCCGACAGGATTATTTTTTGTATTTTTGCCATCTCAATTCACCGACCCATGAATAAATTAAAAATTATCCGGGGCATTGAGGTGCTGGTAAGCGCTGCCCTGATTCTTATCATCTCCTATGCCCTTTACCTCAGGTATCTTCCTGATGAGGAAACATTTCAGCAACTTGTAAAGGAAGATGGCTTTGTTGAATACGCAACTGTTTTCTTCCTGTTCCTGTCGAGTCTGGTCTGCATTTACCGGGCATTGCAGTACCGCTCCTCCGGAAAGTACACCGGTGTTTTCATCTGGGCTCTGCTGGCTTTCCTTTTCTTCTTCGCGGCCGGTGATGAAATAAGCTGGGGACAAAGGATCTTCGGCATTGAAAGCAGTGATTTCTTTCTCACTCACAACAAGCAGGCTGAAACGAACCTGCATAACCTGGTTGTTGGCGGACACAGTGTCAACAAGATCATCTTTTCGAGTCTGCTGTTTGTGGTCCTGAGCATTTATTTCCTTGTCTGGAGGCCGCTGGTGCTGAAGGTACCGGCAGTCAGAAGACTGAATGACAGATTCTGCGTACCTGTTCCCCGAATTCAGCACATAATAGTCATAGTTGTTGTTACGCTGATGATATTACTGATTCAGATGTACCGCGACAGTGAACTCCACGAGGTTTCATTTGCAATGATATTCTTCCTGATATTTCTGAATCCCTCAATCCTTCCGGATAAAGTGGCAGGCAGGTAAGGAGCATAAGGCCTTAAGAAGATTTTATATGCTTAAGGATGGATGCAGGCTTGATTTTCATTTCATTATTTTGTAATTTTATTGTCCCTGCCAATACCACGGTTTGGCAGAATAATCGTGCATTTTATTTGTTTATTGGCTGAATAACCAACAAGTTTTTCCACCATCATATGAAAGCCGGACAAATAATCCTAATAACAGTAATTTCACTTCTGTGTGTCATCCCGGAAACCATGGCCCAGGACACTCCCTTAACAAAATCCATGGCACGCCAGAAGAAAGCAGCAGATATTTCAAGCACAGTCGAGCTGGCCAAAACGATGAATAATGTCAATTACACCGACATGTACGACAGGAGTCTGCTGATGTATGCTGCTTCGCAGGGCTACTCCAGGGCCTGCAGGATACTTCTCCGCAGGGGAGCGGATCCCAACATCCAGGCAATTGACGGGGCCACTTCCGGCATGTTTGCCGCCTACAACGGTCACGACAGGATCGTTAAGATGATGCTCGAAAGGGGATTTGACCCTGAGATCAAGGCGCTGGACGGAACCAATGCCCTGATGATGGCTTCCCAGAACGGACACCTCGAAGTTGTCAGGCTGCTTCTTTTAAAGGGGGCAAAGCCCGATCTTCAGGCATCCGACGGATATACGGCATTGATGCTTGCATCCCAGAACGGGCATGAGGAGATCGTATCCCTTCTGCTTGCCAACGGAGCTGATCCGAACATGCAGGATTTCAGGAACGGGACCACTGCACTGATTCAGGCATCACTGTTCGGGAACACTTATGCAGCCATGCTTCTGCTCGACAACGGTGCGGATCCCAATCTCAGTGACAACAGTGGAACTTCGGCCCTGATGACTGCCGCCATGCTCGGTCAGACTGATTACGCAAAACTGCTGATGGCTTCAGGTGCAGATATCAACCTGAAGTCGTCCGACGGGTCAAACGCACTTTTCCTGGCCGCGATGAACGGCCATACCGGCATTGTCAAAACCCTTCTCGAGAGAGGAGCCAGACCCGATTCGCTCGACACCGATGGTACAAGAGCCCTGGTTATAACCGCCAGGGATGAGATAGCCGACAGTATCAGCATAAAACTATACAGGGGTTACAACAAGGATTTCAGCTTCAGTGAGAACCTGACAGCCATGGTAGCCACCCGCGATGACGGAGTCCTGGAAGCGGTCAACATTGCTGACCGTAAAGGGTCGCTGGATGATGTTATTGCCAATTCCGACAGGGCAACCGCCTTTATAAAAGCATTCAGGAGCGGACAGGTGGCTGTGGTGAAGGTCTTCCTGAAAAAGAATGCCAGGATAGATCCACACAAGACTGCAAAATACACCGATCTTATGGTTGCCTCGATGAACGGACACACCGATATCGTCAAAATGCTTCTGGAAAGGGGAGCCAATCCCGGTCTGAAGGACAACAGCGGAAAGACTGCCATCGACTATGCTAAAAGCACGGAATTAAGGAACCTTCTTGAGGCAAACCTCAATAAAAGCAATATCCATCAATAGAATCAAGCTTGCTTTCTTCCGGCCTATTCAAAGATAAAGCTCCCGAAGCGGTTATAATCGTGGAAAGTACCTGAAGTCTTCTTCCATGAAAAATGGGCGGCGCCTTTGTCGTAATCGATCCTGTACATATTTGCCCTCCACCTGGTGCCAGGTTCCGGCGGAACCTGCGGCAATGGTTCAAGGAGCTTGTAGGGTATGAAGAACTCAGCAGTCCAGGCGGTGACCTTACCTCCGCTAACCTTCTCCCCTCCCCTGACCGAGGTGGCGTGAACAACTTTTTTATCGCCTTCGTATTTCCAGGGCAGCCAGCCGAGGAATTTCCCCTTGTAATTGGGAACCAGAATAGGCAGTTCGTAATTCATCGGTGAAACTTCATACTCGAAATATACGGGAAAATCCTCTGCAGTCCACAGAAATAACTCAACCACATCCTCTTCCCACAGGTTGAGATTGTCGCCTTTAAGAGTGGTGGTCAGCTTTTCGTCCTCACAATCGAAGAGAAAATATATCCCTGCCGGAGAACTCAGAACTTTAACCTTTGTCTTATAATCGATGAAATCAGATCCCTGATGACTGAGGAAAACCCAGTCAGTTTTTTTCCACTGATCATTGGTTCCATCGCCGGTAACATTAAAATCCGTGCAATTACGTATGACAAGTGCATCATTATCACCTGCATTGCCCTGTCCAAAGCTTACCTGGACAGCAGCCGCGGATGTTACAAGGACCGTCAGAAATAATACTGCTATCTTTTTCATTCTTTTGTATTTTTTGGTACTGTATACTATCATCGGCTGAAAGATAGTCAAAGGCACTCTGTCTTCAAAGTTCTCTCTGCTGTTTTACTATTATTCTGATTAAATACCGTGAGCATCCGGGTCAGGATTGTAAGGGAACCACTGTCAAAAACATCACGGGGTAAGCTTTGAAAGTCAGCAGCCCATAACTAATGCTAATCCGCTTCCACTATCGCCACTGCCAGAGTGAAGACCGGCAGGAGAACAGCTCCGTAAACAGGGTTGTACCAGCTTAACAATGAGAAAGGTCCGCCAAGAGCAAAAACCCAAACCACGAACGAGAGTGCAGAAATGATATGCTGGCTTATTTTCTGCACCTTTTGTACTCTCCACAGGTAGAGAGGTGTCAGTATAAGGAAGATCAGGAACAATCCCCACTGAAAAAGACTGATCTCGCCAGCCTTTGTAAGGTTCTCCAGCATCCCGGCTGCAAAAATATAGCCGGCAACAATCTCGGCCGGAATGTATTTAAACAACCGGTCTGAGTATGTGTCGCGGGTTGCCTGGGAAACTGCCTGTCCGGTGTTTTTGTTTTCTGACTGAATCTGGTTTATGCGCCGGATATCAGCCGATGAAATAACTTGTCTGCTCATGTTATGGAAAGTTAGGCATTGATTTTTCGTTCCTCACCTGTTTTTCTCCTCCGCGTTTGTTGTTGTCTGCCGTCTGAAGATGCTGATTTAAGCGAGAGAGCCATAAGAACTGCCTTTTCGGCGTTGATCCGTCCGAATCCGTAAAGATTGCTGTGTCCTCCGGAATCATACTCCCCTCCGGCAAGATCAATTTTATCGCAGGTATCCCTGATGATGCGCCTGACCTGTTCCCATGTAAGATTCTGATCAACCGACAGGATCAGGGCAGCAGTTCCGGCCGCACCGGGGCATGAACCTGATGTACCGCCAAAGCTGTCGGTGTAATCTCCTTTTGAATTATAGCCTGCCCTTCCTGTCCTGTCGGTCGTATAGATTCCGGCAGTAAGTGGGTCGGGGTGGTTAAAGGGCTCATAGCCAAGATCGCTGCTGGGAAAGGAGCACCATATCTCTTTTCCGTAATCGCTGTAAATGCATCTTTTTCCCCTGTCGTTGCATGCGGCGACTGCCATCACCTTCGGATAGCTTGCATAGCCGTCATAGCTGCAGGCCTCATTCCCGTTGCCGGCGGCAAAAGCAATAACGCATCCCAGGCCGCCGCGCCCTTTTGTAACTGCATAATCGATTGCAAGCCTCGTGCTGTCGGGAAGGTCGATCAGGGTTGTATGAACAGGGTCGCCCGGATCGGACCAGTTGCCATCTTCCGGTCCCCAGCTGCATGAGATGATATCCGCGCCGTGATCGGCCGCCCAAAGGAAGGCGTTTGCCTCGGCCATCGATCCCAGGCTCGAGCTGAGCCTGACAGGCATCAGCAATGCCCCGGGAGCGACTCCCGATGCCTCTTCTCCAACTGCAGCTGCAATGCCCGCGCAGGCAGTGCCATGGTTGTCCCAGGTGTTTCGCGGACGTGGATCATTGCTGTTTGACGATATGTCGCGTGAATGAATCACCTTGCCCGGACTGTTGAACTCGGTATGGTCAATATCAAAGCCGTCGTCGATGAGTGCAATGGTAATGTTGTCGCCGCGGGTAATCATATGAGCCAGATCAGCCCTGACACCCTCGTCAATCTCTGTTTGGTCGATTGTTGTTGCCATCAGATGCCATTGCCTGACATTGATACCCTTCAATCCCCTTTTTCTTATCAGTTCAGGGTGGCACAATTCCACCTCTTTCATCTGCAGGAGCGATTCAGCTATCTCAAAAATCCGGAGTCCGGTATCTTCAGGGGCGCTTACGAAGTAAGAGTTTTCTGCAAAACCAGTCTTCTGCTTTATCTTAAGATTATTAGCCGAAACGATCTCTTCACATCTGCCTGCAGGCACATCGTCGTGGAACTTTATGAAGATGTTTTCGGTATACAGTACCACTGTTTTTCCATCTTCCTCAACAAGCACCTTACCGACGAATCTGAGCTCAGGTTCCTTTTTCAGCGCTGACTTCGCCTTGTTCCTGGCTGCAACCCTGTCTTTTACCGCCGCCTTCGTCCTGAAAACAGTTATATCAGCTTCGGGGAATTCCGCAACCATCTTAAGGCTAAGGAGAGCCTTCTTTCCTTTTTCCGAGATCACGGCAGTATCGAGATCCCTTGAGTTTCGGGTGCGCACAGCGACCATGTCGGTGCTTTCGTGCAGAACGTGCCTTGTGCCGTTCTTGCCGCCAAATGTGTAAGTGTACATATTATTCAGACATTAACTCACCCAAATTTAGTAAAGATCTGAATCATTCCCTTACTCTTTCCAATATTTCCATGCACATTCTTCCGCTGTGATAGGGACATATCCAGAATCCGGCCTTGTCTCCGGAAGGCACTCCCGATTCCGAGACGTAGCTGTACCATCCGCCGTTCTTTCTGTCGATGAAATTCTGTTTGATGTATTCCCACGATCTGAGCGACTTTTGGAGGTACGCTTCGTCGCCCGTCAGTTCAAAGGCATTGAGGTATCCAACAACCGATTCGGCCTGCTCCCACCACGACTTCCTGGGACTGACATGTCCGGTTGCATGATTCTTCTCCGTAACCATGCTTCCATCGGGACGAAGTCCTTCTGCGGCCGCATTCGCAACGGCAATGGATGCTTTGGCTGTCTGTTCGAGCAATTCCTTGTCGTTCAGGAGTCCGGCAGCTTCATACAGCAGCCATGAACTTTCAATATCGTGGCCGTACGAATCAATATGAGCCGTGCTGTTCCAGCTTCTGTCGAGAAAAGGTATCAGATGTGATGTATTTTTGTCGATTATCTTATCGAGAAAGATCCTGACCATTGCTTCAAGCTTCTCTCCCACCTCCTTATCACCCGACACCCTGTAAAGGTTTGCATATGCTTCCATCACGTGGAGGCTGGTATTCATTGTCTTTTCTGTGAGGTCTGATTCTTCTCCTATCAGCCGCTCCCTTATTCGCTCCCACTCCCTGCTGAAAACCTCAAAATATCCGCTGTGTTCCCTGTCGGCTGCATGTTTTTCAAGCATGCCGAATATCTTTCTTGCCTCTTCCAGTGAAGCTTTATCGCCTGTTGCCCTGCTGTATTCAGCAAGCGCATAAATAAAAAACGCATTTGTATAAACCTGTTTCCTTGTATTGCCCGGGGTTCCGTCGGCATTGACGCTCATAAATGCGCCTCCTGATTCCCTGTCGATGAAATGGTCCAGTATGTAATCCCTGGCTCTTGTGGCGATACGGAGGTAAGAGGTGTCTCCCATCACTCTGTAGGCAGAGGAATATGTCCAGAGTATCCTGGCATTCAGTATCCCTCCCTTCTCCGCCTGAGGGTAAATTTTTTCATTACCATCGATCCGGCCGTAAAATCCTCCGTTTTCATTGTCAACCATAAGGTTTGTCCAGTAAGGAAGGATATTCCCAGTAAGGTCATCGGAAACCTCCTGCCGCAGCTGAATGAGTTTCCGCTTCTGTTCCGGGGTCATTTTTTGATTATCGGTGCATCTTTCCGGACTGATCAGAAATAATACAAGTGCAGGAATCAGAACTATTTTCGACATAACATAATGTTTGTTAAAACGTAAGGTTGTGAACTGCCCTTTGGATTGGAACGAATAAAGTTATGAATTTTGATCAATTTAAACCCTTAACTTTAAGCATTCGTTGATCAGTGTTTGCAATGAATGGATTGAAATTGTTATTTCAGGGATTTTTTCAGTTATTTTTTCTCAGGCTAAATGCAAAAACATCAGAAATGAAACAACCAGCATTATTTTTCAAATCCGGAACCCTGTTTGCGGCGATTATCATGTTATCATTCTGGAGCACTGCCAAGGCCCAGGTGAAACTGAGCTCATATGACTGGGTTCTTCCCACATATGAGGTAGCGCCCCCCGACAAATCCATAATCCCGGCCCGGCAAAACGGCTGCCGAAGACCGGTAGTACCTGCTAATTTCCGTGAGCAAAAACCGGCTTCACGGTGACTGCAAAATCGTACCTCCCGGGCATTACCTGGTATTCGGGGAATACTCCCGCGGCTGTACAGCCCAATCCGCTGGTGGCATAGTCGAAATTGAACGTCATCCCGTCAGAATGATGGAGCTGGTATGTGTACAATGCCCTGGTCAGGTTATCTGCCGCGTAGGGATGGACGCTGAAGTTAAACAGTTTGTCACCCGTAAACTCAAGCCCTGATCCTTCGGCATCTGTTATCCGAACCATCCTGTTGTCGGTCCTCAGTCCGTAATCCTGGGGTATGAGATAGGGCTCATACATGTCTTCCACAGTCGATTCATAAACTCCCACCCTGTATCCGCTTTTCCTGTCGGGATAGTTCTCCTGCGGCCCGCGGCCAAACCACCTTACCCTGTCAAGCGACTTGTCAAGGATCCATTGCTGACCTATCCGGGGCAGCCACGATGGCATCTGGCCGTTCGGAACAACCGAGTTCCTGATTGACATTATACCTGTGTCATCAATAGTGTATTCCAACTTGTCTATGAACGAACCTCTTCCGTTGGATGTGGTGTAGATATTGCGCGATTTAACCACTATGGCTGAGTCGCCGGCCTGCTCGTAAGAGAAAGAGATATTAAGAAAGCTCATATTGTCAATCCCTGCAGAATACCATTCGGTGGCTGCCATCCTGCCATAGCCGTCAATACGGTGCTTGTTGTTTGACGACCAGAATGTCCATGAATCAGTTTCATTTGCCAGTGGCGCTCTCCACACATTCAGTCCGGGCCCTTTTCTTATAATCTCCCTGCCTCTGATCTTCATTGAGGTGACCGATCCTGTTGATCTGTCAAACACATATTCAAAATCCTTACCGCTGATGATGAGATCGTTCCCCGCTACCTTCGAAGAAACTGGATTTCTTTCAGCCGGTTCCTTCACAGCAGCAGGGGCTGAACAGTGGAGAGCCATCTGGTCCCACGCGATTTCAAATCCGGCGTCGGCCCACATTTCTTTAAGCTTCTGATGAAAACTTACATTCAGGAAGTATTCAGTTCCTGCCTCAGGTTCAGGCCTGGCAAAGGGAATATTCACAATTGCCTTTTCCCCGGGTTCAATATCCAGGTCAATGGTTGCCTGCTGAAGAATTCCGCCGTTACGCTGAAGCGACCACCTGGCTTCCAGCTCATTCAGGTTGGTGAACAGGTATCTGTTGGTAATTTCCACAAGTCCCTTATCGGCCGATACCAGTCTGACGCTGACAGGCTGAGCCGATTTTTTTATCTGCCACATCTCTGGCTGGGGACGTCTGTCGGGCCAGATTGAGCCATAGGTCCTGGCGCCGATACCATAACTGAAGAACTCACCATCAATGCTTTCCTCCTCAAAGTCGAGCCAGAGGTCAGCTTGCTGCCTGATGCCGGGGGTCGGATCCTTCAGAATTTCGGATGAGATGTATTTTGAGAATACGCCTGCCTGATCGATTATCGCATCGCAGATATAGACTGATGTCTCCTGGCCGTGGATTTCCGCATTCCTTCCTATGTTTACCGGGAAAGGGGTGTTCCTTATGTTTCCTGACAGGGGAATGTGTTCGCTTTCGGTATCATCAATGGAAATGAATATGGCTGAGCCGTCGTAGTGTGCAGTCACATGATGCCAGTTGTAAAGCCAGTTTTCCGGGAGAGGGATCTTCACAGTCTGTTTCTGCCTGGTGGTAACATAGAATTCCAGGGCTTCATCGTTGACCTGCCTGATGCCGTACTGCCAGTTGCCCTTTGTGATGAGGGTTCCTGCTGAAGAACTGAGTGAACGCGGATAAACCCAGAGTGTAAGCGAAAGTTTATCCCCGGCTGTTTCGAGGGCATCATGCCTGTACACCTCAACCCACTGATCGTGGCCGTTAAGGTCGATGCCGAGCCCTTCCTTTCCCGCCACGAGCTTTGCCCTTCCCATGATATTTGCCTGAACATTGTTTCCCGACCGGTCACTGAGAGTTCTTACCTTTTCTGTAATTCCGGTGCTTACAAAATCCCAGATAGCTCCGCCCATGCTCCTGGGACTGCTGTAGAAGAGCTCCCAGTAATCGTCGAGACCTCCGCCGCCGTTTCCGGTCACAGCAAGATACTCATCGAGGAAGGAAGGCCTTGGATCCTCAGATGGAGGTATATTGAAAACTTCAGTAAGCAGATCCCGCAGCTGGGGATACCTGGGACCGATTATCTCCTCGCAGCGGTGTGCAAAAGCATTGCCTCCGTACATCCAGTACCTGGTCTTGTCGTATTTTCTGCCTTCATCGATAACTGCACAAATGTTCTCGCCTTCCCCGCTTTCGTTGCCTGCGCTCCAGAACAGCGCTGAAGGATGATTACGGTCGCGAAGCACCATCTTTCGCGCTCTTTCGCGGTACATCCTTTCCCATTCAGCATTTCTTGAAAGATACTCGGTTGCATGGGCCTCATCGCCGGTCTCATCAACAACGTAAATTCCGTATTCGTCTGCAAGTTCAAGATATCTTGTAACCGGAGGATAGTGCGAGGTCCTTACGCAATTGATATTGAACCTCTTAAAAATATCCATATCCTTTCTTATTGTTGCCTCATCCATTGTGTGCCCGGTAACCGGGTGCTGCATATGGCTGTTTATGCCATTCAGCTTTACAGGCTTTCCGTTGAGATAAAAAACCTGATCCCTGATTTCTGTTTCCTTGAAGCCGATCCGTCCGGTTATCACCTCCGCAACAGCACCGGAGGAGCCAAGCAGTTCAAAAGTCAGGGTGTAAAGGTTGGGGTGTTCAGCCGACCACAAGTCAGGACCGTTTATCACTTCACTGATTTTAATCGTATTCAGTGAGTCAGGCATAACCCTGAATTTTTCAGTCAGCATCGTCTTTACCTGTTTCATTTTCTGGTCGTAAAGTATAGCACGGAGCTGCAAATTTTCGGCAGGCTGGCGTGAAAAGTTCTTTACGTCCACTGAAAGGCCAAGGGTTGCATTGGTATAATTTACGTCCAGATCGGTTGTCGCTACCCAGTCGTTAATGTGGGTAAGGGGAGTTGCGATTAGCCAGACATCATCAAAGATACCAGCAAGCCTCCAGTAATCCTGGTTTTCGAGGTAATAGCCGTCGGAATATTTATATACAACAACAGCTATTGTGTTCCTGCCGCTCTTTAAATAACCGGTTATGTTGTATTCAGCAGGTTCCTGCCCTCCCTCATTGTAACCAACCTCCGTGCCATTGATCCAGACGAATGATGCCGAAGCCGTTTTTTCCATTCTCAGGAAAACTTCCCTGTTCTTCCAGGTTGAAGGGATTGTGAATGTCCGGCGGTATGAGCCTGTAGGATTATATTCCCTGGGAACCTTTGGCGGGTCAGGTCTGAAGGGTGTTGTGACATTCCTGAACAGAGGGTCGCCGAATCCCTTCATCTCCCAGTTGGATGGCACCCTGATGGTGTCCCATGCTTTGTCGTTGAACCGCTCGCTGAAGAAGTCTGATACCACTCCTTCAGGGGTATCTGAATAATGGAATTTCCATATACCGTTAAGTGACAAACGGTACGGACTTCTGGCAGGATTCCCCGAAAGGGCCTGATCTATATTGGCATAGGGAATCAGGGGGACATGTCCCTCTACCTGATTAAGCTCAAATACACCGGGGTTTTCCAGATATGACCAGATGTCAGAGAGGAATGGCTTCTCCTGGCCATGGCAGAGAACTTCCGCCATTATCAATGTAATAATGAGAACAATCGGTTTTTTCATGTTCAGGTTTGTTAATGATACGGAAATATACGAAAAATATCCAACAGGAAGCCCGGCTAAAACCCTGGACACACCTGTTAATTTCAGCTCTTTTTGATTGTACGGGAAATCACTTCCCTGTCATATTCAGACTGCCCGCGTAGTAATTGGGATCGACTGAAATTACAGAATTTTCATTATCAAGACTGACAGTGGTAAAACGGGTTGTCGGAACTATATCCTTTCTGACACCCGAAACATATATCCTCAAAGGCATATTGAATCCATAGACGCAGTTATTCCATCTGTAAGTAAGCTTGTTGTCCTGTACGAAATACTCGAATACCGGTATTCTTACATCCCTGAGATACTGGTCGAAGAAGCTTTTCAGATCGAGGTTCGTTTTTTCCGACAGGTAGGCCTCAATCTGCGATCCCTTTACTACCTGGTGGTAAAAATCCCTGTTCAGACCTCTCAGTATCCCCCTCCATTTCTCATCGTCGTCAATTATCTGGCGCAGTGTATGCAGCATGTTGCCGCCCTTGTAATACATATCGCCCGAACCACTTACATTCACATTGTAAACGCCGGTGACCGGCTGATCATTCCTTATGTTTCCCCTGCATCCCAGGACATAGTCCCTTCCTGCGTCCTTCCCGTAATAGTACTCGACGTACAGGTTCTCGGAATAGTTGATAAAACTTTCATGCACCCACATGTCAGCCGCATCTTCATAGGTTATACTGTTTGCGAACCACTCATGTCCCGACTCGTGAATAATGATGAAATCGAATTTCATCCCCCATCCCGATACGCTCAGGTCCCTTCCGTTGTATCCGTTCCGGAATCCGTTTCCGTAGGTAACCGAACTCTGGTGCTCCATTCCGAGGTAAGGAACCTGAACCAGCTTGTATCCATCCTCATAGAAAGGATAGGGTCCCATCCAGTATTCAAAGGCGGCGAGCATCATGGGAGCCTGCCGGAACTGAACTTTTGCCTTCTCAAGATCATCCTTAAGTACATAATAATCGCAGTCGAGCTTACCCTTCTCACCATTGAAAACCTCGGAGAAATGGGCATAATCGCCAATATTTATATTTACACCGTAATTGTTGATTGGATTTGACACAAACCAGTGCCATGTGGTTGTATTGTTTCTGAGCTTCTCCACTTTCCTGAGACGGCCGTTTGAGACATCCATAAGGTTCGATGGCACGTTCACGCTTATCATCATGCTGTCGGGCTCATCGTACATATGGTCCTTACACGGCCACCACAGGCTGGCCCCGTCGCCCTGGCAGGATGAGGCTATGAAAGGCTGGTTCCTGCTGTCGCGCTGCCATGTTATCCCGCCTTCCCATGGCGGCCTGTGCGATACCTTTGGCCGGCCGCCGTAATCAAGTACCAGAGAATACACCCGTCCAGGCTCCTGTCGTTCTACCATTCGTATCCAGTACACATTCCCTTCCCTGGTGAAAATCAGCGATTTTCCATTTTGTTCAGCCTTTGTCAGCTCGAGCGGTGGCTGCAGGTCGATCTGCATTACTTCCGATTCAGTTTTCACCCGGTAATTCACGGTATTTGTACCAAAAATGGTACTGTCGGCGGGATTGACTGCAATATCGAGATGATAATAGGTCAGATCCCACCAGGCCCTTTCGGGAGTTATTGATCCGCGAAGGGAATCCTGCCGGGTGAAAGTCCCCTGTGATGGAGCAAGATACTGGGAATCAACATTCAAAGCAAAGGAAAAAAGAGCAGCGAAGAGAACAGGGAAGCGGAATTGATTCATCTTTCATGTTTGTTAATCTGACAAAAGTAAAAAGATAATGCAAATATGCTATAGAGGAGGTCCCTGTTCAAAGTTCAAAGTTCAAAGTTCAAAGTTCAAAGTTCTGAGTTCAAAGTTCAAAGTTGTTCCGGTTATGAAGGTTCTGTCTTCGGTCTTCGGTCTTCGGTCTTCTTCATCAACCTATTCCTGTTTTATCATCCAAGACATCGTTTTTTCGCCCGAATTGTCTATTTTAGAACAAAATTTAAACCTAAACCAAAGACCATGAAACGATTTCTACCCTCCTTTTTAATCATTGCATTTTTGGCAAGCTTTGCGTGCACGCTGGCGGAAGCACAGAATTCTCCCAGGTCGCGCGAGTCGTTCAACCAGGGCTGGAAATTCATCAAGTTCTTCAATGCATCAACAGATGCTGCCACTTTCGACAAAGAACCTGCCGGACTTCAGCTTCCGACTGCCGACGACAAAAGCTGGCGGACCCTTGATCTGCCTCACGACTGGGCAATAGAAGGCCCCTTCAGTGATACACTTGAGAATAACACAGGTCTTCTTCCCTGGAAAGGAATCGGATGGTACAGAAAGCACTTCACCCTCGACGAAACTGACAGGAACAACCGGATCTACATCGACTTCGACGGAGCCATGGCTTATGCAGAAGTGTGGCTCAACGGGGAGCATGTCGGCGGATGGCCCTACGGATATTCATCTTTCAGGCTTGATCTGACTCCCTATGCAGCCTTCGGAAAGGAAAACGTAATAGCTGTAAGGCTCGACACAAAAAGCTGGGATTCAAGATGGTACCCAGGAGCAGGGCTTTACAGGAATGTCTGGCTGGTTAAGACCTCACAACTTCATGTTTCGTATAACGGACTCTATATTACAACACCAGAGATCAAAAAGGAAAACGGAGTTGTAAGTGTGAAAGCTGAAGTCGAGAGCCATATCGCCAAACCTGTATCGGCTGCAATTAAGGCTTCCGTGTATAAACTCGATAAACAAGGCAATGCAACAGCGGCTCCGCTGGCAGAATTCACTTCGCCGGCAGCCCGGCTCCCCGCCAACGGAGATCATACTTTCAGGGTTGACCTTAATGTAAAGGAGCCTTCGCTCTGGGATATTGAGAACCCTGAGCTTTACAGGGTAGCAGTTTCTGTCCTCAATGGGAATGAGACTTCTGATATTTGTACAGGCAATTTTGGTTTCAGGACGCTTGAATTCACTGCGCGCGACGGATTTTTTCTTAACGGCAAAAAAGTTCCTGTCAATGGTGTATGCAACCACCACGACCTTGGGGCTCTCGGCGCCGCTTTCAACATAAGGGCTGCCGAACGTCAGCTCGAGATACTGAGGGAAATGGGATGCAATGCTGTCAGGACAAGCCATAATCCTCCAGCCCCCGAACTGCTAGATCTCTGCGACAGGATGGGATTCCTGGTCCAGGATGAAGCATTTGACGCCTGGAAGACACCCAAGAAACGCAACGACTACAACAAGCTCTTCTATGCCTGGCACGAAGAGGATCTGAGAGCAATGGTCCGCCGCGACCGCAACCATCCTTCGGTATTCATGTGGAGCACCGGAAATGAAGTCGGAGACCAGAATAACCCTGCACTGTCAGAAAGCCTCAGGCGGATCATCAAATCGGAAGATAACACCAGACCGGTGACTGTGGGATGCAACTGGGATGAATCAGGAACTAACGGATTTCAGAAAACTGTTGACGCCTTTGGCATAAATTACCGGCTTTACAGGTACAATGCCTTCTTTGCCCTGAAAGACAATGATAACCTTCCCTTCCACTCCAGCGAATCAGCGTCGACGGTAAGCTCCAGGGGTGAGTATTTCTTCCCTGTGGTTGAAGGCGACCTGAACAATAACCTGCCGGGCAAAGGCATATTCCAGGTCTCTTCTTACGATCTTTCCTATCCGGCATGGGCATCAACACCCGACCAGCAATGGGAGATGCAGGATAAACACCCCGGTGTATTCGGTGAGTTCGTATGGACAGGATTTGACTATCTCGGAGAACCCACACCCTACGGAGGCGACCTGACAGGATTGAGGCCCGGAACGCGGAGATACGATCAGGCAAAGGCCCTTCTATATATGCAGAACGTATCGGAAGTACCTTCACGCAGCAGTTATTTCGGGATAATTGACATTGCAGGATTCAAGAAGGACCGCTTTTACCTGTACCAGTCAAAATGGAGGCCCGAACTTCCGATGGCTCACATACTTCCCCACTGGAACTGGCCGGAGAGAAGAGGTCAGGTTACCCCGGTTCATGTATATACATCGGGTGATGAGGCTGAATTATTTCTTAACGGCAAATCACTCGGAAAGAAGAAAAAAGGCCAGTTTGAATACAGGCTCAGGTGGGATGATGTTGTCTACCAGCCGGGAGAATTGAAAGTTGTCGCATACAAAAACGGGGAACTTTGGGCCGAGGAAAAAGTTGTAACAACAGGCAAAGCATCAAAGCTTTCAGCTTTAGCTGATCGTCCTGCAATTACTGCCGACGGAACCGACCTGGTATTTATAACTGTAAGGATTGAAGATAAGGACGGCGCTTTGGTGCCTCGCAGCAGCAACCTTGTGAATTTCAGTATCCAGGGCCCGGGAAAGATAGTTGCGGTAGACAATGGCGATGCCACCAGCCACGATCCGTTCCAGGCCTCCCAAAGGAAAGCCTACAACGGGCTTTGCCTGGTGATAGTAAAAGCCGATAAGGGTGCCACGGGTTCATTTACGGTGAAAGCCGATTCAAAGGGACTGAAAAGCGCCGTCGTTACTGTAGGTATTAAATAGCCGGATCGGGGATCCCGGAAGCTAAAATCTGGCATCAGCCGGTATCATGTTCCGCTTTTTTACATCCTCAAATGCCTGGTCGGATGAATACCTGAACTTGTAATTGAACCTCTCAATGATCTTCTTCGGATCAATCACGATCGGGTAAATACTTGCGTTCACACCGGCCGGTTCGAGATTCAAAAGTTTCAGGGGCCACAGTATGGAGATTACCAGTCTGACAAGGTCCAGGGGTATCCAGATGAATTTCTTACCCGGCACAAGGTCTTTGATCGTAGAATAACTGTCAGGCGCCAGATTATAAATCCCTGCAATTTCATCATCCCTGAGAATCAGGCGGATCAGTTCAGTAAGGTCGTCGGTATGAATGAACTGGACCCTGTTGTTTTTTGTGAAAGATGGCAGCCAGCCTATTTTCAGCAGCATCGACACTATGGTTGCAGGCTTGTTGTAGGTAGGACCTATGACGGTGCATATCCGGCATAGCACCCTTTGAAGATCTGCCCTGACCGGGGAATTCATGAGTAATTCCTCAATATGTTTCTTGTTCAGGCCATATACATATTTCCCCGGCCGGACGGGATCGGTCTCGCCGATCCATTCAGGATTATCCCTGTGAGCGCCGTAAATAGTTGCGGAGCTTGAAAATATAAGCTGTTTCACTGAAGTGGTCCTGTTGCATATATCCAGGATATTCTCCGACCCGCCCACATCAATCTGATACTCCAGCTGCCTGTCGCGGATCTTGTGAAATGTGCTTGCAAGGTGAACAACGTGTGTCGGACGCTCATCCTCAAAAATTCTCTCAAGCTTTTCTTTCTCTGTTATGCTGCAGTTGTAGAATTTATAATATCCTTTCCCTGAAGCACCCGGCAAGTCCCTCAGATCGAGAGCAACAACAGGAATATTTTTCTCCGCCAGGTGTGAGGCGACTGCGCTTCCGATAGATCCTGAGGATCCTGTGATGAGAACTTTCATTATGATTATTGTAATATACTGGCTTATAGGTAAAAAGATACAAAAGTAAAAAATAAAGGTTCAATTTTTATTTTTTGCTCAGGTTTTTTCAGGGTACGCCGCAAAATAATCTTAAGATTCTGCATCTACCGGAAATATTTACCGTCTTTTTTGATAATATAGTTTTTTAGGGATTAAGGAGACAAACCGTAGAATTAGCATAAATTTGATGTTACAATAAAACTCTATTCACTATGCAATTAAAACGCCGTGACTTTATCAAGATCAGCGGGATCACTACGGCAGGTTCTCTTGTCATACCGCCTTTTTTAAATTCGTGCAAGGCGGTAAAGCTTTCAGCGGATGCTGAAAGCTATCTCAGTCATTTTGAGGTGACCAGGGCAACACTGCAAAAAGTAATTTCCGCGGCAATGGAAAAAGGAGCAGACTATGCTGACCTCTTTTTTGAACATACGCTAAGCAATACCTGCGCACTTGAAGACAACAAGGTAAACAGCGCCTATTCAAACATATCTTCGGGTGTCGGCATCAGGGTGCTTAAAGGCGACCAGACAGGTTATGCATATTCGGAAGACCTCACTGAAGAAGCCATGCTTAAAGCGGCAAGAACCGCATCAAACATTGCCGAAAGTCCCGGTAAATTTTCGGTTGCCAATATCACAGAATACGTCAAGCCGAACTATTATGCAATCAGGGGTTCATGGGAGGACACTTCAATAAAAGACAAGATCCCCTACATGCAGAGAATGAATGACAACATCTTTGCTGCTGACAACCGGGTAACAATGGTAAATGTCTATCTCAACGACAACAGCTCCTACATCCTTTTCCATAATTCTGACGGACTGCTGGCATGGGACTACAGACCGATAATCGTGATCGCAGGGGTCTGCATAATGGAAGATAAAGGGAGCACCGAGAATTTCTACGTAACCCGTTCTTACAGGATGGGTCCGGACTTCCTTACCAATGAGCTGATTGATGAACTATCAACCGAAGTAGTCGACAGAACATCCAGACTTTTCAGCGCGGTCAGGCCGGAGCCTGGCGAAATGGAGATCGTGATGGGAGCAGGTCAGTCGGGCATACTTCTTCATGAGGCCATGGGACATGCCTTCGAGGCCGATTTCAACCGGAAGAACCTTTCTATCTTCTGTGATAAGATGGGACAAAAGATTGCAGAAGATTTTGTTACTATCATCGATGACGGCACTATTCCGATGAACCGGGGCAGCCTGAATTTTGATGATGAGGGTAATCCCACAGAGAAGACTTTCCTGGTCAGCAATGGTAAGCTGACAAGCTATCTTCACGACAGGATCAGCTCTGATTTCTATAAAGTGCCTTCAACGGGCAATGGAAGGAGGCAAAGTTTCCGGCATATCCCGATGCCCAGAATGAGAAGCACATACATGGAGAACGGACCTCATAAGAAAGATGAGATAATTGCCAGTGTGAAAAAAGGAATATATGTCGATTATTTCAGCAATGGTGAAGTGAACATCGGTCAGGGTGATTTCACTTTCTTTGTGAAATTCGGTTATCTGATCGAGAACGGCAAACTGACAAAGCCGGTCAAGGATATTAATATAATTGGTAACGGTCCTCAGGCGCTTGCTGATATTGTTATGGTTGCCGATGACAAAGCCATTGACAACGGAGGAGGTATGTGCGGGAAGAACGGTCAGTCGGTTCCGGTAACAATGGGTATGCCTACTGTGAAGATCAGGAAGCTGACTGTGGGTTAGAATAATCTCATTTAACAGAAAAAAATATCATGATGAATACAAATGAAAAATATGCTCTGGCCGATACCGTCATTGAACATGCATTGAAAAGCGGAGCTGAACAGGTGTCAGTTTCGGTTTTTGACAACCGGAGCACTGAAATTGAGATCAGGGACCAAAAAATTGACAGCCTGAAGGAATCCAACAGGGCTAACCTTTCCATCGACATTTACGTTGATAAGAAATACTCATCTCATTCAACCAACAGGATGAACAGGGAAGAACTGTTCAGGTTTGTTGAGGAAGCGATTGCATCTACGCGCTTTCTTGCGGCTGACGAATTCAGATCCCTTCCCGGGCCTGAACTTTACTACAGGGAAGGCGGTCCATCCCTTGGCATCTTTGACAGGAGCATCGATTCGGTTGATGCAAAGACAAAGATCGATCTTGCAAAGAAAGTGATGGATGAAGTATACGGAAAGGATGAAAGGATCCTGTCGGTCAGCTCTTACTATTATGACAGTCTATCAAGCGGAATAATGGTAACAAGCAATGGTTTCAGAGGCAGCTCGGAAAAGACCGGAGTGCAGCTCGGAGCGGAGGTCTCGGTGAAAAGTAACACCGGCCGTCCTAATGCCTACTGGTTTGAAAGCCAGTTGTTCTTCGACAAGCTCAGGAAAGAGGGAATTGGTACAAAGGCCCTCGACAGGGCTCTTAAGAAATCAGATCCTGAAAAGGTTAATTCAGGACTATATAGCGTAATCGTTGAAAACAGGGTTGCAGCCAACCTGCTCTCTCCCTTGTATGAATCACTTCTGGGATCGAGTCTTTACCAGAAACAATCGTTCCTCATTGGTAAACAGGGCAAACCGGTGGCATCCGGAGTACTTACAGCCATTGATGACCCGCATATCCCTTCGGGACAGGGGTCCAGACTTTTCGATGATGAAGGTCTTAACGCAGTAAGGCGTCCCATTATAGAAAAAGGGGTGCTGAAAGATTATTACATTGACACATACTACGGGAAGAAACTGGGGATGAAACCCACTTCGGGAAGCAGTTCCAATGTGGTTTTCGAAACGGGAACCAGGAATCTCGATGAACTCCTTGCATCGATGAAAAAGGGAGTGCTGATAACCGGTTTCATCGGGGGCAACTGCAATGGCTCGACAGGTGACTTCTCCTATGGTATCGAGGGATTCTACATTGAAGACGGTAAGATTGTACATCCCGTCAACGAAATGAACATTGCCGGCAACATGAACACTTTCTGGTTCAACCTTAAGGAGTTGGGTAATGATGTCAGGGAAGATGATTCAATCAGGATCCCTTCGTTGCTCTTTGAAGGGGTCCAGTTAAGCGGGATCTGACAGGATAAGCGGCAACCAGTATTAGTTTCATAGCATTGGTAATCTGATCAGGCAAAGAGCAGGATCAGGAGCTGTGCCATGAATATTCTCAGGAACATCACCAGGGGATAGACTGTGGCATATGCCACTGATGGAGTTTCTGATTGGGCAATTCCATTTGCGAAGGCAAGGGCGGGAGGATCGGTCATGCTTCCCGAGAGAAGGCCGCAGATCTCGAAATAATTGCGCTTCAGTGATATCCGTGCAACAAATCCGGTAAGAAGCAGCGGCAAGAGGGTTATCAGAGCGCCAAACCCCATCCATAAAACTATTTCTCTATCCTGTAAAGGAACTTTTCAGTCCTGACAACAACTGATTTCCCCAGAAAGGCCGGTGTACCCCAGATTCCCGAATCCATCTGAATGCGCGATACAATATCAGGTTTACGGCCCGTGCGTATGGCAGTCACTTCTCCCTTAACCGAAAAGAACCAGACAAGGTCCTCTGCAATGACCGGTGAGGCATTATGATCGGACCTGAGTCTTTCCGACCATATTTCCTTTCCTGTCTCAGCATCAATGCACATAAGGTAATTCCTCGTATTGACCGTATAGATCAGGCCGTCCTTTACCACGGGGCTTAGCATTTGAGTATGCGCCTGGTCATCACGCTTTTTCCAGAGTATGTTGGTTGAAGTGATATCGCCTTTCCCGTCGGGATTTACAGCAAACATTTCAGTATAGGTGCCGCCGTCAGGACTGTTTTCGGAACCCGCGTAAAAAAAGACCTTCCCGTTCCACGCCACAGGCATCGGAACAGTCGACTCGGCCCCTCCCACCACTCTCCAGACCTCTTTCCCCGTAAGCGGCTCATAAGCGCAGCACACCGCCGATCCGTTTGATATAAGGAGATCCTTTCCCTTAACATTCATGATCAAAGGAGTTACATAAGCCTTTTTTCCTATATTGGCAAGCGCCTTATAGGGTTCCTCAGGCCTGTCTGTACGCCACACCTGTTTTCCTGTGGCCTTGTCAAGCGCCACAATAAACCTTACATCAGTGCCCTCGTAGTGCAGGATAAGCAGATTCCCGTAGATCACAGGCGATGAGCCCGGTCCCTGTACATGATTGCATTTCAGGTCGGTCCGCTTCCACGCCACCGAGCCGTCGCCTGTTCTGAGGCAGGCTGTGCCAAGGCTTCCGAAATGAACATATACGAATCCGTTTTCTATGCATGGGGTTGGACTGGCATATGTATTGATCCCGTGCTTGCTTATGCGGTCATCAACATCAAACACCTTTACGTCATGAATTACTTTTCCTGTCCTGAAATCGACGCAAACCGCGTAGAGTTCAGTGCCGTCGGAAGTGGCAGTGGTAACCCACACCTGGTTTCCATAGACAACCGGTGAAGAATGTCCGTTTCCATGTAAGGCGGTCTTCCATTTGGTATTGCTTTCATTCCATTCAAGCGGAATATTGACGGCCGATGAAATACCATTCAGGTTGTTACCCCTGAAATGAGTCCAGCTGAGGTTTTGCGAGCAGGCAATTCCAGGTGTCAGCGAGGTGAGCATAAGAACCACCGTCAGTTTGTGAATTAATCTATCGTTCATCATAATAGAATTTTGATTTTAACGGTATGATGGAACCCACATGATTGAAAATTATATGTATTTGTTTATTTAATTCATGTGGGTTTCATATTTTCTTTTCTTTAGAATTTTTCTCAGTATACTGTTAACCCTTCGCTGAACCCTGCGCTCGGGGGTGTCGTATTCCTTTTCATCCTTTTCAAAGATATCAATTATGATGTCAAAAAAACTATCTTCTCTGAAATCAGGGCAATCGAGGGCGCCGGCAAGTTCAGGAGGAAGCCCGGGAAAAGGTTTGATAAGGCTTTGGCTCAGAGTCCGGTTCTGCTTCATTTTCTTCAGGGTGAGAGCCACGAGCGGCAGGGCCAGGGCGCTTCCGGATCCATTCGATCCGCTGTTGAAGTGAATAGATCTTGTTGATGCCCCGGCCCTCGAAACAATAACCAGTCCGGGATTAAAAGCTGCAAACCAGGCATCCGAATAATCCTGGGATGTCCCGGTTTTGCCGGCAAGCGGGAAATCAACACCATAAACGCCGTTCATCGAGACGCCAGTTCCCTCCCTGACAGCCTTCTGCAGCATGGCTGACATAAGATTGCTGGTCCTGTCGGTCATAATCCTGATTTTTTCTTCGGTTGTCACCCTTGAATAGATGAGCTTCCCGGATGAAGTCGAGATCGAGCTGATGCACCATGGCCCAATCCTGTATCCTCCGTTTACAAAAGATGAATAGGCAACGGCAACCTCCCTGATGTTTGCCTCAGCAGTTCCAAGTGCAAGCGAAGGGGTGTTGTCGAGCTCGAATGAAAAGCGCATCTTTCGCCACATCGCATTGACCTTTTCAAATCCCAGCTCCAGGTAGAGGCTGAAAGTGGGAACGTTCATTGAATGGACCAGAGCGCCTGACAGGGAGTATTTTCCGCCGTATGAATGGTCAAAATTTTCGGGGCTCCAGTCATCGAAGCCCGAAAGGGTTATTGAATCATTGTCGAGGTAGCGGCATGGCTCGAATCCATCTTCCAGGGCCGCGGCATAAAGAACCGGCTTGAACACTGATGCCAGCTGACGCCTTGCAAGGATCTGGTCGTAGGGCTGAGTCTTGAAATCGAGCCCCCCAACCCAGGCTTTAATGCCTCCCGACTGCGGGTCCATTGCCATAAGTCCGGCATGCAGGAGAAGAAGCGATCGCTTCAGACTGTCCGACACTGAAAGCGAATCGGTATAGGCGCTGTCCCAGTCAAAGATCTCCTGAACCCTCATCTCAGATGCCCTGTCTTCCAGGCCCAGCCTCTTGAGTTCACTTGCAGCAACCTGCTCGAGTGCCCGGCGGCCCGACGAAGTCCTGTATTGTGAGTTCAGCCTCTTTTGCATAACCTGCAGGTGCTCTCTGAATGAGCGTACTGCATAATCCTGAAGGGAATAATTCAGTGTTGTTGCTATTACAAGGCCATCTCTTTCCAGATCCCATTCGCTGCCATCGGGAGAGTTGTAGCCCCTCAGGACTTCTTCGGCCTCTTTTCGCACCTGAACCAGGAAATAATCGGCAATACCTTCCGACCGTGTTTTACGGCTGTAATCTATAACCATCGGCAGCAGTGAAAGAGAATCTGCAGTTTTTGAGTCAAGAAACTTGTATTTCTTCATCTGACCCAGTACCACATTCCTTCTTGTCTTTGCATTTTCAGGATTACGGCGGGGATTATAGTAAGTATTGGCCTTAAGCATGCCAACCAGCACTGCCGATTCTTCAACGGCGAGGTCGACTGTTGATTTATTAAAGAATCTTACCGAGGCTGCTTCGATTCCGAAGACGTTTTCCCCAAAGGCAACTGTATTCAGATACAGTGTAAGAATATCATTCTTGCTGTATACCTTTTCTATTCGGCGGGCCATTATAAGCTCGCTGATCTTATTGGTGACCATGGGCATAAATCCCCTGGTTGCGCGGCCAAACATATTTTTAGCCAGTTGCTGTGTTATAGTGCTCCCTCCTCCGGAACCGCGGTCGTTCATCAGGATCGACTTAAAGAGCACCCTCAGAAAGCTTCTTGCATCGGTCCCATGATGATCGTAGAATCTGACATCTTCTGTTGCAATCAGAGCGTCAACAAGGTGACCCGGCAGCTGATCAAATGTGATGTTTGTACGGTTTTCATAGAAATATTTCCCGAGAAGCTGACCGTCTTCAGAAATAACGACGGAGGCATTGGCATTTTTGAAGTTAAGAAGTTCGTGTTTGCTTTTAATACGGTCCGACATTCCGGCACAGGCAACGGCAACCACTGCCAAAGTAAGCAGAAAGGCAGCCAGGATGATTCTGGATGTGGTTTTCCTGATTTTAAGCATAAATGAACCTATTCTTTTATCATCAGCAATGGGTTTTTTCTCCTTAGAAGTAATTATAATCGTTTCCCTGACTGCACTTGTCTAAAATTTACCTGAACGGTCAGAAAGATGGAACGACCGTAACCGTTTATCCCTGATCCATGATACCGGTAATCCTTGTTCAGGATATTCCGGAAGCTTAAATCGGCTGTCAGGAAGTTCCAGGTATAACCACCGTTCAGATTGAATATGTTCCATCCGGGAGTTCCTCCATCGGGGATCCGGTTGTCATCGATATCACCCTGGGCCAGGCGCTCCTGCCGGGCTGCAGCAATCCACTCGGCCCCTGTGTGCCAGTTGTCAGGCCTGTATTCTGCCGCCACTCTTCCGAACAGAGGCGGGATGCGGCGCACCGGCTCATCCTTTGTGATATTCTGACCGTAAGTCCAGGTAAGGTTGCCCGAAAAATTCAGCCATGATTTGGGTGAATAGTCCCAGGCTGTTTCAAATCCCTGAATATAAGCCCTTTCACTGTTTTCCTTTGTATAAAGAGGATATCCCTCAGTTTCCTGTCCTTCAACCCTTATCCTGGTGATAAGGTTATAAAGCTCATTGCGATAAAGGTAGATCTCTCCCCTCAGTCCGTTTTTGCTGTACTTATAGCCGACCTGATACTGGAAGGAACTCTCGGGTTTAAGATCAAAGTTTGGCGTCTCATACCTGAAATCGACGATGCCAAGTGTTCCGAGATCATCTATATTAGGAGCCCTGAAGCCTGTATTAAGCGAGATGAACAGGCTGGATCCGGAATTCAGTTTTCTCATAAAAGCAAGGTTCCCCACAAGCGCTGAAGGAGTAAGCTTTGTCATGCCATGCTCCTGGTCATCAACATTTATTACATAAGAATTGAACCTGGCTCCGGCAGTAACGTTCCAGCGCGGCAGGTCGAAGGAGTGTACGGTAAAGAGAGCAAGACTGTTCATTGTCGAACCGTCGGGATACAGTCCTCTTTTTTCCGCGGCCGATGAGGTCGCCAGATCGGTATCGGTACGTGTGCTGTTAACCTGGTCGCTGTAAAACTCAACGCCGATATTGCCCGACCAGAGATCGTCATTTGAAACAAGAGCTTCGGCGGATAATCCGAAAGTCCTTACTTTGTCGTGTTCATGCCTGAGGATATCGGAACTGTTTTTCCGGCTCGACCTTCCCTCCCTGGTTTGCTGGTATGAAGCAGTTATTATCCCCGATTTCAGCATGCCTGCATCAATGTCGGTGTTGAACCTTGCGTAAGCCAGCCTTCTTGTCTGGGGGTCTGTTTCGTTTATCGCGTAGTTCTCAAGCACCACCTTGTGATAAACCGGGATATTTGTCTGGCTGACATTCTGATAAAGCATCGTCAGGGAAGTTTTGAGTGACAACAGGACACTGGCTTTGAAATCATGATCCGCCTCGTCATAGCCCGATGGAGTCTGCCTGCCCGTTGTGTCACCTCCGACTATATCTCCGAATTTCCGGAGAGAGACTCCGGCCCTGGCCGCAACCACTCTGTTGCTGAATGAAATGTTTGAATGGAGAGTCTGTTCCATTCCATGGGTTGAAATTCTTCCGAGCACTGTTCCTCCCCAGTCAGCTTCTTCTGTGAAGCCAGTTCCGTGACTGAGGGCCTGTACAGTTCCGCCGACAGCATCTGAACCATACTGAACGGATCCGCTTCCGCGAAGGACCTCTATTCTGCCTGCACTGAAAGGATCAATGGTATTGAAATACTGGTTCGGGCCGTATCTCATTGTCGAATTACTGATCCTTATCCCGTCATAAAGTAGGAGAGTCTGGTTTCCGGTCAGGCCGCGGATAAAAGGTGACCCGCCGCCATGGTTTGTCTTCTGGACAAAAACGCCGGGAGTAAGTGCAAGGGCCTCAGGCGATGTTCTGAGCTGATACTCCCCTATTGACTTATTGTCGATAGCCCTTACAGCTTCGGGTGTGTTCAGTGCAACTGAGTTGAATCTCCGGGCGGTAACCACCACCTCATTGATGGCATGGGGCTTGAGGGAATCCTGAAGTGAACTTTTTGGTTGGTTCTGAGCTGATACAATTCCGGGTATAATAAGAAATATCAGCAGAATCAAAGTTCTGAACATATTTATCTGGTTTTAGGTTTTCCAAATAAACAGATTTTTTTTGATTTAAGTGATGCATTAAAAACATAAACGGCACCCTGTTCAGGTACCGTCATGTGATAATTATGCTATCTCTCTCAGAAACGGTAGCCCGCTGAAATGTTTTGATTTATCCTTAACACATTGACCTTCAGTCATGAGTCATCACATATAGAATAATGAAGATATTTATTTGAAATTAAAATAAACATATACCATATCCTGAACAAATACGGGGATCCGTCGGTCCTTGATAACTTGCAGGACCTGATCGCATCCAAGACAAATGATTCCACTGCCGATGCAAACCTTGGCGGACTTCTTGGAGTAAACGGAGGCACTCAGGCAGCTCAGGCCCTTGGAAAATCACTCAACATTGATGCATCGAAGATCATGAAAATGATTCCCGCACTTGCACCAATTATTCTTGGCGCTCTTTCGAAGAAGAAAACCACTGCAAGCGGAGGTATCGGCGGAATCGGTTCACTACTTGATGCAGACGGAGACGGAAGCATTATTGATGATGTCGCCGGCTACATCCTGAAAGGCGGCGGAGGACAGCAGGCAAAGGGCAAAGGCATCCTGGGATCCATCCTCGGAGGCATGTTCAGAAGATAAGAATTCAGAGATATATCCGGTCGTATTACAGTCGGAATTAAATCCCCCTTTTTCATGGGGGATTTTTTTGCCCTTACTTTGAAAACATCAGTTATTGCATTCATTTTCTGCCAATAAATCAGGAAATTTTAAGGCAACAATAATTACAAATTATTGTTAAATATGTTAAATAAGTTTAAATCAAGGGAATGGCATGGCTAATTTTCCTAATTTTGTTGCCGCTTAAGTTAATTAGCATTATAAGTGATGAAAAAAACAATTTTAATCACACTGGCAGTATTTGTAGTTACAATGATCGCCCTGTTTGCCTTCAACAAGCTTACATCCAGGGAGGACAGGAATTTGTTGTTTACCGAAGCCGTAAAAGGCGATTTTGAGGTCTCAATCTCAGTCCCCGGAGAAATTCTTGCAGAAAACGCAGTAGATATCAAAGCCCCCGAAGTAAGCAGAGGAAGAGATTTCAGGGCCCAGCCGCTCAGGATTACCGACATGGTGGCCGAAGGAACCATTGTGAACACCGGTGATTATGTTGCCACAATCGACAGGACCCAGTACGACAACACTCTGAAAGATGAGCGTGAAAGGCTCAACGAATACAGGAACAACATTGAGATGAAAAAGCTCGATACCGCTGTAACCCTCACCAATTTAAGAAATAACATACGAAATCAGATTCACACGGTTGAAGAAGCTGAAATAACCCTCCGAAACTCAAAATTTGAACCTCCGGCCACAATCAGGCAGGCAGAAATAGACGTGGAAAGGCAGAAAAGGATGCTGGAGCAGAGGCTGAGAGGTTACGAGCTCAGGGTGGCTCAGTTAAAAAGAGACCTCATCAGGCAGAATATGTTTTACAACAGAATTGAAAGAAGGGTTGAAAGCCTTGAAGAGGTGATTGCCGGATTCACTATCACAGCGCCCTCTCCGGGTATGGTTGTCTACAAAAGGGATCGGAGGGGCACTAAAATTAAAACAGGATCGAATATTAACATGGCCGACAGAATTGTAGCTACTTTGCCTGACCTCTCTTCGCTTCTTTCACAGATCTACATCAGCGAGATAGAAATAAGAAAGATCGAGCCCGGACAGAATGTGGAGATCAGGGTTGATGCCTTCCCGAACAAGATGTTTTCAGGAAAAGTATATACGGTAGCCAATATTGGTGAACAGCTTGAAAATTCCGACTCCAAGGTTTTCGAGGTAATGGTAAGGCTTGACGGATCCGATCCCGACCTCCGTCCGGCAATGACCACAAGCAATAAGGTAATCATACAGAAATACAGCGATGTAATATACATTCCAACTGAATGCGTTCATGCCGAAGCTGACGGGATTCCATTCGTTTACACAAAGGACAAAGCCAAACAGATTGTTGTCACAGGTGATTCAAACGACAAGCATACAATTATTGAGCAGGGCCTCAAGCCAAAACAGGCAATTTATGTGCTGACACCTGAGAACGCCGATGATTTCATTGTAAGAGGCGAGGAACTCAAGGAGGTCAACCACGAAAGGATGACTGCCAGAAAATAAAAAAACCGCAAAACACTGGTGCTTTGCGGTTCTGTTCATTTAACTGCCTGTCTTTATTTCTTATCGTAAGCCATTTTTGTCTTAACCTCGCCGTTCGGGGTATTCCTCGTGGTGGCAATTGTAAGGGAAGCCGGGCTGTTGAGTGTCCAGACTTCAGTGGTAGTGAATTCCATCGCCTGTCCGTCGCGTTCAAATGACATTTTAGTTACAATGGTAAGCGATTTGCCATCGGCCGACCAGGTAGCGGTTGATTTGCTTTCACCCATTCCCATAGTGTTTACGCTTTCCTTGCCGTCGAGCGTGTATTTTCTGGTCGTGTTCACGGTCTGACCATCCCTGCCCTGACGAGTTCTTTCAACGGTAAGAAGATTGGCTGCCTGCGTCGCAGTGAAATCACCGCCGCCCATGCCCATTCTTCCGCCGCCCTGACCCTGATCACCCAGTTCACTCTTTTCGGCATTGAAAGCCCATTTTCCCGAAAAATCAGCCTTTGAGCCCTGTGCATTGAGAGCCAGAGGCATGCAAAGAAAAGCAAGCATTACTGTTAATGACAGTATCTGCATAGTAAAATTTTTCTTCATATTCAATAAGATTTTATTGGTTTATTGTATTAGACACCTGGAACAAGGTAAATATTCCCTGATCCATACAGTATTTAAAAGGAAAAAAGACCATCCGGATTATAAGGAAATAATTCACAGTAAATAAATTTTGGCTTGTCATCTCATTTTGTAAATTTGGTAATTGCCACAAGTTCACAAAATGATTATTTCCAAACCTAACCCATAATCGTTAAAACATGTCAGATTCAAAGAAAATCAACAGGCGCGAATTCCTGGGATCGGCTGCCGCTGCATCCCTGGCAATGACTATTGTACCACGGCAGGTCCTGGGCGGACCCGGATATGTGGCTCCAAGCGACAAACTTACCCTGGGATATATAGGCTGCGGCACCCAGGGCATGAGAGAAATGACCGGACTGATAGCCAACCCGGCAGTTCAGATTGTGGCGGTTGCCGACCCGAATAAATTCACGACAGATTATGTCGACTGGTCGGCAAACGGCATCAGGGACGGCATCCGCAAGGCTCTCGGGAACAACAGCTGGGGCGAAAAACTGAAAGGGATACCCGGAGGAAGGGATATCGGACAGGAATTCGTGAACAGTTACTATGCAAAATCAAAGGACGCAGTCAATTACAAAGGATGCTCATCGTATGCCGATTTCAGGGAGATGTTCGAAAAAGAAAAGGATATTGATGCCATCAAGAACATGACGCCCGATCACCTCCACGCAACCGTGGCAATTGCCTCGATGAAGAAAGGGATGCATGTGGTTACCCACAAACCCATTGCCAACAGGATCCGCGAAGGAAGACTAACCATCGAAACTGCAAGGAGCACAGGGATGAGCACCCATCTTCTGGCATGGAACAACAGGCCCGGATCCGCTCTTATTAAAACCTGGATCAATGCGGGATTGATCGGAACACTGAAAGAGATCCACAACTGGTCGAACAGGCCGGTATGGCCGCAGTGGCAATCAGTTCCTGCCGACAAGCCGCCGGTTCCGAAGGGATTCGACTGGCAGCTCTGGCTCGGCCCTGTTCCCGACAGGCCTTATCACCCTAATTTCACCCATGCCGTTTTCCGCGGATGGTACGATTTCGGCGGAGGAAGCATCGCCGACATGGGCCATTACAGCCTGTTCAACCTGTTCCTTGCCCTGGGTATAGAAAAGCCTGCGTACAGCGCTGAAGCCAACGCCACAACAACATGCACCCTCCGAGATAACGTCGCGGTTGGCGTTAACAACACTGCCGCTTTCCCGCTGTCGTGCATGATCCGCTTCCAGTTTACCGAACAACCTGATCTTCCTCCCTTTGAACTCCTGTGGTACGACGGCGGAATTAAGCCTTTCGTTCCCGATGAACTCAGATCAACAGGCAAATCACTTCCCCGCGAGGGAATGATGATAGTTGGCGACAAGGGAAAAATCCTGGCCGGATTCAGAGGCGAGGACCCGGTGCTTCTTCCTGAAAGTAAAATGGAACATATCGTCAGGAACTATAACAGGGAGGATGAAGGCGGAGCCGGCGACAACGTCTGGATCGACGCTTTCAGAACTGGCTCGCAGGCGCCGGGAAGCTTTCTGCTTGCAGGTCCTGTAACTGAGACAATCAATCTGGGAGCAATAGCCCTCAGGGCAAAACAAAGGGTTGAATATGATTCGGCAACCATGAAGATAACCAACATTCCTGAAACCAATCAATACCTCACCAGAGAATACCGACCGGGATGGGAGCTCTGACCTTTTGATTGGTATGGATTTTTTTTATATCTTTCGGCCTTGGAAATTAAACCATAATTTAATTATAAAGAAGTATGACAAGGAAGTTGTTTGCATTTTCAGTAATTGCGCTTATTATGATCTCCTGCGGAACCGGAGGAAAAAAGGAGGCCGCGCAGACCAATCAGGAACAGGGTGCTGTCAGTGTTGAATTTGCCTCATTGATAGCCAATCCTTCCGAATACGTGGGCAAAAACATCAGCGTTGAAGGCAAGGTGGTACATGTTTGCATGCACAGCGGAAAGAAACTGTTCATCACGGGAGATAACCCGGATGTCAGGCTGTACATTCAGGCGGGGGAAGAAATGCCGAAATTCCCGACTGAACTGCTTGGAAGTGAAGTAATCGTTGAAGGCATGCTGACACAGCCGGCAGCCGGAGCAGGTGAGACTCATGAAGCAGAAGGAGCTCTGACCGCTGCTCCAATGCATGCCGAAACAGGAGCCGATTCATGCGAAACTGAAAAGGCTTTAGCCACCCAGACTGCTCTTGCCGATCTGATGATGGTCTACGCAAAGCACACGGTTGTGAAGTAGCAGCAACAGAAGCACTTAACTAAAAGGTCAGTCCCAAACTGACCTTTTTCAATTTCATTTTTATGAACATTAATAAATTCAACAGGGTAACCCATCGCGATATAGGGTATCTCATCGCCGGGATGACGATAATTTATGCATTGTCGGGTATTGCCCTTAACCACAAGAACGACTGGAATCCGAATTACTTAATTGAGAATAAGTCATTCACGACCGATATCCCCGTGCAGAGGGAAAGCTTCAATGATGCCGCTGCGAGGGAAATACTCGAGAAGATTCCCGGGAAACCCCAATATAAAACATTCTACTACCCATCGGGTAACATACTCACCATTTTCGTCAACAACGGATCGGTGAGGATAAACACAGGCACCGGTGAGGGTACTATAGAAAGAATAAGCAAACGGCCCCTCTTTTTCCAGATCAACTTCCTGCACTACAATCCCGGGAGATGGTGGAAATACTTCAGCGACATTTTTTGTGTTTCGCTTATGTTTGTGACAGTCACGGGCCTTTTCCTTGTAAAGGGCAAAAACGGAATAACACGCAGAGGAGCGGTCCTTACAGCCGCCGGTGTGATCCTGCCCCTGCTTTTCCTTTTCATTTACTGATAATAACCCAACCTGAAACAGTAACCATATGCAGAAAAAATGTGTTCTCATCATAATTTCCTGCTTTGCGCTGATGTTCACATCATGCAAAACGGGTCAGGAAAAACCGGCGGCAGCCAATAAAGAGGATGTTTCATGGATAACGGAAATGACCATCTCCCAGTTGCAGGCGGGCTACTCCGAAAAAAAGTACACGGTGTCTGAAGTGATTTCCGTCTTCCTTGAAAGGATAGAGCAGATTGACAGAAGCGGGCCTGCATTGAACTCAATAATAATTGTCAATCCTGATGCCATGAAGATTGCCGCAGAGCTCGACAGAAGACTTGCTGCCGGAGAAACCATGGGTCCTCTTTTCGGCGTACCGGTGGTAATAAAAGACAATATCGATACTCACGACGGTATGCCCAATACCGGCGGAGCCACCGTTCTGAGAAATTCCTACCCTGCATCCGACAGCCCGGTAGCTGCGAAACTCCGTGAGGCCGGAGCGGTTATCATCGCGAAATCGAACCTGAGTGAGTGGGCAAATTTCAGAAGCATGTCGTCGTCGAGCGGATGGAGCGGCGTCGGCGGCCAGACAAAAAATCCCTACGTTCTCGATCGTAATCCCTGCGGTTCCAGTTCAGGATCGGGGGTTGCAGTCTCTGCAAACCTCTGCATGGCTGCAATCGGCACCGAGACCAACGGATCGATAGTCTGCCCGTCGAACAACAACGGAATCGTCGGGATCAAACCAACAGTCGGACTGATAAGCAGGAGAGGCATAATCCCGATATCATATACTCAGGACACGCCCGGACCCATGGCCCGTACCGTGGAGGATGCGGCAAGATGCCTCGGGACGCTAACGGGGATTGATCCTGAGGATCAGCTTACGCTGGAGTCGGAAGGAAGATCCCTGAAGGATTACTCTGCATTTCTTAAAAAGGACGGACTGCAGGGGAAAAGGATCGGTCTGATCAGGAATTCGGCCGGCTATTCAGCAAGGGTTGAAGAGCTTGTAAAAAAGGCCGTTGCTGATATGGCCTCAATGGGAGCTGAAATAATTGAAGTTGATGCACCTCGCGGATCAGCATATGAGGATGCTTCGTTCGAGGTTCTGCTTTACGAATTCAGGGACGGCCTGAATAAATATTTCGCCGGACTTGGTGAGAATGCACCTGTTAATAACCTGACTGAACTGGTTGAATTCAACAAAAGCGATACCGTCGAACTAAGGTATTTTGATCAGTCTATACTTGAGATGGCCGACAAAAAAGGCGATTTAAATTCGCCTGAATATAAAAAAGCCCTTGAGACCATGTTAAAAGCCTCAAGGGAAGAAGGTATTGATAAAATGATGGATTCAAATGATCTTGATGCCCTTATTGCACCGACCGGATCGCCGGCATGGAAGACCGACCTGGTACTGGGTGATCATTTCATAGGCGGGAATTCATCGCTTGCTGCCATATCGGGATACCCGGCCATCACTGTACCAATGGGATTTATTTCAAACCTGCCGGTGGGTATTACTTTTTTCGGCAGGGCATGGAGTGAACCATTGCTCATTGAAATCGCGTATGGTTATGAACAGGGCACCTTACACCGGAAAACTCCCGGATTCCTGCCCACGGACTGAAGCCCTGACAGGTTGAATGCCCTGGTTAAGTTGAAAATAACAACAAATATTTATCGTAATTCAATAAGCTGCTTATTGTAATTCGATAATTTCTTTACCTGAAACGATATGGTTTTCAGATCTTCTTTTCGTCCTCTTTGGATTCAGCTTTAGCCTTGTCAGACTCATCATCGACCTTGGAGGCTTTTTTGAAGTCTTTCAGCCCCTGACCAAGACCTTTCATCAGTTCGGGTATTTTTCTTCCGCCGAAAAGAAGTACGACCACCAGCAGAATGAGTATGATTTCCGTCAGACCTAATCTTCCCATAGTTCAAATTATTAATAACCCGATAAAGATAGCTTTTCTTTATCAAATCATCAAGTACCAGGAGAAGGATTGATGGTTACTGCGGTAAGCGGTACGCGGTGTGCGGAGAATACCGATTACCGAATACCGAATACCGAATACAGGATTGTTTGTCAACTGCCAACTTAATATCAAATGCTAAATAAGATGAAAACTTTTTCTAACTTGCCATTTGATCAACAAAAATCCGTACCATGAACACGAATATCATCAGATTAATTGTGATCATCCTGGCGGCAGTGCTGACAGGATGCAATTCCGCGGATAAGAAACTGACAGAAGAAATGAAAGCCAATCTTGCACGATTCAAAGAGGTGACACTAACCACCGACCTGAGCTGGCTCACCAGCCAGGAAAGAGAAATTACAGGGTTACTGATTGATGCAGCAGCCATCATGGATGATATTTTCTGGATGGAAGCGTACGGCGACAAGGAAGAACTGCTTGCTCAGGTAAAAAATGAGTACGCCAGGGAATATATGAAAATCCATTACGGTCCGTGGGACAGGCTGAACAACAATCTTCCCTTTATTCCGGAATTCGGGGAGAAGTTCCGCGGAGCACAATTCTATCCGGAGGATATGACTATCAAGGAATTTGAAGAATGGAATGATCCGGATAAAAGCAGCCTTTATACAATTGTGAGAAGAAACAATGAGGGCAGACTTGTTTCGGTGCCGTACTCAGAGGCATTTCAGGAGCAGCATTCGAAGGCAGCCGGGCTTATGCTTAAGGCGGCCGGACTGGCTGAGGATCCGGGACTGAAAAAATATCTCACCATGCGGGCTGACGCACTGCTCACCAACAATTACCAGCCCAGCGACTTTGCATGGATGGAAATGAAGCAGTCGAATATTGACTTTGTGGTGGGCCCGATTGAGAATTATGAAGACCAGCTCTTTGGCTATAAGGCTGCCCATGAGGCATTCGTCCTGGTAAAAGATCCCGTCTGGAGCGCTCAGCTTGAGAAATTCAATGCCATGCTTCCGGCACTTCAGGCAGGACTTCCTGTTGATACTGCCTACAAGGCAGAAAAGCCTGGGATTGATGCTGATATGAATGTGTATGATGCGATCTATTATGCAGGCGACTGCAATGCAGGAAGCAAGACAATTGCCATCAACCTTCCCAATGATCCCGAGATACACCTTGCTGTCGGCAGCCGCAAGCTTCAGCTCAAGAATTCCATGAAGGCCAAATTTGACAATATACTCATGCCCATTGCCTCCATGCTTATCGATGATAGTCAGCGGCAGCATATCACCTTTGATGCCTTCTTCGAGAATACGACTTTCCATGAGGTATCTCACGGTATGGGTGTGAAGAACACTATCAACGGCAACGGACCGGTAAGAGAGGCTCTTAAGGAACAGTATTCCGCGCTCGAGGAGGCCAAAGCCGACATCATGGGCCTCTATCTTGTGACAAAGCTTTATGAGATGGGCGAGATAACCAGCGGAGTGGTGATGAACAACTATGTCACATTCTTTGCAGGGATATTCCGTTCGAGCCGTTTTGGAGCAGCCAGCGCACACGGCAAAGCCAATATGCTGTCTCTTAAATATTTTGCTGACAACGGGGCATTTGTCTACCAGGATAACGGCTACTACAAGGTGAATCTTGAGGAGATGAAGAAGGCGGTGGAATCGCTGGTGGGTAAGATACTGAAGGTACAGGGCGATGGTGACTATGATGCGGCGAAATCCTGGGTGGAAGGTGACGGCGTGATGACCGAAAGCCTGCGCCGTGATCTCGACAGGGTTAATGCTGCCGGTATTCCGGTCGACATAGTGTTCAAACAGGGAAGAGAAGTGCTGGGGCTGTAGAGAAAGGCGGGAAGGCGTAAGAAAAGGCGCAGGGCACACCGTGTCCACCGTAGCTTTAGCGAAGGTGGAGGGCACAGGGCGCACCGTGTCCACCGTAGCTTTAGCGAAGGTGGAGGGCACAGGGTAAAACCCTATTTCTGAAGGTTTTTCAACATTTTTTCCATTGATTTGCTCAGGAGTTTGTTCATGCTTTCTGCACTGGTCCTGATTTGTTCCTTTTGTTTGCCTTCAGTATTTCAAATACCTTTTCGTTCCACTTTGGAGAGATGAAAATTTCTTTCAGGGCTGCACATAATCCTGGAAGGGCGCCACTCCGTTTTTTTGTTGGAACTTCTGTTTCACTGATGGGCAATCTCCCAAGTGTCATTTGTTGTTCGAATCTTTTTCTCATTTTTTAATCTTGTTTGATGTTCTACCTGAAATATCCGAATCTCATTTGTTTAACAACCTGAATATCTGTATTTTTGGCAAAACAACCAAAGAAAAACACAAGTAGATTCAAACAAGTTATCAACAATAAATCATTGTAAACCAATTAATTGATAGTTTTCTTGCAAGCACTAAATGCATCAGGAAAATCAACGTAACGAAAAAAGAATCGGTCACAACTGCACTGGTTGAAAAAATGGGAGAAAACGCATTTCTGGATATGCAGGATGATAATACAAACAAAAGGCTAAGAGAGATAGTACTCGACGAATTCACTACTAAAAGGATTATTGAAACCAGGGAAAAATACATTCAGAAATTTGAACCTGCCTACATGAAACCCGTTTCGGGTAACGGTCGGGCTCATTTCTATGCGCCATACAAAAAAATCGGGGATAAACAGATAGAAACGTTTTTGTTCAATATCCTGGTTCTCTGGCTTGTTTCCCTGATTTTTTACCTGATCCTGTATTTGAAAGTTTTAACCAGAATTTTCAATTCCGGCTTCAGCCCCAGGATATTTTCAAAAAGGCAGACGGATATTATATCTGCATAAAGCCCCAGGCAATCAGGATAAGCAGTCCGACCATAACCCAGCTGAGGGCGAAACCAACAAGATCTTCCCTGTAACGCGTGAAAAAGTTACGCCAGCGTTCCTTTTTTCCCCAGCCCGGAAGGTCGAGAAGAAGGAGATCATCACCCGACAGCTCGCCGAGAGGCTTTTTACCATCGGAGCCGGTGTAATCTGCATCGGATTTCCGTCGCATGTTGTCAAAAAAGCCCTCTATCCTCTCCCTGTCCTCGGGCCGGGTGAGAATGCTTACCAGCCAGAATATGAAGAAGCCCGAGAGCATTGCCAGTCCGAATGGACCGGGCATCCACTTATATACAAGGACCAGTTCGCCCGCCGAAAGAAAATTGGCTGTGTAGTAAACTGAGAGTGAGACCAGCACTGCGGCTGCAGCTCCGTATCTGTTGGCCCTTTTCCAGATAATTCCGCCCAGGAAAATTATCCCCATGAAAGCTGCGAGTGTTTCCACAAAAAGGAATCCGTGAAGGACATTCTTCACCCCGAGTGCAAACAGAACTGCCATTACCGATAATCCGAGTCCCGAATATCGGCCCATCCACAACAGCTTCAGATCGGTGGCCCGGGGATTTATATATTTCTTATAAATATTCTGAGTGAAGAGGGCTCCCGTATTCACCATAAAATTTGAACATGACGACATATTGGCGGCCAGTATTGCGGCCAGCATCAAACCGACGAGGCCGGGTACCAGAAGAACACTGCAGGCATAACCGAAAGCCATCTCGGAATCAGGCAGTTCCACCCCCTTCATTATTACAAGTGCAGCGACAACCAGACCAGTCATGGCCCAGCCGATTGTAATAAGCCGCTTCACCATCGATCCGAATGTCTGTCCTATCCTTCCGGCCCTTTCAGTGTTACCGGTTGCACACATCGACACCATATGCGGCTGGGCAGTTATTCCAACTATACCGTTCACAGCAAGCATTGCAATTGTGAAACCGTCGATACCGCTTGCACTGTTGAACAAGTCGAAAAAATGATCGGGAAGAACCTGCCTCATCGCGTGAAATCCGCCCACTTCCTTAAGCCCAAGGGGAATTAGCATAATCGAAAGAATAATGATAAGGAACGACTGGATAAAGTCAGTATATGCAGCAGCGATCAGGCCTCCTGCAAAACTGTAGATTATGAAAGCCACCGTCATCACCATCACTATCATATTCGGGGAGAAGATATTTCCCGATGCGACGGAAATCACCTTTGCGGCACCCTGAAGCATGACTCCCATGCTGAATACAAAGAAGACTATGGCAAAGATTGAATATACAAGCCCCATTGTTCTTCCATACCTGTCCTCGATGATCTCACCCACCGTGGTACGCTCGCTTCGACGGTAAAAAGGAGCTATCAGCCAGTAAAAAGGTGTTATCAGCATATTCTTCCATTGGTACCAGATGGTGGCAAACCCGTTGCTGAATGTAGCCCCTGTCTGGGCAACCGGCATTTCGGCATGGGTTCCCACGCCAAATGCCTGCCCCAGCATTATGTACCACTTGAATTTTCTGTCGCCCCTGAAATAACTGTCGCTGGTTTTGATCTTCCTTGAAATCCAGATTCCAAACGCCGTGATCAGGACAAAATAACCTATTAGAACTATATAATCGAGGATTGCCATGTTAATGGTAGTTTAGTTTTCCGGTTGAGGGACATTCTCCCTGCCGTTTACAATTACTTTCCTGATTGACATATTGTAATCTTCCATCCGGAACAGGATGATATCAGCCCTCATTCCGCTCTCGAGTGTACCCCGGCCGGTTAATCTGCAAGCTGCTGAAACATTCGCTGAAGCCATGTTTACAGCTTCACCCAGGTGACAACCGGTGAATCTCATCACGTTGCCCACGCCTGTTTTGAGAGGAAGTGAAGCCCCTGCCAGGCAGTTAAGCGCCGGATTTTTAATAAGTCCGTCGGCTGACAGCACAATATCACTCCCCATGAATACATAGTTGCCAGGTTCCATTCCCATGAAATGGGTCACATCAGATGTAAGTATAATATTGTCCGGACCTTTCACCTTGCAAAACACCTTGACTTCTTCAGGAAGAAGGTGATGGCCGTCGGCTATTATTGAGGGCGTCAGCAGGTCATTGGCCAGCTGGGGCCATATCGGGTTTCTGTGCCTGTCGATCAGGTTTGCGCATCCGTTTCCGAGATGGGTCGACAGCCTTGCTCCCCTGTCAACTGCCTCCATTATCTGCGCGGCACTGGCATTTGTATGTCCGATGGAGACAATTATTTCCTGCCTGACACACCGGCCTATGAAATCCATGACGCCTTCAATCCCGGGACTGACAGTCACCTGACGGATATTCCCGGCGGCAGCATCCTGGTATTGCATGAATTCATCCCATGAAGGTTTTCTGATGAACTCAGCCGGATGGCAGCCGTAGTAACCTGCCTCTGGCGATATATATGGTCCCTCGAGGTGAAACCCTGCTACTGAAGTTCTTACCTCTTCATCATCCTGCAGGGCCCTTGCGAGATTCCTGAAAATCCTGACAAGATTGTCATGGCTGCCAGTGATTATTGTCGGGAAGAATGAAGTTACCCCATCCTTCCTTATGGCATCAACAGCCATCCTGATCTTAAGGCTGCTGAGAGCAGGATCGGAAAAATCAACTCCCCTGTAACCGTTTATCTGGTTGTCGATAAGTCCGGGTGCAACAAAAAAATCATTAAGTTCTTCCGACATCGGAATTTCATCAACAGAGCTTATCAGTCCGCCGCTGAATTTAATCCTTACCGGCTTGCCTGTATCGTAGTGCAGAGCGCTTACTTCTCCTGATCTGTTCATTAATAAATTTTTTATCCGGAATTCTTTCACCAGGGCTTTGGAGCCCTGCTCCCGGGTTAAAACCTGATAACGCCCCCTGCGGATTCCCTGTCGAGAAAAAGATGCCAGTCGGGGTGTTGCTTAAGCATGGTTGCAGGCACCATTCTGTTCAGGCTTTCAGAAAGAGTAAGCCTGACGGCCTCAGCCTTTGCCTGGTGAGGAACAACTGAAATTATTGTCCTGCATTGCATTATCTGCCATACACTCATCGACACAGCCATATCGGGGACCTCCCCGGGCGATCCGAACCAGCCTTCGTTAACCTGCTGGAGTTTGCATTCCTTATTAAGCTTTACCGTGATGTAGACTTCCCTGGTGTCGAAATCAGCAGGAGGGTCGTTGAATGCAACATGCCCGTTGACACCTATTCCGATAATTCCCAGGTCGATGGGTTTATTCCGGATAGAACCGGTAAGTTCGCTTATCAGGTTGTCAATATTTCCCTCGACATCGATGCTGTGGAAGCGTTTCACCGGGACAAGGTTAATGAATCTCTCGTAAAGGTACCTTCTGAAGCTTGCCTTGTGAGTAACAGGTATTCCGATATATTCATCAAGATGGAACACTTCAACCTTTTGCCAGTTGACATTGCGCATCACCAGTTCCCTGAACATTTCAAACTGGGAACTGCCAGTTGCTACCACCATCCTTGCCTCACCCTTCGTGTTGATGATTTCGTTCAATTTTGCAGAAATCACCTCTGCGGAATGTGAGCCCAGTTCATTTGCATCGTTGGAAACATAAATCTTCATGACAATAATTTTTCAAACTACAAATATCACATCACAGGTGTTTCCGAAATGTGAAAAATATCTAAAATCAAGACTGGATCAGCAATTGCATAAAAATAGAATTTAATATTCACAAACCAATTCTTTATCTTCACCAAAATTTTATTTCTGATGTCACGATACTCAATATTTGTAATCCTTCTTCTACTGTTAAATTCAGAAGGTTCTGTCCTAAGTCAGATCAGGGCCGTCAACAGGGATAAATACCGGATCCACATCAATAAAACCGACAGGCCTTTCAGTATCGACGGGGTCCTGGATGAGGAGCCATGGTCGTCAGCCGAGCGGGCATGGGAGTTTCAGCGCGTGACCCCGACCGACACAGGATATCCTGTTGCAAAAACTGAAGTGATGCTTACCTACGACAAGTCAAACCTGTATCTGGGAATAATCTGTCACGATCCCACTCCGGGAAAGAGGCCGGTAGAATCGCTGCGAAGGGATTTCGGTTTCTCCAACAATGACAACTTCATGTTTTTCCTGAACACATACAACGACCTCACAAACGGCTTTGCGTTCGGAATATCGGCAGCAGGGGCACAGACTGAGGGATTGCAGTATGAAGGCACCAAGGTAGATTACAGCTGGGACATCAAATGGAAGTCGGAAGTGAAGAGTTATGACGACAAATGGGTTACCGAGGTCAGTATCCCGTTCAGGAGCCTGAGGTACTTCGAGGGGGACACGGCATGGGGGATAAATTTCGGACGGCTCGACCTCAAGAATAATGAGAAATCTGCCTGGGCTCCCATGCCCCGTCAGTTTCCGCACTGCTCGCTTCCATTCGTCGGAACTCTTATCTGGGATGAACCCAGGGACAAGGCCGGACTGCGCTTTTCACTGATACCTTATGCCACGGCGAAGGTCACGCGCGACTTCGAGGCCGGAGAAGCCACCTTATGGAAATGGAATGCAGGGGTGGATGCAAAGATGATCCTCTCGACATCCCTCAACCTCGATCTGACGCTGAATCCTGATTATTCGCAGGTGGAGGTGGATAAGCAGCAGACAAATCTAGACAGGTATGAGCTCTTTTTCCCAGAAAAGAGGCAGTTTTATCTTGAAAACAGCGACCTTTTTGCAAGTCTCGGAACCGACAGGGTAAGGCCTTTCTTTTCAAGAAGGATAGGTCTCGACAATCCGGTCCTGGCCGGGGCAAGGCTAAGCGGAAATCTTGGCGACAGGTGGAGGATCGGCATAATGGACATCCAGACGGGAAAAAATGATGGGGTTCACGCGGCCAACTACATGGTGGCTGCCCTCCAGAGGCAGGTTTTCAGCAGGTCGAGCGTAACAGGATTCCTGATAAACAAGCAGGTGATGAACACCGAAGACGACGAAACCTTTACCGGGAACAAGTATAACAGGGTGGCAGGACTCGAATATAACCTTGCCACACCCGACAACAGGTGGAATGGCAAGGTATATTACCATCAGAACCTTGTAGAAAATCTCACTCTAAGAGATGCAGCAATGGCCGGCAATATTACTTATTCAACTCCTTTCGTGACGGCGTCAGTCAATCAGGCCCTTACAGGTTCGGGATACAATGCCGAGACGGGATACGTAAGGAGAATGGGTTATTACCAGCTGAACGGATCGTTCCAGTACAAATTCTTTCCTGAAAGCAAAAGCATTATCAGTCATGGGCCTGTCCTGAAGCTCGACACCTACCTTGATCCCTATAACTCATTCTCGCTCACCGACAGGGAAACAAACCTTATGTACAGGATCGACTTTCTTAACAAGAGCTCCTTTTCGGTAGATGCAAAGGAGAATTACATAAAACTACTTCAACCGTTTGATCCCACCAACACCGGAGGGCTTAAGCTGCCGGCCGCAGAGGATTTCAGCTGGAATGAAATAGGCGTCACCTACGTCTCGGACAACCGCAAGATGTTAAATTTTTCTCTTACAGCGAGGTACGGAGGGTATTATAACGGCGACCGGCTAACCCTGAACGGAGAGGTGAATTACCGGGTACAGCCTTATGGCAGCCTTGCTCTGGTCACCACCTACAACGATATTGAGCTGCCCGATCCCTACAACAGCGCCAGACTCCTTCTGATTGGTCCCAGATTCGACTTCACCTTCACCGACGACCTGTTCTTTACAAGTTTTATACAGTATAACAACCAGATCGACAACCTGAATCTCAACCTTCGCTTCCAATGGAGGTTTGCTCCGGTATCAGACTTGTTCATTGTGTATACTGAAAACTCCTGGGCCGGCGATATACTCAACAACAGCTTTGGCAGTCCATATGCCGGAGACCTGCGGTCGAAAAACCGCGGCCTTGTGGTGAAGTTATCTTACTGGTTCAACTAAGAGCCGGATCAGGTCACTTGATCAGAAAATCCAGGAGGGGTTTATCTCCGATATAAGCTACCAGATGGTCGTTGCGCTTCAGAGGGCCTACGCCCGATGGTGTCCCGGTGAAAATAAGGTCGCCCGTTTTCAGGGTGAAGTATTGGGAAATGTATGAAATCATCTCATCGACTCCGAATATCATGTCGGATGTGTTTCCATGCTGAACTATCTTGTCATTTATCTCAAGGCGGAAATCCAGGTTTCTGATGTCGCCGGCTGAGCTCACCGGGATGAAATCGCCTATAGGGGCCGAACCGTCAAATCCCTTTGAAATCTCCCACGGGAGCATCGATTTTGAAAGCCTGGTCTGGATATCGCGTGCCGTTATGTCAATTCCTGCCGTAATCTCATCATAATATCTCGAAGCAAATTTCGGTGAGATCGATTTTCCAAGTTTCGATATCTTCACCACCACTTCGAGTTCATACTGGATATCATTCGAAAAACCGGGAAGAAAGAAAGGCTTGTTTTTCTTCAGAAGTGATGAGTCGGGTTTCATGAAAACCACCGGTTCGACCGGATACGGCCTGCCCATCTCGATGGCATGCCTGCGATAGTTCATCCCGATACAGATAATTTTCATTTTACAGTTGTCCTTTGCCGAATGACCTGAGTTTGATTTCAGTGAGGATCTTCTTTGTATAGAGCGGAAAATCACCATTCATCATCCATGAATAATATGACGGATCGTCCCTGAAGACATTCTCCACCGGTTTACCCTTGTGCTTACCGAAATTAAACACTTCCACGCCGTTCTCATCATAGATTATGCGTCCGGCAAAATCGACCAGGCTGTTGTATGCACAGAAGTCGGCAAGTTTTTCCACATCGTTCTCCAGATCGCTGTACCTGTCGAGCTGCGACTTAAGAACCTCGTAAGTGGCTTGCGTATCTGCCTTTGAGCTGTGTGCGTTTTCAAGTTCCCTGTCGCAATAAAACTTGTAGGCTGCCGAAAGTGTCCTCTGCTCCTTCCTGTGAAAGATGACCTGGACGTCGACATATTTCCTTTTAAGGAAACTGAAGTCAATATTCGCTCTAAGAAACTCTTCGGCAAGAACGGGAATATCGAACTTTATTGCATTGAATCCGGCAAGATCAGTTCCTTCGAGGAAAGCGGCAAGATTTTTTGCAATCTCCCTGAATTTAGGAGAGTCAGCTACATCTTCATCCTTTATTCCATGGATTGCGGTTGACCTTGGGGGTATGGGCATCTCAGGATTTATCCTTGAGATCAGCCATTCCTCGCTTCCGTTAGGATTTATCTTGAGAACTGATATTTCGACAATACGATCGCTTGAAACGTTAATTCCTGTTGTTTCGAGATCGAGAAAGGCTATGGGCCTGCGGAGATTAAGTTTCAATTGTCAGGCGTTTATCATCATTGGCATGAGAAGCATGAGAAGATCTTCCGACTCATTTTCGGATTCCCCGGGCAGGAACAATCCGGCCCTGGTGGGATCAGCCAGTTCAATCATGACATCCTGAGAGGCCATATTTGAAAGAATTTCAAGGAGGAACACCGATTTGAATCCTATTTCAAGATCCTCTCCTTCATACTGGCATTTGATCTTCTCGTAAGCTGATATTGAGAAGTCGATATCCTGTGCCGAAACCGTCATCTGGTTGCCTTTAAGCTGGAGCTTGACAAGGTTGCTTGCCTGGTTTGAAAAGACGGACACCCTTCTGAGGGTATTGTAAAACTCGACACGATCGACCGTGACCTTCCGCGGGTTATTCTTGGGAATCACCGAATTGTAATTGGGATAATTGCCTTCCACAAGCCTGCAGACCACCCTGTAGTCGTTCAGGTTGAAGAAAGCATTTTTATCATCGAACTCAACAGTGACAGCACCCTCTTCCTTTGGCAGGATATTTCTCAGCAGGGAGGCCGGTTTCTTTGGAAGGATGAAAGATGAATTATCGTCGGCATGAGTGTCGCTGCACTGATATCTTACCAGTTTATGCGCATCAGATGCCACAAAGGTAATCTTATCCGTTGAAGCCTCAACGAAGATACCTCCCATCACCGGTCTGAGTTCATCGTCGGCAGTTGCAAAGAGTGTCCTGTTGATTCCGGCCAGCATCACGTCAGCATTGATAACGAATGAGAATTTTTTCTCCTTCCTGATGGCAGGGAGTGCAGGAAAATCGATGCCATTCTGACCTACCACATTGAATTTTCCGTTCTCGGAAGTGATAACTACGGCAAGTGTATCCAGGTTAATGTCGAATGAAAGCGGCTGAACTGAGAATTCCTTGAGGGTGTCGAGCAGAATCCTTGCCGGAAGGGCTATGATACCGTCACCCGTGGCATTCTCGAGCTTCATCCTTGTGATCAGCGTCGATTCAAGATCTGATGCCGTTATTTCAAGATCGTTGCCTGAAAGATTAAAAAGAAAATTATCAAGGATCGGCAAGGTGTTTTTGGAGCTGATCACCCTGCTTATGGCCTGCAAATGACCTAGTAACTCTGTGCTGGATACAACAAATTTCATATTATAACGGATTTAATTACTTCTTCAATTTCGCAACTATCAATATTACAAAAAAAACATTTATCCTCAAACAAATTATTGCCCGGGAAGGAAATATGAGCGCTTTTTGATAATAGGATCGATATCCGCAAATTTAACAACAAAAAATTCCGATTCCCCCTGCTTCCGGGCCCACATCCTGTCTGTGTCATCCCTTACTGAATCCTGTTCCGTTATCGTGCGTTTCCACAGATTTATCAGGCTCCTCTCCCCTTCCGAACTTAATACTGTAACCCTGTACAACGGCTGTTCGCCCGACAGGCCTGCCTTCTCCGCCTCCGTCAGTTCAGGAGCCCATGATTCAAAGGGCACCCGCGTGAAATAGGAAATATACCTCAAAACACGGGAGGTATCCCAGCCTGTCAGTTCCCTGTCGTTTCCTAAAAGTGAAGGAATGCCGCCTGCGTATTTTATCATGAATGAAGATGATGTGTCGGACAGATTCTCGAAGGTCACCGAATGAATCTCCGATGGCTGCAGGCTGAACACTGTATATGGCTGCCAGAAAAGTTCGTTTACAGTGAATGCCGATCCGATCTCTGCCTCGCTGCCGGGAACTGAAACGATGTATGGCTTCGATCCGGGCTTCAGCTTCATTATGTTTCCATACTGATTTGAAGCTGTTTTATAAACCAGGAATGAACTAAGCAATTTATTCTTTTCATAGACTTTCACGGCTACAGGCTCGATTCCCATCGATGTGATTCCGGAATTGAACAGCTCTTCCGACACTGGCGATTTGATCTGCATTTCTGTAAGTATCCTTGTGATGAAAAGAATACTGCTTCGTCTGGCCGGCTGTTTCCCGTTTACAAGCCACTCTTCGCCCTCTTCCCTGAGGGTAAGGGTGTTATTCCCCGACGTGAACTCAATCCTTGTGATCCTTTCAACCGGTCTGGCAGCAAACGAGGTATTGCTGCCGCCAAATGGTTTCCTGTCCCTCAGAAGAAGGATCATCAGAAAAATAATGACGGCCGCACCAATGATATACAGAACTGCCTTACGCTTCATCATAACGATTTTGAATACTTGATTCTTCTCCTCCATCCGAAAAGAAAACCGGCAACAAGAACAAGCACTACCGGTCCCGCTATATTAACAGTCTGCCAGAACATTCTCCTGTTTTTTACTTCGTTGCCGTCGAGCAGCCTCAGCTTCAACTCCCTGGATCTCAGCTCCATGATACCATGGTCGTCGACAAGGTAATTGAGACAATTGAGAATGAAGTCCCTGTTTCCGAACATCTCAAGAGTGTATCTGTCCTGGCCCAGCGGCAATGGTGTTTCGACAGTTCCGCTTCTCCTAACCTCATTTCTGATAATATCGCCGTCAGCCACAACTATCATTTTTGTAGGCACGCTTTCTTCCCGGACCCGGATACCTGGTTCGTTTACCAGATTTTCAGTAGGTCTGTTCCTGAAAGCTGACGGGAACACTCCTTCGAGCAGGACCGCCACCGGCAGACCTGACCTGTTGAAGGATCCTTCTTCGGGAACCATCTCGGCTTCCCTGAGGCTTATGAAGAATGGAGGCGATAAGGTCCGGCTTAGTCCGGAGGTTGAAAGCAGGATGCTTTTTCTGATATTTCCATCAAGTCCCACAGTATCTATGTAGTTGGAAAACTCTCCCTTAACCCTGTTTATATTCCTGGTTACCGGATGGTCGGGGTATGGAGTAAGCAGAGGGTAATAGAGCCAGGGAACTGAAACCGGCTGCTGCCTGACCCCGCCGCTCGAGAGTATAAGCCTGATCCGGGCACACTCGACATCCTGGACTATCTGCGCGTTGACCCTTACACCATATCTGAATATCTGATCCTCAAGATTCAGAGGCCTGTAGATTGCAGCTGTCTCGCCCATCACAAGGCTGTCGGCATATACATTCACCTCTTCCAGGAGCCACAGCACCTTTCCTCCGTTCATTATGTACTGATCGAGTACGAACTTGTCGCTCTCACTGAATTCCTTTTGCGGCCCGGCAATGACGATCGCTGAATATCTGTCGAGGATGCCGGGGGTTCCGCCGATAACACCCCTGTCAACGGTAAAGAACCTTGCCATATGGTATATTATGTCTGCTACTCCCGTCTCCGGAATTTCATCATGCCCTTCGATAAATGCCACCTTGTAGATGGTGTCGGAGCTGAGCGTGGCCATTGGCTGTATCAGCTCATATTCAAGCCCTTCGGCAGAATGAAGAAGATTTTCCTCAGCCGTCATGGTTGGATTGTTCTTCAGAAAATTTACGGGCACTTCAATGCCGTTGTAATTGACGATCATCCCCGGAAAAATGATTTTCTGGCTTGATCCTCCCTCCTGGTCACTGTCCTGAATATTCACCGGATTAAGTCCCTTTTCAAGCAGCGACTGGTAAAGCGCATCCCGTTTCTCCGGATCGTTGCTTTCCGACGGGTTGATGAAATCATAATCAACTTTCCTGCCTGAGAATATTCTGAACTCATCCAGCATTTCACTCACCGATCGTTTCAGCCGTTTAAAGGGGATAGGCATTTCACCATCGAGGTAGACCTGAACAAAGATGTCATTCTTTATTTCTGAAAGTACCTTCCTTGTCGGTTCGGAGAGGGTGTAGCGCTTGTCTTCGGTCAGATCGGCCCGAAGTCTCAGAAATGAAACCGCGACAGCTGCAATTATAACGGCGGCAACGGTCAGCCCGAAACGAAACCAGTTGCGTTTCTCATGATTTCTCGAAAGAAGGACTATCCGTGTTGCCTCATTGAAAAGAATGACCACCGCGACAAAATATGCAATATCCCTTATGTCTATCACTCCCCTGCTCATCGACTTGTAGTGCTCATTGATGCCGAGTCCGATAACAAATTCATCGATATTCCTCAGGCCCGGCAGATAGGCGAAAGCGTCGAAACCCATGAAAAGGAACAGTGAGATCAGCGCTGCAATAATAAAGGCAACAACCTGGTTTTCGGTGAGCGATGATGCAAAAAGGCCCGCCGATGCATAAACTGCAGCCAGGAAGAACAATCCGATGAATGCTCCGATTGTGCCTCCCTTGTCGAGATTTCCGGGGGTTTCGCCCAGCAGGTGAACTGAGATATAATATAAAACGCCCGGTACCAGCGCAAGCAATACCAGTGCAACGGCAGCAAGGTACTTACCGTAAACTATCCCCCGCTCGGTCACAGGTTTTGAGTACAGCAGTTCCATCGTTCCCAGCCTCTTCTCCTCTGCAATCATCTTCATCGTTACAGCAGGGACAAGGAATAAAAATATCCAGGGCGACAACAGGAACAGAGTATCGAGACCAGCATAGCCGCTGTCGAGAATGTTCCATTCTCCGGGCAGCACCCACATAAACAGCGAATTTATAAGCAGGAAGACGATTATGACTATGTATCCTGTAAGATTGCTGAAAAATCCGGTTATCTCCTTTCTGAATATTGCGAACATCTTATTCTTATTGACCTGTTTATACTCCTGTCCGATGATGATAATTAATAAACCCTGTAATTTCAGTTAAAACCAGGAAAACCATAAACCCGATGCGAGGGATGTGTTTTTGATTATCGGTGCAAAAATAATCAATAAGTTTCCTGTTTTAAGGGCTTTGCATATTTCACATCAGTTATTATAACATCTGAATAATAGAATTTTATTATTTCATCCGATTTAAATCCCCTGGCGGCCATAACCATGGCTCCCTCCTGACACAGTCCCACGCCGTGACCGTATCCCCTTCCCCTGAGAACGATCGAGCTGCCTTCGTGTGAAACCGAAAAAAACGATGATTTAAGGTTAAGGTCATTCCTGATCGTGTTGAACGGAATTGAGAAAGTACCGATCCGGTACTCGTTATGCCTTGTGTTCTGAACAAAATTGTATGAGCGTGCAGTAACTCCGGATGGCGCGTATCCTGAACGTTTCAGATACGATTCCCATTCAGCCAGGGGGATTGTTTTTTTCCAGTGAGCGTTCGGTGATTTTATGCAATAGGGATCAATAACCTTTTTAAGGTAGGAATGACCTGCGAGCCATACAAAATCGGAGGTCGAGGTTTCTCCTCCGCAATTGGAGTGAAATGCTGAAATTATCAGGGTGCTGTCGGATGAGAGGATAACCTGATCACTTGTTTCCGATGCAGCCCTCAATATGAGCGAATCAGAAGTTACACCGTTGAAAGCCTGGCAGTGAGTGTTGTCGCACAGGTTATAGCCGTCTATCATGTGCCGGTCTGAATGCCTGTAGAGGTAAGTCCGAACAAGAAGAGCCTGTGATTTAAGGTATTCAATCCTGCGGCCTGGTCCGCCTTCTGTTCTTACTACCCCTGCAATATATTCCTCCACGTCGCAGATATTTGTAAAAACCATCACCCGAAGGTCGGCGATGCATTTAAGGCTTCCGCTGTAATATCGCCGCTCTCCCGGACTGCCATTTATCCTGAGAGAAAAATGGTCATTGCCGGTCAGTCCCCTCACGGTCAGAGAATCCACTGTAAAGCTCACAGAGTTTCTGAGCTTTACGGCCACCCTGCCTTCGTACAATGCTAAAATTACAGGATCGCCCGATCCGATGGGGACAGGAGAGCCGTCGTAAGTGTCCAGCTCAAATTTGCCATGGATCACTGAAAGAGACGCAGATGAGGGTTTCCGGTCGGCAAACACCCTTACCCTGACCTGTGCCGGTGTCATACCGGGCAAAAGGAAAACAAGCAACAGTATATTCAGAAAAATCTTTGACATTTAATACTCAAAACTTTGATAATCATGCCACATGACAGGTCACTAGTGGTCCGGTTGCTTTAAAGCCTCAACCATGTCGGACGCCACCCTTTCCGACGCACCTTCAGGTCCCAGTATTTCCTTCACCAGAGCATAATCGCGCAGCACCTTTCCCCTTAAGGATCCGCCGGGCAGCACAGCCTCCAGTTCCTTCACCAGGTTTTTTTCGTTCAGCGAATACTGGACCAGTTCCTTAACGGCTTCATAACCGGCAATAAGGTTCACAAGTGAAATGAATCTGACTTTTATCACCGCCCAGGCGATCGCCATTGAGATAAAATCGCCCTTATAGCATACAACCTCAGGAACCCCGAGAAGGGCAGCCTCGAGAGTTGCAGTTCCCGATTTCACAAGAGCGGCTTCCGATACATGAAGTATCTCGTATGTTTTGTCCCTGATAAGTCTAACCGGGTAATCCCTTAATATCCCCTTGTATAATTCGTCCGGGAGGTTCTTCACCCCTGCCACGACAAACTGGTGTCCGGGGAAATGTGAAACGGCTTTAAGCATCTCCGGGAGTATCTGCTTTACCTCACTCTTTCTGCTTCCGGCAAGCATGGCGATAACCGGCTTATTGTCGAGTCCCAGCGATTTGCGAACCTCATCCTCAGGAGGAAGAGCCCTTTGTCTCTTTCCCGTCTCATCGAGAAGCGGATTACCGAGATAAACGGTTTCAACGCCGTGTCTTGAATAAAATTCAACTTCAAACGGGAAAATGATGTACATCCTGTCGATGCTTCGCTTGACTTTTCTTACTCTTCCCTCATTCCATGCCCACAGTTTAGGTGAAATATAATAGAATACCCTTAATCCGGATTTCTTCGCAAATTCTGCTATTCGCAGGTTAAAGCCCGGGTAATCGATCAGAATAACAACATCGGGACTGAATGAGTTGATCTGCTGTTTGCACAGGGTGAACAGCCTGCCAATGGAACCAAGGTTTTTAGCAACTTCGACGAAGCCCATGAACGCTGTCCGGCGGTAGTGCATAAGGAGTTCAGCTCCTTCCGACTGCATGAGATCTCCGCCCCAGCATCGGACAACTGCCTCCTTATCGTGGAGGAACAGTTCCCTGACAAGATTCGATCCGTGAAGATCGCCAGACTGTTCTCCGGCTATTATGAAATACTTCATAACAGAAACTTTACTGCAAAGACCAGCGCTGCCCAGATTATTGTGATTGCAAGCACTCCCCTTGTGGCCCTGAGCATATCGAGCCGGTTAAAGAGAAGGAAAAGGAAAATGTTGGGAAACACGCAAAGTGAAATTATGTGAGTCAGGATGTCTGCTTCAGCAATTCTCCTGAAATATTCCACCGGAGCACTGTTACCCTCTGAGAATAGCCAGATTCCTGAAGATATCAGCAACGGGATTATAAAACCGGCAAGGACTCCGATATATTGCCTGTCATATTTCCCGGTGAATGTCATAGGCTGAATCGTTCCTTCAACGTGTCAATATACGAATGTGCGGTCATGTCGACCGATACCGGCACTATTGAAACATAATTATTTGCGAGCGCCCATTCATCGGTATCCGGTGCCTCTGGCTCCTGGTTCTGGAACATCCCGGTGAGCCAGTAATAGGTCCGGCCCATCGGATCTTTCCGCTTTTCAAATTCCTCCTTCCAGTTGCCTTTGGACTGGCGGCAGATCTTTATTCCTTTTATCTCGTTCTCGGAAACAGAAGGTATGTTGACATTAAGGCAGATACCTTTGGGAAGCGTCATCTCGGTAAGTTTCAGCATCACTATCCTGATGAACTTCCTGCATATTGAGAAATCGGCTGTGCGGGAGAAGTCGCTCATTGAAAAACCCACTGAGTCGATACCGTACAAACAACCCTCGATGGCAGCTGCCATGGTGCCGGAATAAAGTACGCTTACCGATGCATTTGAGCCGTGGTTGATTCCTGAAACAACCCAGTCAGGCTTCCTCTCAAGCAACTGGTTAACGGCAAGCTTGATGCTGTCGGTGGGGGTTCCGTTGCAGGCATAAACCTTGCGGCGGTCAGTCTCCTCAAGAAGTTTGACTCTTAGGGGAGTCTTCACAGTGAGCGCCATTGACATTCCCGACATACTTTCCTGAGTCGAAACCAGCACAACCTTTCCGAATTCTTCCATTACTTCAATGAGAGTCCTCAGGCCTGCGGCATACAGCCCGTCGTCGTTGGTTACAAGTATCAGTTTGTCGTTCGGTTCAAGAGTCATCTTATCAAGTTTTGATGTGCAAAGATAGATAATTACCCTTAAGCTTAGAGAAATTGTTTACTTTTGCAATCTTGACAAATTTTTTGTTCTGAACAGCCGGTCAGGATGAAAGTAACCCACAAACCGGACAAACTTTTAAACAAATCACGACCGGGCAGACAGGCTTTTATGAAGTAGTTACATAAACACAATACTCAAAGAATTCTATTTTTTTACAGATGAAAATTTCTTATAACTGGCTGAAAGAGTACCTCGGGATTGACATCGATCCCCACGAATTGTCTGATATCCTTACCGGTATTGGCCTCGAGATTGAAGGAGTTGAGGAGTGGGAATCTGTCAGGGGCGGACTGAAGGGTGTGGTTATAGGTGAAGTCGTCACCTGCATGAAACATCCCGATGCCGACAAGCTGTCAGTTACTACAGTTGACATAGGCCGGCCTGAGCATCTTCATATTGTTTGCGGAGCGCCCAATGTTGCTGCAGGACAGAAAGTTCCTGTTGCCGTTGCAGGAACAACACTTTACCGGGGAGAGGAAACCATCGAGCTCAAAAAAACAAAGATCAGAGGCGAAGTGTCTGAAGGCATGATCTGCGCCGAGGATGAACTGGGACTGGGCGACAACCATGAAGGCATCATGGTTCTCGACAGCAATTCTGTTCCCGGCACGCCTGCAAGCGAGTATTTCAGGGTGGTGCGTGACACCATATTTGAGATAGGTTTGACTCCCAACAGGATAGACAGCGGATCGCACTTTGGAGTAGCCCGCGACCTGGCGGCATACCTGAGCCTCAACAGCGGTTCAGGCTATACTGCCATCAGACCTTCGGTCGACAACTTCAGTTCCGACAGCAATACCTCAGGCTTTGAAGTGATTGTCGAAAACCCTGGAGCCTGCCCGCGATATACCGGAATCACAATAAGCGATGTCACAATCGGGGAATCACCCGAATGGCTGAAAATAAGGCTCAGGTCAATAGGCCTCAACCCTATTAACAATGTGGTCGATATAACCAATTTTGTACAGCACGAGATCGGGCAGCCCCTGCATGCTTTCGACGCCGATAAGGTAACAGGGAAGAAAGTCATCATCAAAAACCTACCCGACAAAACCAGGTTCATAACCCTCGACGGACTAGAAAGAAGCCTTTCTTCGCGCGACCTTATGATCTGCAATGAAGAAGAGGGAATGTGCATTGCAGGAGTCTTCGGGGGCATCAAATCGGGAGTCACTTCAGTCACAAGGAACATTTTCCTGGAGAGCGCCCATTTCAATGCGGTTTCAATAAGAAAAACCTCCAAAAGGCATTCCCTTCAGACGGATGCCTCTTTCAGATTTGAAAGAGGAACCGATCCCAACATAACAGTCTGGGCTCTGAAACGGGCTGCCATCCTGATTAAGGAGCTCGCCGGTGGAAAGATAAGCTCCGGCATTATAGACGTTTACCCTGAAAAAATAAGGAATGTAACAACCGAAGTAAGTTTCGCGAACATCGACCGGCTCATCGGGAAAAAGATAGGCAGGGAGACTATAAACCGCATCCTTGGACTGCTCGACTTTAAGATACTCAGGGAAGACAATGAAACTATGCTTCTTGAGGTCCCTGCGTACAGGGTAGATGTGAAGCTTGAAGCTGACGTGATCGAAGAGATACTGAGAATTTACGGATACAATAATGTGGAGATAAGTAACCATGTAAATTCCACCCTGACTTACATTGAGAAACCCGACCTTGAAAAGGCGGTAAATACCGTTTCAGATCTCCTTTCGGCCAATGGCTATGCAGAGATAATGTGCAACTCCCTCAATCCGGCAGCCTGGTATGAAGGTAACAACGATTTCGACTCAAGCCAGCTTGTTACACTTGCAAATCCGCTGAGCTCCGATCTGAATGCACTGAGACAATCGCTCTTATATGGCGGACTGAATTCGGTTATCTGGAACATCAACCGCCAGCGCTACGATCTAAGGCTTTATGAATTCGGCAACTGCTATTTCAGAACCGGGCATGGCTCTCCCGTACCCTCTGTTGCTGATTACACCGAAAGAAAATCACTGGATATATTCATAACAGGAAAAACAGGGAAGGAAAGCTGGAATCACAAGACCAGTCCTACGGATTTCTTCCACATAAAATCCGCTACCGAGATGATCTTCTCACGTCTCGGAATTGACACTATGCTGCTTGCGAACGGAAAGAGTCAGAAGAAATATTTTGCCGAATCGATAACCTATGTTCTCAACAACAAGGTACTGGCTGAGACGGGAAAACTGTCAAAAAGCATGCTTTCAAGGTTCGATATCGGGCAGGATGTGTTCTACAGCCACATTGAATGGGATCAGGTAACCAGGCTGATCGGCAGGAAAGCTATCGAATTCACTGAACTCCCGAAATATCCGTCTGTGAGGCGCGACATGGCAATGCTTCTCGACAGGGGGACCAGGTTTGGCCGGATCAGGGATATTGCTTTCAAGACCGAAAAGAATGTACTGCGCGATGTAAGCCTGTTCGACGTTTATGAAAGCGACAGCCTTGGAGCTGACAAGAAATCATATGCCGTCAGCTTCATTCTCAGGGATGATCTGAGGACCCTGACCGACAAGAATATCGACAGGGTGATGGAAAGCCTCCGGCGGGCATTTGAGAAAGAGCTTGATGCAAAGATAAGATGAGAGGCCTGAAGTTTCCCAATCTTAAAACCCCGGAATAATCTGAATTCACAATCCTGAAATGGGAAGAATACTTAAGACAGCCGGCAATTACCTCTCTCTGGTCAAATTCATGCATACGGTTTTTGCCATGCCTTTCGCACTTATAGGCTTCACCCTGGCTGTAACCACCACGACCAATGAATTCAGCTTAAGGCTACTTCTGCTGATAATACTGTGCATGGTTTTTGCAAGAAATGCTGCAATGGGCTTCAACAGACTGGTTGACAGAAAGTTCGACTCACTGAACCCCAGAACAGATCAGAGGGAGATCCCTTCAGGCAAGATCGGGGTAAAATCGGCTGGTTTCTTTGTAGCCATAAATGCCATCCTTTTTGTTATATCGGCCGGACTTATAAACAAGCTCACTCTTTTCCTTTCACCCGTCGCCCTGGCAGTGATCCTGGGCTACAGCCTTACCAAAAGATTCACATTTCTGTGCCACTTCATCCTTGGTCTTGGACTGAGCCTCGCTCCCATAGGTGCATATATTTCCGTGACTGGTTCATTCCATTACCTCCCTATTCTGTATTCCCTGATTGTAATTACATGGGTAAGCGGATTTGACATCATCTATGCCCTTCAGGACGCGGAATTTGACAAAGAACACAACCTTCATTCAATACCTTCACTGACAGGAAGGAAAAAGGCCCTCGCAATTTCAGGCTTTGTACATTTTTTAACTTTCATCCTTGTGGTTGCAGCCGGGACAGCAGGCAACGGGAAAGTACTTTACCTGACCGGAGCCATCGTTTTCACAGGACTGCTTTTATGGCAGCATATCCTTGTGAAACCAAACGACCTTAGCAGGGTGACGCTGGCATTTCAGACCACAAACGGTATTGCAAGTGTGATATATGCACTTTTCGTGATACTCGACCTTGTAATTTTTGCCTGATTTGGGATAGCCTGTCAGTTTTTTTTGTTTATTGGCGCTTGAAATACCGTAACCTGATGTCCGAAATAATTATTAAAGAAGTCCAGTCCCGCGGGGAGCTCCGGGAATTCATCTACCTTCCGGCAAAGGTTCACAAGGGGGAACCCGGGTGGCTGCCACCGCTCTATCCGGACGAATGGCACCTGTTCGACAAGAAAAAGAACAGGTCGTACAACTATGCCGATGCTGCCTTCTTTATTGCCTGGAAGGACAAGAAACCTGTTGGAAGGATAATGACTATTATAAACAACAGGTATAACAAAATAAAAAACGAAAAGCACGGCAGGTTCAGCTTCATGGAGTGCTATAACGACCGGGAGATATTCCATGCCCTCATTTCAAAGGCTGAGGAGTGGGTCAGGGACAGGGGTATGGTGAAGATTGTTGGTCCGATGGGATTCTCGGACAAGGATCCCCAGGGATTCCAGATCGAGGGATTCGAGTATCCTTACCTCTTCACTGCTCCGACCAACTCACCTTACATGCCGGTTCTGCTTGAAGAAGAAGGATATACCAAGGAGATTGATCTGGTGAATTACAATCTTCCGATCCCTGATTCGTATCCTCCTGTATATTTAAAGGCCCTGGAAAGATACTCACGAAACGGAGAGATATCTATTGTCGAATTTAAATCAAAGAAAGAGATAAAACCTGTAATCATACCTGTTCTGGAACTCATGAACCAGACCTTCATCTCAATTTACGGGTATGTTCCGCTTAATGATGCCGAGAAAGAGGAATTGGCCGGAAGATATCTGCCTATTTTGGATCCGGAATTCGTAAAAATTGCCAGGGTGAAAGACGAATTTGTCGGTTTCGTGGTGGCGCTTCCCGACATGACTCCCGGAATAATTGCCGCCAGGGGAAAACTCTTTCCGTTCGGAATATTGAAGATACTGAAAGAAATGAAGAAGTCGACCAAGCTGATGCTGATGCTCGGAGGGGTAAAGGAAGAATACAGGGGAAAGGGAATAGATGTAATGCTGGGCGTAAAGCTCCTTGAATCAGCCAAAAAGCGTCACAAGACAATCCTCGACAGTCACCTTATAATGGAACAGAATGCCAGAATGAGAGCTGAATGCGACCGGATGAACGGGAAGATAGTAAAGCGCTTCAGAATTTTCCAGAAGAGTCTTGTTGACTAACAAGCATACAATCGGCAAAAATCACAAACTTCTTTACATCATTCATATATTATCAGGTTTCAGAACCTGAATATGAATGACAGCCCGAGCAGCTCCTTGAACTGTACCCTTGCGGTCTTTCTCTGCTTTCCGTCATCACCCATTACAGGGTTTTTATCCTTGTCAAAGAGAAGTGTCTTTGTATCATCATCGAAAATCAGGTGGGTATTGAGCCTTACATCGGTGAACCAGTTGAGATTGGCCTGAATGATCATTTCCCAGTCAACGTCAATATTCAGCGGATTATTCACATAGTTGGTAAACAACTGCAGCCTGTTGGTTACAACCATGTTTTTCATCGGACGCATCTCATTCATTATCATAAAACTGGCTCCCGGTTCGTGCTTCGACCTCCGGTCCGCCGCAATTCCGTATTTAGTCTGCTCAATATTTGCAGTGTCCGGCACGAATGTACCCTTGTACGAAAGCGGCGACAGGTTTATAGATGTCTTCTTGTTTGGCTTGTAATCAAGTCCGAATCCAAGTGTCAGGACAGCAGGGTTAAGTAATTTTGAAACAGGAATTGTATCCGGGTAATTGTAGCCTTTCGAGACCTGAGTTTTAAACAGCATAATTGCGCTGAAATCGAACTTACCGAAAGCCTTGTGATTGAGCTTTGAATTTGTCTCCAGCAGGTCGAGATTCTTTCTGATGTCCTCGCTTCCCGACTTTATAAGTCCGTACTTCAACCGCGCAAAATTTGCTGAGGAAAGAAGCTTGCTCCTGTTGTTGTAATCGGCGAACCATGTCAGGTCGAGAGCTGTGGAGATGTTGTTTTCTCCGCCCTTGACCCAGTTGGATACCATTCCCTGGTTAAGCGAGAAGGACGCTTCAGTCCTGTATCTCCAGTACTGCGATTTCGTAAGAATCCTGTTTATATCGATAAGTGTTGTGTTGTCCCTGGGTTCAATGTCAATCCTTGCTTCGGAAACATTCCCCTGGCGTGTGGGCCTCCTTATGGAAACCCCATGCTCGAGATAAAGTCCGATTGTGTTTCTTGAGGGATTGCCTATCCAGACGGTCACCGAATCGTCAAGATCATTTTTAAGCCAGAACCTTATCATACGGTCCGACCCGGAGTTCAGCCAGAGTGGATACTCCCCCACTCCCGGTCCGGTAAATGTGATAATACTTGAATCGCGTGCTTCCAGGTAATCAAGCAGAACATTGACTGCAGCCCTGATTGAATCGTTCCTGAATTTATAACCTGAAAACGCGAGCGAATCTGCAATAACCGGAATCTGTATCGAATCAATTCTCTGCATTGTATCAACCGGCAATGCGTAGGTTATCCTTTTTACAGATGGCAGGGTGTCACCTGCTATCCTGAGCGAATCGAAAGGATATCCCGTCAGATAATGCCTTGTTGAATCAAAGGGAGGAGAGGATGAGGCAAGCAGCAGCCGTCCGATAGCCCCATAAAGGGGATCGGCCGGCTGACGCACCGGCCGGAACCTGAATTTTTTCTGAAGCAGTCTCACGGCCTCGTCCTGTGACAGAACAATACCCTGAGGGAGCACAGTGTCGCGCTGAAAAGCAGGAGAAGCTTTTATTGTATCTGTCACTGCCACTGCAGAATCAACCATGTTTGTCACTTCCTGAGAGATTCCGGGAGTCAGGTAAAAAAATACAAATAGTATCAAAGGGAGGAGATATCTTCCTTTCATAAGCATCGGTTTTGATACAAGATTTACCTGTTCAAGGTATAAATATAACGTCACATAAGACGTTTAATTTGTGCAAAGATAACAAAATCAATCCGGAAGATGCTGAAATATCCCTGTTGATCAGAGTTATAATACTGATTATCTTGCTATTAAAAGTCAATTTTTAATATTTTTTTAACATTTTTTATAAAAACAACCAGAATTCGTACCTTTCAGCGCTAACCTGAACTTATATGATCAAATCCATGACAGGCTACGGGAAATCCATAGCCGAAACACCTCAGAAAAAGATCACTGTTGAGATCAAATCGCTGAATTCCAAGCAACTGGACCTGAACACAAAGGTACCCTGGCTCTATAAAGAAAAGGAGCTGGAGATAAGAAATATTATCAGCCAACTCCTGGAAAGGGGCAAAATCGATTTCTCCATTTATTTTGATATTCTCGAAGATGAGGGGATCCCGGTAATAAACAAGACCATTGTGAAAAGCTATTTCAGACAGCTCAGGGAACTGGCCTCCGAGATTGAAATCAACATCGACGATCAGATAATGCCCATAATTATGAGGCTCCCTGATTCTCTCAAAACCGAAAAGCTGGAGGTGCCGGAAGATGAGTGGAAAACGGTAAAGGAACGTATCATGGAATCAGTAAACGTCCTCGACCTTTACCGCGCCGAAGAAGGAAAATCAATTGAGGCCGACCTCAGAAAGAGGGTATCCGGGATTCTTGAATCACTTGCAGAAGTGGAGAAATTTGAACCCGGCAGGATTGACAAGGTCAGGGAAAGGCTTTGGGCAATTCTCAGCGATAATAACGGGACAGAAAACATTGACAAAAACAGGTTCGAACAGGAGCTGATTTTCTACCTGGAGAAATTTGACATCAACGAGGAGAAGGTAAGGCTGAAAAAGCATTGCGAGTATTTCCTGGAGACAATAGACACGCCTTCCCCGAACGGGAAAGTGCTTAGCTTCATAACACAGGAGATAGGAAGGGAAATTAACACCCTGGGATCTAAAGCCAACGATGCTTCGATTCAGAAGCTCGTGGTAAGGATGAAGGATGAGCTTGAAAAGATCAAGGAACAAGCAAACAATATACTGTAAGATCCCAACCTTAAAGATGAGATGAAAGGCAGGCTAGTTATAATATCGGCCCCTTCCGGAGCAGGAAAGACCACCATTGTGAACCATCTTCTTGAAAAAGGACTGGATCTGGAGTTTTCGATTTCAGCCACCACCAGGCCGCCGAGGGGAAATGAAAAAAACGGAAGGGAATACTGGTTCATCTCTGCGGACGAGTTCACGGAAAGGGTAAATAATGATGAATTTGCCGAATGGGAAGAGGTCTATAAAGGTTATCGTTACGGAACGCTTAAGAGTGAGATTGAAAGGATCAGGAACAATGGCATGAACGTTATCTTTGACGTCGACGTAAAGGGTGGCATCAATCTGAAAAACCTTTACGGCGCCGAAGCGATCTCAATCTTTATAATGCCCCCGTCGGTTCGGGAACTGGAAAAAAGACTTCTTGGAAGGGCAACCGACGACAGGGAAAGGATAAAAACCAGGATTGAAAAGGCAAAGAAGGAGATTATGCTGTCGGACAGGTTCGACAACATTGTGGTCAACGACAATCTTTCCCGGGCAAAACAGGAGGTATACATGATGGTGAAGAGCTTCCTCGACAATCAGCATAAGCTGCATCATTAACCGCCATTCATAAAATCTATCGGAAAAATCTGCAAATATTTATCCCTATGTCAAAAATAGGCTTGTTTTTCGGATCGTTCAATCCGGTTCACATCGGACACTTTGCAATTGCAGGATATATGAAGGAATTCACCGACCTCGACGAACTCTGGTTTGTGGTAAGCCCGCAGAATCCTCTTAAGAAGAAATCAACTCTGCTCTCCGATCGCGACAGGCTCTATCTTGTCGATCTGGCAATCGGTGAAAATCCTGACCTGAAATCGTCCGACATTGAGTTTAACCGCCCTTCACCATCTTATACAATAGATACCATGGCCCTCCTTACCGACAGGTATCCCCATCACAGGTTCGTACTTATAATGGGCGAGGACAACCTTTACACCCTGAATAAATGGAAAAACGCTGAAGAACTGGTGAAGAGATTCCCTGTATACGTTTATCCCCGGCCCGGAACAGTGAAAAAGGAAAATGAACAACTTGAGGAGATTCTCAGCAAGGCAAGGGTGAAATGGGTTAACGCCCCGCTGATGGATATCTCCGGCACATTTATAAGAAATGGGGTAAAAAAAGGAAAAAACATGTCTTACTATCTCAATCCGGCTGTCTGGAAATACATCACAGAGATGCATTTCTACGAATGATATAGTTATACCTTGTGTATTTCCCTGATAATTTCTCCTCCCCTTCTGAGTGATATCTCGTTCTCCGGGATCATCTTATGATATCTCTCGGGAAGTGATTTCTTCAGTCCCGCTATCACATTCTCCATCGAAATTACCGGTTTGATTTTCAGAAATCCTCCGAGTACAATCATATTGGATGTTTTCGAGCTCTGCAATTTTGCAGCCTCTTCGGTAGCATCAATCCTGAAAATTGATATGTCTTTCCTTTCCGGATGGCGGACAATGCCATTTGAATCATAAATAAGCAGACCTCCGGGTTTGACTGACTGTTCGAATTTATCGAGCGACTGCTGGTTAAGGATTATTGCCGTATCAAAATGCCTTATTATCGGTGAGCTTATCCGTTCGCTGCTGAGTATCACGATAACGTTCGCGGTGCCTCCCCTCATCTCGGGACCGTACGAAGGCATCCAGCTAACCTCCATGTCCTGCATCATACCTGAATAGGCCATAATCTTGCCCATTGAGAGGACTCCCTGTCCTCCGAATCCGGCTATTAAAATCTCTTCTGTCATTTTATTCGGTTTTAGGTTGATCGCCCTGCTTTTCTTCAGGCACTTTAAGGTCGCCCAGCGGATAATAAGGAAACATATTCTCTTCCATCCACTTGTTTGCCTGAACTGGAGTCATCTTCCAGCCCGAAGGACAGTTGGAAACGATCTCAATAAAGCAGGTACCCCTGTTCAGCTTCTGGTATTGAAATGCCTTCCGGATAGCTTTTTTGGTCCTTCTGACATTGACCGGGCTGTGCACGCTCTGGCGGGTGACATAACAGGTTCCCGGCAAAGTAGCCACTATATCGGTTATTTTCAATGGATTGCCCATGGTACTGACATCCCTTCCATAGGGTGATGTCGATGATTTCATTCCGGGCAGTGTGGTAGGAGCCATCTGTCCTCCGGTCATCCCGTATATCCCGTTGTTTATGAAAATAATGAGGATGTTTTCCCCCCTGTTGCAGCTGTGGATGGTCTCGGCAGTTCCTATTGCCGCGAGGTCGCCGTCGCCCTGGTAGGTAAATACATATTTATCGGGAAGCAGCCGCTTTATTGCTGTTGCCAGTGCCGGTGCCCTGCCATGGGCTGCCTCCTGCCAGTCGATATCGATATAGTTGTAGATAAACACAGAGCATCCCACGGGGGAAATCCCGATAACATCATGAACGATACCTTCCTCCTCAATGACCTCTGCAAGTATCCTGTGGGTCGTACTGTGACCGCAGCCAGGACAATAGTGCATTATATCATCGGTCAGCAGTGATGATTTCCTGTAAACCAGATTCTCGGGTTTTATATATTCTTTTGTTCCTGTTACTTCTTTCATAAATCAGCCTCCTATTATCCTTTCTTTTAGGTTTTCAACAACTTCATCTGGTGTCGGAACAATTCCTCCCATTCTGCCATAATGGTAGACGGGGACTTTCCCGTTCACCGCGAGCATGACATCCTCAACCATTTGTCCGGCGCTCATCTCTACCGCCAATGCCATTTTAATCCTATCTGATAGTTCGAGTATCCGTTTCGACGGGAAAGGGAAAAGGGTGATTGGCCTCAGCAATCCTGCCTTAATACCCTGCTCACGGGCCAGCTGAACAGCTTTCTGGCAAACCCTGGCGCTTGTTCCGTAGGCAACCAGAAGATATTCTGCATCCTCGCACTGATATTCTTCAAGACGGACCTCTTTTTCTCTGATCTCATTATATTTTGCCACCAGTTTCTGGTTAAAGGCCTCCTGCCTGTCAGGATCAAGTTCCAATGATGTTATGATATTCCTTTTCCTGTTCTCAGGCTTTCCTGTAGTAGCCCATTCGGGAACTTTCTTTGACCTCTCCTTTTGAGGGCTCAGCCAAACTTTTTCCATCATCTGACCGATAGCGCCGTCAGAAAGTATCATTGCAGGATTCCTGTATTTGAACGCAAGTTCAAATCCCAGACCCACAAAATCGGCCATTTCCTGAACCGAAGCGGGTGCAAGTACAATGAGGTGATAATCACCATGTCCGCCTCCCTTGACGGCCTGGAAATAATCCGACTGGGCAGGCTGGATGGTGCCCAGCCCGGGACCGCCTCTTACAACATTTACAATAAGACAGGGCAACTCGGCGCCTGCTATATAGGTTATTCCTTCCTGCATAAGGCTGATTCCGGGCGACGATGAAGTTGTCATAACTTTCTTACCGCATCCGGCTCCACCGTAAACCATGTTTATTGCAGCCACTTCACTTTCAGCCTGAAGAACCACCATTCCTGTTGTCACACAGGGATTAGCCTCCATCAGATATTCAATTATCTCGCTCTGCGGCGTTATGGGATATCCGAAATACCCGTCGGCCCCGGCTCTGATTGCAGCTTCGGCTACAGCCTCATTTCCTTTCATTAATCTTAGTTCTCTTTCCATGACCGCTATACTTTTGTTTTATAAACTGTTATTACACCGTCTGGACATACGATCGCACAGTTGGCGCATCCTATGCACAGTTCGGGATTTGCGGGGTAAGCGTAATGGTAACCTTTGCTGTTGACCTCCCTGGCCATGGCAATTGTACCGGTGGAACATGAAACCATGCAAATCTCGCATCCCTTACACCTCTCCACTTCAACTACGATACTTCCTTTGATTTTTGCCATATTGTGACTTTTAATTATTTGCCGGATATTTTTTTCTGAAACATTTCAGTCGGTATTCCAGATCACCGAATAGTGAACGGGGAACCTGCGAAACGCAAGCCCTGAGGCCGTCTTTTCTCTCGCTTCCCGTTGTATTGAGAGTAATGGCGCTTACTCCGAACGGAATAAGCGCATCTATCAGTTCAGAGGCAGTCATTCCCGGATACGAAATCGTAAAGTAGAATCCGTCGGCGATGGGCTCATCAATATCCTTGTCGTAAGTTATCGTAAAGCCGTTCCCCATGAAGAGTTTCTTCATTATCCTGGCCTTCTCTCCGTACTCTATAATGTCATCCCTGAATTTATACTCACCGTCGTTTACCGCTTTCAGCAGGGCAGCAAAGCCATACTGAACCGAATGCGTCACTCCGGCTGAGATGCCGTAGAGCGCTCCGAAAATAGCTGAATGGCCGAACTTTTCAGATGAATAATACCTTAGAAGATCGGGGTACGAACGATTGAACAGGTGGTCCGAAATTGCCATAATGGCAATTCGCTGTCCTGCATAGCTGAATATCTTGGAGCTGGAAATAAGCAGGACATAATCGTCGGTATAACGGGCCACCGTTGGCTGAAAAGGCGCTTTCCCGGGGTTGAGATAATCTTTTCTGAAGTCCATCCCGAAATATGCAAGGTCCTCAATTACTATAACATCATATTTCGTGCATAGTTCACCTATTATGGAAAGTTCCTGCTCGGTAAGGCATATCCAGGTAGGATTATTGGGATTGGAATAGATAAGCGATGACACCTTGCCCGTTTCCAGGATCGACTCAAGCTTTGCCCTCAGTTTCTGCCCACGGTAATTGTATACATCGAATGAAAAATAATCGTGACCAATCATCTTCACCTGCTGTTTCTGAACCGGGAATCCCGGATCGATGAACAGCGAGCCTTCCTTGGTCCTGTCGCTCCTGTTGGCTACAAGGAAACAGATCAGCGATCCCATCATTGAACCTACTGTCGGGATGCAACCGGTGGGGCTAATATTGACGTCGAGAAACAGCTTTATAAAACGGGAGGCTTCCTCCTTCAGCGACCGGAGTCCGCCGATATCCGGATAGAGCGAACCCACCCCGCTTTTAATAGCTTCTATTTCAGCATTGGTTCCGATTTCCGGGGCTGGCAGACCGGGAACACCCATCTCCATCCTTACGAAACTGATTCCCGTTTCCCTTTCGATACGGTTGACAAGGGAGACAATCTCTCTTATTGAAGCTGTACCGGGTGAAAGAATTCCGGCAGACTTCTTCACCGACTCTATTATATCTTCAGGAATTGGTATGTTATCCATGATGATTGATTAAAATTTCCTTTTATCGATAACCCTTTTTGACTTGCCCTCGCTTCTCTCGAGAATTTTGGGTTCCACAAGAGTTACTTTAATACCGAGTCCAAGGGAGCTCTGAAGGTTATCCTGGATTTTCATCTGCAGGGCCTCAAGCTGGCTGATTTTATCGAGGAAGAAGGCTTCATCGACTTCCACCTTCAATTCGAGGGTGTCGAGGTTATTAATTCTGTCAACAATAAGCTGATAATGAGGCTTTATTTCACTCATATCAAGCAGAACGCTTTCGACCTGCGAAGGGAACAGGTTCACTCCGCGGATAATCAGCATATCGTCGCTTCTGCCGAGGCACTTATCCATCCTGACCATAGTGCGTCCGCATTTGCACCTTCCGTAGTTAAGCCTGGTGAGGTCGCGTGTCCTGTACCTGATAAGAGGAAGTCCCTCCTTGGTAAGGGTTGAGAAAACCAGTTCTCCCACAGAGCCCTCGGGCAGTACCTCATGAGTCTCGGGATCAATGATCTCCGGGTAAAAGTGATCTTCGAAAATATGAAGGCCCTCCTGGGCAAGACATTCGCTGGCAACGCCCGGACCTATAACCTCGCTCAGACCGTAGATGTCTATTGCCTTGATCCTGAGCTTATCCTCAATCTCCTTCCTCATGTTTTCAGTCCAGGGTTCGGCACCGAAAACACCCACCTTCAACCTGAACTCATCACGGCTTATCCCGCATTCAATCATTGCTTCGGCCAGATAGAGGGCGTATGAAGGAGTACAGGCAAGAACAGTGCTTCCGAAATCGTGCATTATCTGGATCTGGCGCTGGGTATTTCCGCCCGATATGGGTATCACCGAAGCTCCAATCTTCTCACCGCCGTAATGCAATCCGAGTCCGCCGGTGAAAAGTCCGTATCCGTATGCGATCTGGATGAAGTCGTGACGGTTGGCGCCTGCACTTGTAAGCGTACGAGCCATCACCTCCGACCATTTTGATATATCGTTCCTGGTATAACCGACCACGGTAGGCTTGCCGATGGTGCCCGATGAAGCATGTATCCTTACTATCTCACTCATCGGAACGGCAAAGAGGCCGAAAGGATAATTATCCCTGAGATCCTGTTTTGTTGTAAAGGGTAGCTTCCTGAGATCATCGATCGTCCTTATCTTCTCCGGACCAAGTCCCGCCTCCTGCATCTTATGCCTGTAATACGGAACATTGAAGTAAACACGTTCAACAGTTTCAATCAGACGTTCACTTTGAACCCGCCTCAGTTCATCACGATCCATGCACTCAAAATGCCTGTTCCAGATTTCCATTTCCTGTTATCCCTTTAGTTCCTTAGTTATTTGCTTTGATTTGTTTGTGATTGATCTGACGGACAGGCACTCACCTGAGCGCGTAGAGTTCCTTCGAGCTGATCAGTTCTATTTTATTTTTCCTGAGAGCCTTTACGGCTTCGTCGTTGTTGCTGCATCTGAGTACTATAACCGCATCGGAGCCGTGAGCGAACGCATAGGTATATTCAACGCTGATATCAAGATCGGAAAGTATCCTGAGCAATCCGGCATAATACTTTGCCTCATTGGGAGTCTTCACTGAAATGACTTCCGAGATATTTACAGTGAAAAGCTGTTCCCTGAGCAATGCTTTTGCCTTGTCGGGATCTGGTACAATCAGGCGAAGTATTCCGAATTCAGATGTATCGGCAATACTAAGGGCTATTATCCTGATACTTCCTTTGCCGAGTACCTCAAGTACCTCGGTTAGGCGCCCCGATTTGTTTTCAAGAAAGACCGAAAGCTGTGGAATTATCATTGTGTAATTAGTTTAACTGGTTGCTGGCTTTGCCCGCCGTAGCTTTCTTCGACCACCGAAACGTAGTGAAGGTGGTAGCGGAGGCGGGTTGCTGGTTAATTTAAGTATGAAAAAGTCCTCCAACATAATTAAAATTTTGAAGAAAATTCAGAAAAAGGGTCACTAACCTTTCTCTATCCTGATCCTTGCATCCACCACCGTAACACTCTTCTGACTGCCAATCAGGGGATTAAGGTCGAGTTCCTTTATCTCGGTGGCAAAGCGGAGCAAAGTGGAGAGCCGGACTATTATCTCGGCGAACATAGTTTCATTTATTCCCGGTTTTCCGCGGGTACCCTTTATAATTTTATAAGCCCTGAGGCTCCTTATCATTGAAAGAGCCTCGCTGAGGGTAAGGGGTGCAAGGCCTGAGGAAACGTCGCCGAGAACCTCGACGAAGATCCCTCCGAGTCCGCAAAGAATAATATGTCCGAACCTGGGCTCATATTTGGCGCCAATGAAAAGTTCGGTACCTGCTATCATTTCCTGGACCATGACGCCGGTTACACCTTCAATTTTCTCCATCCTTGCGAATTCAGCCTCGAGGTGACGTTGTGATTTAATGTTAAGAGTCACGCCTCCCACATCCGACTTGTGAACAGGACCCACAACCTTAAGTGCAACAGGGTAGCCGGTGTTTTCCGCAAGCTCTATTATCTCCTTGCGGGTTTTCGCCACTCCCTCCTTCACAAGAGGGATGTTTGCCGCCCTGAGTAGTTCCTGAATCCTTGCAGGTTCAAGGTATCCGTTACCGCAGCTGTCGATTACCCTTCTTATCTGCGGTACATCCACCTTGTCGAGGAAGATTTTTTCCTCAGCAGGATGCGGAGTGTTGTAAATTCTGGTCAGCGCCCTTCCCAGCACAACCTCGTCGGGGAAATTCACGTTTCCCTTGCTCATAAAGTATTCGAGCTCCCTGAACGAGCTGGAAATTGAAGGAAGTATCGGATAAAGAGGTTTCCGGCATTCCGTTATCTTTCTGTGAAGAAGATCGTAAACGCCCGTCATGTCATTGAGTCCGTTGTTCCCGAAAATGACGCTCATGCCGTCGATGCCTTTCACCTCCCTGTCGACATAGTCTATTACATTTCCAAGCTGTTCAATCGATCCCGTGGCGATCATATCGATGGGGTTAAGCGCCGAGGCTCCCGGATTCATCATTCCCAGTATCTTATCCTGATCATCCTGACTGAATTTTGGAATGTTCATTCCCCCGGCTGAAAGAGCATCTGTAAGCATTACTGCCGGTCCGCCGGCATGAGTTATAATAGCTATATTCCTTCCTTTAATAGGTTTGTGCATGAATACCGAAGCGACTGTTGTAAGCTCCTCCCGGCCTGTGCATCTTACTATGCCTGCCTTGCGGAAAAGTGCTTCAACTGCCGAATCGGATGAAGCCATGGCGCCGGTGTGTGATGTGGCAGCACGGCTCCCTGCTTCCGTTGTACCGGCTTTGATGGCGGCTATCCTGCATCCCTTGCGAATAAGTGAAGAAGCATGGTGGAGCAGTTTGTCGGGATCGGATATCGACTCGACATAGATCAGTTTAATCAGTGAGCTCCTTTCCGGATCGAAGTTCAGATCCCAGTACTCCAGCACCTCCTCCACTCCTGTCTGGGCGCTGTTGCCCACTGAGAAAACACTCGAGAAGCGGAGCCCCTTGGGAAGAGCCGATTCTATTATAAAGAGGGCAGTTGCGCCGGAGCCCGAGACAAAGTCGCAGCCTTTATCGCTCAATAAGGGCACGGGAGTTGTGAAGACACCGTGATAAGTACGAGTAACAACACCGATGCAGTTAGGGCCGATCAGACAACCATCCGTTTCGGTAATTATCGATGAAATCTCTTTTTCAAGCTTTCTCCCTTCCTCGCTGGTCTCACTGAAGCCTGCCGAAATGATAATAAAAGCCTTCACGTTCTTCCGGCGGGCCAGAACATCGACAGCCTCGAGGCAATACTTTGATGAAACCGCGAGAATTGCAAGGTCGACCGGCGGGACTTCCCTTATGTCGCGGCACGATTTTACCCCCTGAACCACATCCTGCTTTGGATTAACAACCATAAGGCTGCCGGAATAACCGCCCTCAATAATGTTCTGAAGGATCTTTCCGCCGGGCTTCATAAGATCGTCCGATCCGCCTACAACGGCAATGCTTGAAGGATTTATCAGTTTGTCATTTATCATAATCAGCTTTCAGATAAAAAATTGAACAAAAAATCTTCGGTATGGATCAGGATTGATCAAAGTCCGGAGAAGCGTTTCAGAAATCCTACGTTCAGTGCCACTGAGAAAAGGAATTCTTCTGAATTATAACCAACTACAAACAAAACTATCAGGGTAAGAACGAAAGCAAGATAATAAAAATTAATATTTCAAAATAAAAGAGTAATCATGATAATTGATAAACTGATAAAAATGCGGGATATGAGCCTCCCATCACTATACGTGTTGTGGCTTCACGGCTGACAACCAGATTACTATCATTAAGTTACAATTGATAATACCATAAAACACATATCGTTTCAGGTAAAATATTTGTTGTTATTCATATAGTTTTTTATTGTTTTACGATAATTTTTTGTTGTGTGAATTATGCTTACAATTTATCTTACCCTATTCTGAAGTTATCAGTCAATCCTGCAAATCCTTTGCTAATACGGAATCAGATGACAAGATAGTTAATCCTTCAAACGATACTCCCAAATCAAAGCTAAGCGGCTAATTGGAAGATTGCGTACCCGTTTCAGTGTAATCAGAAGATCAGTTCGGATATCTCCTTTCTTGCAGCCTTAAGCCTGCGGGCTGAGTCATCCTGGTCTGAAAGATTCACTGATCCGTGGATCTTCTTATGGAAGAACAAGGTTGTATCCACACCATAGCTGATCGGATCACCGTCCAGGATATTTATAAGCACCTCGTTTGGTCTGTCGATGTTCCCGTTTATTATTGCCATTCCCTTTGAGCGGACCTTTACCGTTTTCAGGGTAATGGCATATAGCCCGGGTGCTGGCAGAAGCTTGCATTCTTCAGTGAGAGGCACCCTGGCAAGGTTTATCTCGTAGAAATTGTTCCGGTATTCGTATTTCTCAGGCTGCCCCATCACTATATAGTAGTGGTCGAGATAGGCGTTTGCCTTCTGGATGAATCCATCCTTTATGGCATGCCGTATCTTTGTCGAGCTAACCGTTTCGTGCTGTACCTCCTGCTCCGGTATCTCCTCTGCTTCAAAGCCATATTTTTCGCGCATCTCCCAGAGTTTCCTGTAATCGCCCTCCTGATTAAAACCGAAATGATGGTTAAAGCCGGCTACCACCACCTTTGCCTTAAGTATCCCGTGAAGGTACTCCCTGACAAACTCTTCGCTGGTTGTCCGTGCGAAATCGCGGGTGAATTCCACGATAATTATGTTATCCAGGCCGGCTCCCTTGAGCAGTTCAAGTTTTTCCTGCTGTGAGTTTATAAGTCTGAGGTTCTTTCCGGATGTTTCGGGGTAGAGAACTTTGCGGGGATGCGGATCAAAAGTAATCAGAACCGATTCGCCGTCGTACTTTTCGGCGAGCATTTTTAACCTTTTAAGTATGGTCTTATGGCCGATATGAACTCCGTCGAATGAACCCGTTGTTACCACCGGGTTCCGGATGGATGATGCCTCTTCAAAGCTCTTGAATATCTTCATTCTGCCCGGACTTGAACTATACGGTGTTTTCTTTTGCAAAATAGGCCACTTTTTCAAGGGATGTTATCATGTCGTATTCCTCGAGATATACATCCGAAGGGACATTCAGCGGAATTGTTGTAAAATTCAGAATCCCCTTTATTCCGTAGCGGACGGCTTCCTCGGCGATTTCTGCCGCAAAATCAGCCGGAACAGTAAGAATGGCAATACGTATGCCAAGCTCGGGTATCATCCTCTCGATGTCATCGTACGAGTAGCATTTGACTCCCGATATCACCTTATTTACTTTCTGTGGATCATTATCGAATGACGCTACCAGGTTGAGCTTTGACCTTTTCCCCTTGAAATATCCCGCCACGGCCCTGCCCAGGTTGCCGATTCCAATAATGGCCACATTCATCCCGTCGTTCGAATCGAGTATTTTTCCGATCGTATCGATCAGTTCCTTAACGTCGTACCCTTTTCTGTTAGCGCTTGAATAGCCGATAAGCATCAGGTCGCGGCGTACCTGGACTGCCGTAATATGCAGCCTTGATGCCAGATTATGGGAAAAAATGAAATTTCTTTTCTCCCCGAGACAGGAAAGAAGGGTTCTCCTGTATTCACTCAGACGTTCTACTGTTTTACCCGGTAAAGCATTCATGACATTCATTTGATGTTAGTTGAATTTTTTTGGGAGACGCACCTTGAAAGTAGTACCTACTTCGGGTGTACTTTCGACAGTTATTGAACCATGGTAAAGATCAACCACCTGTTTGACTATTGACAGTCCAAGTCCGCTTCCTCCTATGTTTCTTGTTTTTTCATTTTTTATCCTGACGAAATCGGAGAACAGGTTTTCCTTGTCCGACTCATTGATCCCGATGCCGGTATCGGCGAACAGCAACAAAACCTCATTCTCATCCTCGTCAATTACAATATCCACCTTGCCGCCTCTTTTGTTGTATTTGACCGAGTTTGAGACCAGATTGTTGAATATTATCTCCATGTCGGTCGGATCGGCCATAATCACCACATCCGATTTCAATCCGAGGTTAATGGAGACCTCCATCTGTATGGCGTAAGGCTGAACGGTTACAATTGCGTTTTTGGCAATACCCTTGAGATGAACCTCTTCAATCTTTTCTTCCTTTCGTTCGAGTCTGATTTTTGTAAAGTCGAGCAGGTCCATTATCAGGCTCCTCATCCACTGGATTCTCTGAAGCGACCTCTCGATGGGAGTTGAATAATCCTCGATCCTGTCGCCTGACTGCCTTTCCTGCATCATCTTAAGATATCCCTCCACAGCATTAAGCGGAGCTTTCAGTTCATGTGAAAGAACCGAAAGGAACTGATACCTGACCTTTCTCCCCTCCTCGTTCATCTTGTGGGTTATCCGCCTCAGGTACAGCTGTTTTGTAATGTTCTCAATACTCGATTTAAGTTCCTGCGGGGTGAATGGCTTTGGAACGAAATCGGTAGCTCCGAATTTATGAGCCTTCAGTGCGACATCAAGGGAGGCGTATGACGTAATCATTGCTACCACCACGTCATAATTCTTGTTCCGGATATATTCCAGAACCTCGGTTCCCTGAATACCCGGAAGCTTATTATCGAGGAGAACGATATCCGGTTTATCACCATCAATGATAGTGATCCCATCCTCTCCTGTGGCGGCTTCTGTCACCTCGAATGTAAAATCCTCATCCATGAACGGGTAGGCGACACGGAAATTATTGAGGATACGCGACACTCCCGATCGGATACCGGGCTCATCATCAACAACAAGGACCTTTAATACTGGCATATCAGATCTTTAATAGTTTCATCACTTCCTGATCGAGCTGTTCGGGCCGGATCCCCTTTTCGAGATACCTGTCGGCTCTGATCCATGTTTTTTCGGCCTCTGAATCGAGACTGAATGAAATTCCCGTTTCATGAGCCACTGCCGTTGCCAGAATAACCGGAACGTCAGGATATTTCTTTTTTATTTTGTAACAAAGGATGAACCCGCTGTCGTCGTTTTCCATCATCAGGTCGAAGATGGCCAGACTCGGTTTCATTTTCGAGATTACCGACTCAGCCTCTGCCTGACTCTCCACTGCCACAGTCTTATACCCTGCCCTTCCCAGGTTGTTCACTGTCTGGAAAAGGTAGTCGGGGTCATCATCCGCCACAAGAATCGTAAAATCGCTTTTTTTCATGTTATCAAATTCCTAGATTGTAATTCATTTTCATTCCTTAGTTACCTCACCCCTGTCCAAAAACTCCCGATAGCTATCGGGACATGATCCCCAGGTCCTGGTTCTAATCCCCCCCTGGGGTCCCGAAAGCTTTCGGGATGGGGGTAAGGGCTTTGATTTCATTCTTTCCGCCGGGGTAAAATTATCTTAAAACTCGTTCCGGTCGGCCCTTTAGCCAAATCGGTATTCGACTCAACTGTTATCTGGCCCTTGTGCATCTTAACAATACCGTAAGCAGTAGCCAGACCGAGACCTGTTCCAACTCCAATGGCCTTTGTGGTGAAGAAAGGTTCAAAAACCTTGGCCCTGTCTTCCTCCCTGATTCCGGTCCCGGTGTCCTTTACCGTTAGTATTACATCCCCCAGGGTATCCTCAAGAATAAGGTCTATGGTCCCGCCGTTGGGCATCGCATCAATTGAATTCTTCACCAGGTTTGTCAGAACCTGTGTCATCTGTTCGGTATCGAGCATTGCTTCGGGATTGGTTGTTTTGTCGATAACCGAAATTTTAATGTTCGGGGGTGCAATGATGCTCTCAAGGCTGTGGTCGGCAAGGTCCTTCAGGTTTATCAGCTGATGATTGACCTGGTTTTTCCGTGCGAAGTTCAGCAGATTTGCAACTATCTTCTTGCATCTTGCAGCCTGTTCCACAATAAGATTAAGATCCTCCCTAACCGGGGATTCCTCAGGACTCTCGTCGAGAAGGATATTGCTGTACATGATCACAACTCCCAGAGGATTATTAAGTTCATGTGCAATACCGGCGGAAAGCTGTCCCATGTGTGCAAGCTTTTCCGACTGCTTCAATGCTTCACGCATCGAAGTGAGCTTTTCATTGGTCAGGGCCAGGTCGTTAACCGATTTATGGAGTTTTTCTATTGTATAGGGCAGGCACATTTCCACCTCAGCCAATCCCTTTTTAATGGCAATGGCATGTTCGATACAGGTTTCGTAACCACATGCCCCGCAATTAAGATGATCCTTCTCGGTAAATTTCCCCATTGAAGCGAGCACTTCCTCGATTCCCTCAATTACTTGTGAATCAGGCCGCCGCTCCTCGAGCCTGTGCTTTGTTGAAAGGTCAAGGTCAGCAAACTCCATGATGGCTTTTTCCCAGGTTTCCTGATCCATCTCCCTCATCTTGTTGTTGGCATAGGAACTTACACGTGCCCGCCGGTTATACTGTTTTCCGTTCTTTGAAAGACCCGGCCCCATTATGCATCCCTCACAGCAAAGAAGCTCCATATGCTGGTTCTTGATCAGTCCTGCCTCGAATTCCCTGAGGGCTCCCGGGAAATCGATTCTTCCCTCGGCAGCTATGATATTACCGGTGATGGCGTCATCATTAATATTGGCTGTTTGAAGGAGACCACGGGTCACAGGGAAAATAGCTCCTCTTCCTCCGGCTGGCGGGTCGAAATCGGAAGGCTCAACGGAGGCTGGTTTGATTCTGAGCAGATCGAACAACTCCCGCAGTTCAGTGAAGGTTATGACTTCGTCAACTTCGCCGCTCTCGGCTTTCTTTGCAACGCAGGGCCCTATGAATACCACATTGACGCCGTTCCCGTATTTCGCTCTCACCACACGGCTCATGGCAACCATCGGCGAAACTATCGGCGCAAGGTTATCGACCAGTCCGGGATGGTAATATTTTATATAATTGACTATCGAAGGACAGTCGGACGTGATGTAATATTCGCTGCTTTCCTCAAGCAGTTTTTTATATTTTGCCGCCACGAGGTCAGCGCCGAAGGAAACCTCGAGAACCTTTTTAAATCCCACTTTCCTGATCATACCGACAAGCAGTCTGTGATCGGTATACTCCTGAAACTCGGCAGGAAAGCTGGGAGCGATTATGGCATAAGTATCTTTCTCAGAATCAATGATATTCAGTACCCTTTCGGTTGTGTTCAGGAAAACCTTTGCGCCCTGGCTGCACACTTTGGTGCAGTTTCCGCAAGCTATGCACCTTTCATCAATGACCTCAGCCTGTCCACCTACAATCCGGATAGCCTTGGCAGGGCACTCCCTGACGCAGGTGTAGCAGGTACGACAAAGTTCTTTTATGGTGTAGACAAGCATAATTTAAAGGTATAATGGCATAAAGGCGTAACGGCGTAAAGGCGTAAAGGCATAAAGGCGTGACGGCATGACGGCGAAAAGGAATATATTATGTATTACAGGCAACAGGCGATGTATAAATCGACCTGCAAGACTTGCACGACCTGCACGACTATACAAAAATACGGATTTACAGCAATACATTCCTCTTCTCAAAATGCGTAAAAAATATACTCTTATCCGATATTTCTTTGTTCTCCTTCAAAAGCTTTTCATAAAGGTTAATAAGCGCAGGGGATTTGCATGGCAGATTTATTGCTTCACTTTCGTCGGCCTGGTAAACCAGTTTTGTCCTGGCCTTAAGTTCCTCCTTCGACGTGACAAACGGCAAACCTGCGCCATGAATGCATCCTCCCTGACAGGTCATTACTTCCACAAGATCATAAACCGTGCCGGTTGCCATTGATGATCTTAGTTTTTCAAGTCCGTTCAGTCCGTCAACCACAGCCACCCTGATAACCTGGTCTTCAATATTGAAAACCGACTCCCTGAAATTGCCTGACAATCTTAGTTTTCTGAATTCCTGACGGTCGATCTCCCTGCCCGTTTTTTTGAAATAAAGCAGCCGGATAACCGCCTCTGCAAGACCGCCGGATACCTCAGCGAGCACAGCCGATGAGCTTCTTCCGCTCAATGGCTCGTCGGCAGGTTCCTTTTCGATATTCGTGACATCAATTCCGTTAAGCCTTATAAGGCGGGCCAGTTCCCTGACAGTCATCACCGAATCGACGTCGCTGATTCCCTTGCGCATCATTCCGTCGCGCCTTGCCTCATACTTCATGGCGATACATGGCGACACCGAGACTGAGAATATCTGTTCGGGCTTTACTCCGAGCTGGCCGGCGACAAGTGTTTTTATCAGTATCCCTGTAATCTGCTGGGGTGATTTGACCTTTGACAGGTCAGGCAGTATTGACGGAGTGAATTGCTCGGCGTATTTCACCCATGCCGGACATGCAGTTATGTAAAGGGGTCGACCCGATTGATTTCCCCAGCGTTCAATAAGAGTGTTTACGGTCTCAGTCACACATACATCTGTTCCTGTGCCGGTGCTGTATATCTTGTCAAATCCGATTTTTCTGAGGATAGCATTAAGGCTCTTGTCAAAATCCCTGGTGTTCCTTATTTCGAGTTCTTCCGCGATGCCTGATGCCACTGCCGGGGAATACTGGATGGCCTTCACCGCATCCTGCTTGTTCAGAAACTCCTGCACCTCGGTTATATTATGTTTCTCGTGAAGTGCGCCTGTCGGGCAAACCAGGACGCACTGCCCGCAATGGATGCAGCTCGAGAAGTTAAAGTCCTTGTCCATGGCAGCGCCTATATGAGTCTGCCGTCCGCGGTTGATAAAATCGAGGGAGGTGCAGGTAATAAGTTCCTCGCACACCCTGACGCAGCGGCCGCAAAGGATGCATTTTGCAAGTTCCCTGACAATTGCCGGGCTCGACTGGTCGAGGCGCTGTTTTGTCTTTTTCCCCTTTATCCTCCGTTCCCGGATATTCAGTTCCTCAGCAAGCCTCTGGAGTTCGCAGTTCAGGTTCCTGTCGCAGTAAAGGCAGTCGTCGGGATGGTTTGAAAGCAGCAGTTCGACGATTGTTTTCCTTGCTGTAATAACACGCGGTGAATGGGTTTTTATTTTCATCCATTCCTCAACAGGCTGAGAGCATGCCGTTACAAGACGGTCACGTCCCTCAACCTCCACAACGCAGATCCTGCACGCTCCTGTAGGGGTAAAGTCCTTCATCCTGCAGAGGGTGGGGATTATTATCCCGTTGCGGTTAAGGGCTGAAAGGATGGTTTCTCCTTTTTCAGCCTTGATCTTCTTGTTATTTACCTGAATTGTGAAGAGCATTTTTCTGGTTGCTGGCTTTGCCCGCCATA
>DIWB01000027.1:81166-82283 GCA_002428385.1 Bacteroidales bacterium UBA6117
AGCGGAGGCGGGTTGCTGGTTGCTGGTTGCTAGTTCCTAGTTCCTAGTTCTTGGTTTTTAGTTTCGGGTTTATTGGTCCTTGTTGTTGATCTGGTTATTCTTGCTTTCTTAACCAGTAACCAGCAACCAGTAACATATTCTACTTCACTATCACTGCGCTGAATTTACACACATCATAACAGACTCCGCAGCCTATGCATTTGTCCTCAACGATGAAGAAAGGCTGGAGCCGGGTTCCATATATAGCGTTCACCGGGCATTTGCCGGCGCATACTGTACATCCTGTGCATTTCTCGACGTTGATAATGAATGTCCTCAGTCCTCTGCAGACGTTGGCCCTGCATTTCCTGTCGAATATGTGTTCCTCGAACTCCTCCCTGAAGTTAAGCAGGGCGCTCATAAACGGATTCGGTGCAGTCTGACCGAGACCGCAAAGGGAAGTGTCTTTCATTACAGTCGAGATGGTTTCAAGCTGCATGACTCCCTTGAATCTTTCAAGGGTTGTTCCTGATTCCTCGTTGGCCGGCTTTTTTATTACGCTTTCAAGTATTTCGAGCATTCTTCCGGTTCCTTCGCGGCAGGGTATGCATTTTCCACAGCTTTCCCTCCTTATGAATTCCATGTAATACCTCACCAGGTCGACCATGCACGAAGTCTCGTCGATTACAACAAATCCGCCTGCACCCATAACGATTCCCTTTTCCTTCATCGACTCGAATGCGATCGGGGTGTCAATGTCACCGGCGGCAATAAATGTACCGGAAGCCCCTCCCATCTGAACCGCCTTGAAATCCTTTCCGTCCCGTATACCGTCTACAATATCCTCGACGACTGTCCGGATAGTGGTGCCCATCTCGACCTCAATCACACCCGACATTCGTCCGCGGCCGGTTATGGCCAGGATTTTTGTTCCCGGACTCTTTTCGGTACCTAATCCCCTGAACCATTCGGGGCCGTTCTGCATGATCAGCGGGACATTCATAAGAGTCTCCACATTGTTGATTACCGTGGGTTTCCCTGCAAGGCCCGAAGTTGTCGGATAGGGAGGCTTGAGCTGGGGCATTCCCCTTTTTCCCTCGAGGCTGTTGATAAGAGCGGTTTCCTCGCCGCAGACGAA
>DIWB01000046.1:0-355 GCA_002428385.1 Bacteroidales bacterium UBA6117
AAACGCCCAGATCGGCAATGAGTCCGTCTATATGTTCTATTCCATTGAATTTTAAATTATTCTGGAGAAACCTGAAATTCTGATTAAGGAAGATGAGTCTTTTATCGTCGGGGACGTTGCGCATAGCATCCTCATCCTGGTCAAAAGCGATCAGCTTTCCCTTGCCAAGGCGCTGGAGTATCTCCAGTGAATGNNCGGATGTTCAGTCCCCTGATACTCTCCTCAAGCAAAGCAGGTACATGGTAAAACATTAGTCCAAAGGCTCATTAGTGCTTCCACCCAAAAGCTTTTCAGCCAGGTCGGCAAAGTCATCGGATGGCATTCCAATTGTTTCATAAACCGATGCCGGCCAAAT
>DIWB01000046.1:462-36013 GCA_002428385.1 Bacteroidales bacterium UBA6117
CGAGCTGCCTGTTCCAGTCGTCAATGGCATACAGTACAAGGCAGTTCTCAAAAATGTCCTTCCTGACCACAAAGTGATCCTGCGCAGAGGGGGGCATCTGCTTCTTGAATGCTGCCGGAAGGATTATCCTTCCTTTGGCATCCACTTTGCACGGGTAATCACCAATAAAAGTGGCCATTCTCTAATTCTCTCAATTAAAACGCTAAAATATGTAAAAATTATCCACTTTACTCCACTTTGCCCCACTATTTTTTAGTTGATTGTTAATAACTTTTTACGGCTGCAGTAATGAAAGGCTCATTTAATGGTTGTTTCGCAGCCTCAAAAATTTTCAAGAGGGGGTTTTTGACTATGAATTTGCATCAGGGGGATGGCCCCCTGATGGATGCCCACATATTAAACCCTTGCAGGGTTTTACATCAAGAGGGGCTTCCATCTGCCGGTTGCACCGGCGGTTATTCACATTAAACCACTGCCGTGGTTTTTTCGTTAAACCGCTTTCAAGGTTATTCTACACCGGATTATCCACAATTAGTCTCTGAACGGGTAATGCACATCCAAAGCAAATCGCCCGTCCGGGCACTATACATTGAATGAGATCCCTCGCCTGAATGGTTCTTGATAATCGTTTCCCGCATTGATTGTCTACCAACGTGGGAATGGTTCCTATTATCCAATATCAACCGGCGAGGGATGACATGCACCATGGGGGTTGTTGGGGGTGAGGCCGCGGCGAGAAAGACCTTCCATTTAAATTAGAAATTTTACTTCTCGCCGCGGCCTCACCCCCTATGATTACCATGCACCGTGTCATCCCGCATCCCGGTTTTCATTTCCGGGATGCGGGATCTCCTGAACGGGCACTGCATGACCTTGAGGCAGCTTAGTCAATGACTGCTCACATATTAAACCCTTGCAGGGTTTTACATCAAGAGGGGCTTCCATCTGCCGGTTGCACCGGCGGTTATTCACATTAAACCACTGTCGTGGTTTTTTCGTTAAACCGCTTTCGCGGTTTTCCTGCACCGGAGTGTCCACAACTAACTGTCGTCAGCTCTGCAGGAGCTGAGTATTTTTTAATACTTTTGCATCCGGGTTCCAACTAAATTTCATAATGGAAGACCAGAAAACAGCGGATAACGTCCTTCAGGTCGATGTGGAGCAGATCCTTGATTCAAAGAACCCGGCGTTGAAGAAGGTGATCCCGGGATTTCTGCTCAGGTACCTGAAGAAGATCGTTCACCAGGATGAGCTGAATGTATTCCTCCGGAAGGCCGGTCATCTGAGGGACGCTGAATTCATCGCTGCCGGGCTGAAAGAATTCAGTATAAGCTACAGGGTAACCGGAAGCGAAAACCTTCCGGAAAAAGGCAGATACATTTTCGTTTCAAACCACCCCCTGGGAGGACTCGACGGACTGGTTTTCATTCACGAACTTTCGAAGTACTACCCGGAAATTAAATTCCCTGTTAATGATATTCTCATGAACATCAGTAACCTGTCGGGGATTTTTCTTCCGGTCAACAAGCACGGCGCCCTGGACAGGAAGGCCGCCCTGGACATAGAAAACGCCTATGCATCTGAAAGCCAGATTCTGTATTACCCGGCAGGATTATGTTCGCGAAAGAAGAAAGGAGTGATCTGTGACCTCAGGTGGCATAAAAGCTTTATAACCAAAGCAGTGCAATACAAAAGAGATGTTGTTCCTGCTTATTTCTCAGGCCGCAATTCCAATTTCTTCTACAACCTGTCCAATATCAGAACCTTCCTTGGAATCAAGGCCAACATCGAAATGCTTTACCTGGTCGACGAACTGTTCAGACAAAAGGGAAAGACGATCGACCTGGTGTTCGGGAAACCTGTCCCGTGGCAGACCTTCGACAGGACAAAGAGCGCTGCAGAATGGGCTGAATGGGTTAAAGAAAAATCATATCAGCTTCAATCGTTTATCTCCTGACAATCAAAGAATCAAAAAATATTTTATTTTTGATCGGTTTTTTCGGTGAGAACCTGAAAACATCATACCAATAAGGACAAAATGAAACCAGTAGCTGAACCCCTTCCGAGGGATCAGATCATAGCGGAACTCACACCCGATAAGCTTCTCCGGCGTACCAACAACGGGAATAATGAGGTGTATTTTTTTGATCACAGGAAGTCCCCTTCACTCATGCATGAGATAGGAAGGGTGCGTGAGATCACCTTCAGACATGCAGGCGGCGGGACAGGCAAGGACATCGATCTGGATAAATTTGACACCGACCCTGAGGATCCACAGAAACAGCTGATAGTGTGGGACCCCGAAAACAAGGAGATGATAGGAGGATACCGGCTCTATTTTCCTCCTAATGGATGCACCACATGCGATGTGTCAAAACTTGCATCTTCATCCTATTTCAACTTCTCGGATAAATTCCAAAAAAAAATCTACCCGCACATGATGGAACTGGGCCGTTCATTTGTCCATCCTGATTACCAGTCAAGGGCCATGGGAAGGAAAAGCCTGTTTGCCCTTGATAACCTGTGGGACGGGCTCGGGGCTATCATCCTCGATAACCACCACCTGAAGTATCTTTTCGGCAAGGTGACCATGTATCCCCATTACAACCAGAAAGCCAGGAATATGATACTTTATTTCCTCAAGAAGCATTTCGATGACCCCGACAATCTGGCAACACCGGTCGACCCGGCCAACATTGACATCAATAAGGAGGAAATGAAGAAGATATTCAGGGGATGGAGATACAAAGACGACTACAAGATTCTTTCAAGGGAGGTGAGAAATCTGGGAGAAACGATTCCTTCCCTCATCAACGCCTACATGGGATTGTCGCCGACAATGCGAACCTTCGGAACCTTTATTAACCACAAGTTCGGAGAAACAGAGGAGACCGGAATACTTATAACCCTGAGGGATATTTACGTTGAAAAGATCAACAGGCACCTGGCTTCATACAAGAATGACTACCTTATCAACTGGTTTTCACACGATAATCAGTAGGCTCTCTCATTCCTGCCTTCATAGTAATTGATGAATGACTGGTTGGCTACCTTATTGCCTCCGGGAGTGGGATAATTACCCGTGAAATACCAGTCGCCGGTATGCCCCGGACAGGCCTCATGCAATCCTTCAACCGACTGAAATACAATTTCAACCCCTGCACGAATCTCATCTGATTTCAGAAGGTCAGCAATCTTCTGCGAAATCACGTCAGGGCAGAAGGGCTTGTATATCTCCTTAACCAGGTTCCTGATTTCATCAACTGGCTTAACTATCTCTTCCTTAGCTTCCCTGTACAACTCCTGCAGGAACTGCCCCCTGCCCGATTCGACCAGAAGCTCCACAGCAGCCCTGAAAGCTATCAGGTCGCCCAGCTTTGCCATATCGATTCCGTAGCAGTCAGGATATCTTAATTGAGGAGATGAAGAAACTATAACTATCTTCCTGGGATCAAGCCGGTCAAGGATCCTGATAATGCTTTTTTTAAGTGTCGTGCCCCTGACTATCGAGTCGTCAATTACAACAAGGTTGTCGATACCTCTTCTGACCACCCCGTAGGTAACATCGTAAACATGCCCTACCAGATCGTCCCTGCCGGCATCCTCAGTGATGAAAGTCCTGAGCTTCACATCCTTAACAGCTATCTTCTCAACTCTTGGCCTGTGGTTTAATATTTTCTGAAGCTCTTCCCGGGTAAGATTATCCTTTTTTTCAATTATGGCGTCGAGCTTCGACTGGTTTATATAATCCTCAACACCCTTTATAAGTCCGTAAAATGCACTTTCAGCAGTATTCGGAATATAGGAGAACACAGTGTTATCGATATCATTGCCGACAGCCCTGAGCACTCTGCCGGTGAGCAGTTCCCCGAGTTTTTTCCTTTCCCTGTAAATCGCCTTGTCGGTACCCCTCGAGAAATAGATCCTTTCGAAGGAACATTTCCGGGGTTCAACCTCATCCTTCAGCCTTTCCATAGAAACATCACCCGAAGCCCTGGCAATCAATGCACAGGCTGGCGGCAGTTCCTTCACAAGATCGGTGCGTAGATTGAAAACAGTCTGAATTACAGGACGTTCTGAAGCTACAACTATAATATCATCATCGACATAATAGAAAGCAGGCCTGATACCGGCCGGATCCCTCATCACAAAAGCATCACCGTGACCCACGATGCCGGCCATCACATATCCTCCGTCCCAGTTGCGGCTTGCCTTGCTCAGGACGGTCGCCAGATCGAGGTTGCTCTCGATCAGAGGGGTTATCTCCCGTTTTGTATAACCCTGTTCCTTGAACAGCCTGAATACCCTTTCATTCTCCTCATCGAGCCTGTGCCCGACGTTTTCGAGAATTGTAACTGTATCGGAAAAATCGATTGGTGTCTGCCCTAGTTCCACAAGGTTCTTAAAGATCTCACCTACATTAGTAAGATTGAAATTTCCGGCCATTACCAGGCTTCGCGATTTCCAGTTGTTCTCTCGGCTTACCGGATGCACGTAATCGATATTGTAGTTGCCAAATGTGCCGTAACGAAGATGTCCGAGATATACATCGCATGCAAAAGGCACATTCAGCCTGATGAAGTCCGGATCGGAAAACCTGTCAGGATTTTTCCTTTTAATGCTTGAAATATCATCATAGATAAGATCGAAAATTTCCCTGAGGGGATCCGGCTTATTTGACCTCTGCCTGAAAATATACCTGTTACCCGGATTGACATTCAGCTTAATACCTGCGATCCCTGCACCATCCTGCCCCCTGTTATGCTGTTTCTCCATCATCAGGTACATCTTCTGGAGGCCCCAGTCCCATGACCCGTATTTTTCCTTATAGTATTCCAGCGGCTTTCGCAGTCTGAGAAACGCAATGCCGCATTCGTGCTTTATACTTTCACTCATGGATGGAGTTAATTCAGATCGGGGAAATTTATTATATCGGGTACCAGGATCGCGTCCGGAAAAACTTTCCGGATCATCATCAGGTCTCTTGTGCCTTCGATTCTTGTCCTGTAATCGCCAACCCTTATCTTGTAATAACTTGGCCTGTCAAAGGTAGGATACGACTTAATATCCGGAAAACGGGTGATGAACTCAGCCCGCCTTTTCCCCGATTCCTCTCGGGCATTCTTTTCCGAACTGTTGTAAATCTGTATTCTGAAGCCTTCCATTCCTCCCTGCCTCATGTTATAAAGAATGTAACGGTTGATAAGGGTGTCAATCCGCGGATCGTGATTGATGGTCAGTGTCCCTGATCCGTAGCGTCTATCATCATTGCGGAACAGATCAGCAGTTGAAGTGGCCTGCTGAGCCGCGCAGAAACCGGCTGAAAAAATTAAGAGAAACAATATTGGAATCTTCCTGCCCATCATTGTTCTGTTGTTATCAGAGCTCATTGGCCTGCTCGTCGGTGATCTCCAGATTATGATAAACATTCTGGACATCATCATCATCCTCAAGTACCTCGATGAATCTCAGGACCTTCCTGGCCGATTCAAGATCGAGTGTCTTGGTGGTATTGGGGATCCTTTTAAGGCCTGCTTCTTCAGGTTCTATCTCAAGCTCGTTAAGCTTCCTGTTTACACTGCCAAAATCCTCCATGGCACATGTAATTGTAAATGTATCATCGTCATCTTCGAAATCCTGTGCCCCGGCATCAATCAGATCAAGTTCAATGTCTTCCATTGAAATGCCCTCCTTGCTTATAGTGAACACACCTTTCCTTTCAAAGAGAGAGCTCAGGGAGCCGTTTGTTCCCAGCTTGCCTCCAAGCTTGTTGAAGGTTGCCCTGACCGAAGCAACTGTACGGTTGTTGTTGTCGGTGAGGCATTCCGTAAAAACTGCTATACCGCCAGGCCCATAACCTTCGAAAGTGGTCTCGACATAACTGTCGGCATCAGCCCCGGAAGCTTTCTTGATGGCCCTTTCGATATTATCCTTGGGCATGTTTGCTCCCTTGGCATTCTGGACCGCCAGCCTGAGCCTTGCGTTTGTGTCAATGTCGCCGCCGCCTTCCCTGGCAGCAATCATTATTTCCTTTATGATCTTGGTGAATATCTTTCCCTTTCTGGCATCATTCGCACCTTTCTTCCTCTTAATCGTCGACCATTTACTGTGACCTGACATATAAGTTGCTTTTTAATTTCAGATGCAAAATTAAATAATTCTTTAATACATCATTCATTGTATGTACTTTTGCCGTCAAAATACGTGCGTGATGAGGCGTGATGAGGCGTGATGAGGCGTGAAGGCGTAAAGGCGTAAAGGCGTGAAGGCGTCTTAGCCGCGTACCGCGTACCGCTTCACCAGCAACCAGCAACAAAGAATGAGTAACAAGAAAGTATATATAGAGACCTACGGCTGTCAGATGAACGTTGCTGACAGTGAGGTGGTTGTGTCGATTCTTTCGGATCACGGATTTGTACACACAGGCGATATCAAGGAGGCGGAGCTTATTCTGATAAACACCTGTTCAATCAGGGATAACGCCGAACAGAGGATATGGGGCAGGCTCAAGGCAATAGGGCATCTCAAGAAGAAAAACCCCGGAATAGTTATCGGGCTTCTGGGATGCATGGCTGAAAGGCTGAAGGAGAAAGTACTTGAAAAGGAGCATCTGGTAGACCTTATTGCCGGACCGGATGCTTACCGCGACCTGCCATCGCTGATCAGCGAGGCAGAGTCGGGGCACAGGGCAGTTAACGTATTGCTGTCGCGCGAAGAAACCTATGCTGAAATCTCGCCAGTCAGGATGGACAGGAACGGGGTAACATCATTCGTATCGATAATGAGAGGCTGCAACAACATGTGCGCCTATTGCGTGGTACCTTACGTGAGAGGAGCCGAAAGAAGCAGGAATCCGGAATCAATAATAAGCGAGGTAAAGGACCTCATTGACAAAGGCTACAAGGAAGTGACTCTGCTCGGCCAGAACGTTGATTCTTACGGATTTCCGGCCGGAGACCACACAATTTCATTCCCGGAACTGCTCGAAAAAGCAGCCCTGACCGATCGCGGGATGAGAATACGTTTTTCAACATCGCACCCCAAGGATATGTCGGATGAGCTTCTTCATGCAATGGCCCGGCACCCTAATATCTGCAGGCATATTCACCTGCCTGCCCAGAGCGGAAGCAGCCGTATCCTGAAACTGATGAACAGGGAATATTCTCGCGAATGGTATATGGACAGAATACGGGCCATCAGGTCAATTATACCCGATTGTGCAATTTCAACCGATATAATTACGGGTTTCTGCACCGAGACAGAAGAAGATCATCTCGAAACACTGTCGCTTATGGAGTGGGCGGGATACGATTTCGCCTATATGTTCAAGTACAGCGAGCGACCGGGAACCAAAGCCGCCCGGAAACTGAAGGATGATGTGCCAGAAGATGTTAAGACAAGACGGCTGAATGAAATTATAGCCCTTCAGAACAAACTATCTGCCTTATCGAAGAAACAGGATGTTGGCAGGATTTTTGAAGTACTGACAGAGGATATCTCAAAAAGATCGGCAAGCCATTTGTCGGGAAGGACGTCACAGAACAAGGTGGCCGTGTTCCCGGGCGAAGGCAGGCGTATCGGGGAGTATGTGAATGTCAGAATAGATGGATGCACACCCGCCACTCTTCTTGGGAAGATCATTTAACATTTATTAATTGTGATTTACTGAAATCGGGCTTAACTTGCATAAAACTATAATTAACATAAAATGAGAACGAAGATTATTTTCCTGATTATAATGGCGATGGTTTCCATAAATGTGGCATCAGGCCAGAAATCCGGGGAAAAAATAAAAATATCCGGTCACGTTGTCGACGGAACCCTTACACCTGTTCCCAACGCGATTGTGATGCTTGACGGTGAGAAAACCAATGTACTGACAGATCAGAAAGGTATTTTCAAGATAAAGGTGAAACCGGAAAATACTAAAGTCGGGATATTCACATTGACAAATGGGATTCTTGAAGAGCCCCTTGACGGAAGGAAAACAATCAATTTCAAATTTGAGGGCACAGTCCCTCTCCAGGTTGTGGAAACAGATCCTCTCGATGAGGCGGTTGATATCGGTTACGGTTCGGTTAAGAAAAGAAGCATGACAGGTACAGTCAACAAAATTGACGGTACAAACCCCAAATATGCATCGTACAGAAATATCTACGACATGATCAGGGGAGAGGTTGCCGGAGTGCAGGTTATGGGAAACAGTATCAGAATCCAGGGAGTGGGATCGCTGACACTGAGCTCAGAGCCGCTTTATGTGGTCGACGGGATGGTTGTCGGCTCTATCAGCGACATCCAGCCTTACAACGTTAAGTCGATTGAGATACTAAAAGGTTCGTCGGCATCAATCTACGGATCGCGCGGAGCCAACGGAGTCATACTGATAAAACTTATCGGATCGGGCGAATGACAAGGATCCGGTCAGCTTATTCCTTTTTCCTTAATATTATTTTAAGCTCGTCTAGCTGCTTCTGTGATATTTCGGCAGGAGTGTCAAGCATGACATCGCGGCCGGAGTTGTTCTTGGGGAATGCAATGAAATCGCGTATTGAATCCTGCCCTCCGAACATCGCCACCCAACGGTCGAATCCGAATGCGATCCCGGCATGAGGCGGCGCTCCGTATTTAAAAGCATTAAGGAGAAAGCCAAACTGTTCTTTTGCCTCCTCGTCAGAAAATCCCAGAACTTTGAACATCAGCTTCTGAACATCCTCGCTGTGGATCCTTACCGATCCCCCTCCTATCTCCACCCCGTTGATCACAAGGTCGTAGGCATTTGCCCTTACCTTTCCCGGATCGGTCTCCATAAGTTTTAAATCTTCAGGATTCGGAGACGTGAACGGATGGTGCATTGCATAAAAGCGTGATGTTTCCTCATCCCATTCTAGCAACGGAAAATCAACCACCCACAGAGGAGTGAACACATCTTTTTTTCTCAGGTTCAGCCTGTTGCCCATCTCAAGACGGAGTTCGGAAAGAGCAGTGAGAGTGTTCTTCCTGTCACCCGCCAGGATCAGAAGCAGATCTCCCGTTTGTGTATTTGCCTTCTCAACCCAAAGCTTCAGATCTTCAGGAGAATAGAACTTGTCGGCCGACGATTTCAATGAACCGTCGGTGCCATATTTCAGGTAAACAAGACCCTTCGCCCCTATCTGAGGTCTTCTTACAAATTCAGTGAGTTCGTCGGTCTGTTTCCTCGAATATTCCGAGCAGCCCGGGGCACAGATCCCTCCTATGAATTCCGCGCTGTCAAACACCCCGAAACCATGACCTTTGACGGTCGCGGTAAGATCTGAAATCTTCATCCCAAAGCGAAGATCAGGCTTATCGGATCCGTAGTACTCCATGGCTTCAGCATAGGGAAGCTTCAAAAACCGTTCGGGGAATTCCACTCCCTTTATCTTTTTAAAGAGATGCCGGGCAAGACCCTCGAAAGTATCAAGAATATCATCTCTTTCTACAAACGACATTTCACAGTCGATCTGTGTGAATTCGGGCTGACGGTCAGCTCTCAGATCCTCATCCCTGAAACATTTGACTATCTGGAAATACCTGTCAAATCCGGCAACCATCAACAGCTGCTTGAGTGTCTGGGGCGACTGTGGCAGGGCGTAGAAAGTTCCCGGCTGCATTCTTGAAGGCACAACAAAGTCGCGGGCTCCCTCAGGTGTGGATTTGATAAGAACAGGTGTCTCAACCTCCACAAAACCAATCGAATCCATGTAGGTACGGACCTCCCTTGCAACATTGTGCCTGAGTATGATATTGTTCTTAACACTGCTCCTGCGAAGATCGAGATAGCGGTATTTCATTCTGAGTTCCTCTCCCCCGTCGGTGTCCTCCTCAATTGTAAATGGAGGTATTTCGCTGCGGTTGAGAATATTAAGCTCCTCAACCTCGATCTCTATCTCTCCGGTCGGCATTTTCAGATTCTTATTGCTTCTCTCCCTTACCTTTCCGATGGCCTGGATGACAAATTCCCGTCCCAGCTTCCTTGCCTGTCCGCAAAGCACGCTGTTCGTCTCCATATTGAATACGAGCTGTGTAATGCCGTACCTGTCGCGGAGATCCACAAAAGTCATCCCTCCGAGATCCCTCGATTTCTGCACCCAGCCGCAAAGAGTTACGTTTTTACCGGCATCGGCCATTGAAAGTTCTCCGCAAGTATGTGTTCTGTACATTTTTTTGTTATTAGGTCCGACAAAAATAAGAAAAAAACGGTTTGCCCTCAGCTCCTCCATGAGTTACCCCCCTGTCCTCTTCCCATGCAATTAATCAAAATTTCTTTTTAAATTCAGACCATATTCTGATTCTTCATGGTCGGGAACAAGGATGAACATTTCATGCGTGCTGCAATTGACGAAGCGAAAAAAGCGCTCGCCCGGCAGGAGGTTCCAATAGGCGCCGTGGTGGTTTGCGACAATATGATAGTTGCACGGGCACATAATCTTACTGAAACATTGAATGATCCCACCGCTCATGCCGAAATGCAGGCAATAACCGCAGCAACAAACTGGCTTGGAGGCAAATACCTTACAGGATGCACTGTATACGTCACCGTTGAACCATGCGCCATGTGTGCCGGTGCGCTTGGCTGGAGCCAGGCTGAAAGACTGGTCTACGGGGCTTCTGATCCCAAAAAAGGTTACACCCTCGTTAAAGGACAACTTCTTCATCCAAAAACTAAGGTGCTGCCGGGAATTCTCGAGAAAGAATGCGGGAGTCTGCTCACTGATTTCTTCAGATCCTTAAGATCCTCTTTATAAAAATTAAATCTTAATTCGTTGTGCGGTTAACTTTGCGTAACTTAGTGCCATTGCGTCTTTGTGGCAAAAAAATGCCGCAAATGCGCTAAGGCAGTAATATATACCAGGTCAATACACTAATATACTACCGTATAAACGTTTCATCTTACCATAATATATAAGCCATGACGATAGACAACGGCAAATCGGTAATTAACCAGAAGATCCTGAAAAGAACGGTTATAATCCTCTATCTGGCCTTTCTGGTCCTGTCACTCGCTGCCAGTATTATTAAATTCCCCCTACTGGGGATGACAAAAACCACCTGGCTTATACTGACAACCTTTATAAGCCTTATCATAATCCTGATCCCCATCGTGCTCAACTACCAGTATATCTTCTTCACCGATGAGGGAAACATGCTTGTGTTCAGGTATTACAGCACGGGGCTGGGAACCGGCAACAAGAATTCGGTTGAAATTGAAAAGAGATCTTTTTCTGGATTCACAATCGATAAAAGTCTCTTCGGGCTGATCCAGAGCATCACTCTTTACCAGAGGATGAAGGAAGGAGTTGCAAAATATCCTCCGATCCATATCAGCGCCCTGAAGCCGGTTGAAAGGGAGGAAATAATTAAAACCCTTACTTCATATGCACCCAGGGTCAAAGGTAAAAAGAGATCATAATATGAGTTAAATCATTTTTAATGAATAAAGTAGAGTTGAACTTTGGGACAAATAAATCTAAAAAACATGAACGTAGATAAAATCATGAACAACCTCGAGAAAAAACATCCCGGGGAACAGGAATATTTGCAGGCCGTGAGGGAAGTGCTCGAATCGATCGAGGAGGTTTACAATGAAAACCCGCAATTCGAATCAGCCAATATCATTGACCGGATAGTGGAACCCGACCGGGTAATCACCTTTAAGGTACCGTGGGTTGATGATGAGGGCAATGTAAAGGTTAACCTCGGCTACAGGATTCAGTTCAACAATGCCATCGGACCCTACAAGGGAGGACTCCGCTTCCACCCGAGTGTCAATCTTTCAATCCTCAAATTCCTGGGTTTCGAGCAGATATTCAAGAATGCACTTACCACCCTGCCGATGGGCGGTGGAAAAGGAGGATCTGATTTCGATCCAAAGGGCAAGTCGAATGCCGAGGTGATGAGATTCTGCCAGTCGTTCATGCTCGAACTCTGGAAATACATCGGTCCCGAAACTGACGTTCCCGCCGGTGATATTGGAGTGGGAGGACGCGAGATTGGTTATCTGTACGGAATGTACAAGAGGCTCAAGGGCGACCATACGGGTGTTCTGACAGGCAAGGGAAGCAACTGGGGAGGATCGCTGATCAGGCCAGAGGCAACAGGTTTCGGAGGCATCTATTTTGCCCAGGAAATGCTTAAGACGAAGAATGAAAGTCTCGCGGGAAAGACAGTTTCGATCTCAGGGTTCGGAAACGTGGCATGGGGAGCAGCACTCAAGGCGACGGAACTCGGAGCCAGGGTGGTAACCATTTCGGGTCCCGACGGCTATGTATATGATCCTGAAGGCATCTCCGGGAAAAAGATCGATTACATGCTTGAACTCAGGGCTTCCAATCAGGATATCGTCAAGCCTTATTCCTATGTCTTTGAAGGAGTTGAATTCCACGAAGGAAAACGTCCGTGGGAAGTGAAGGTCGACATTGCACTTCCGTGCGCAACCCAGAACGAACTTAACGGAGAGGATGCAAGAACCCTTATCAACAACGGTGTCATCATGGTTGCCGAGGTGTCAAACATGGGCTGCACCCCTGAAGCTGTGGAAGAGTTTCAGAAAAACAACATCCTGTTTGCTCCCGGAAAGGCTGTCAATGCCGGCGGCGTAGCTACATCAGGCCTCGAGATGACCCAGAACTCCATGAAACTGAGATGGAACAGCCAGGAGGTCGACAACCGTCTTCATGAGATCATGGTCAATATACACGGACAGTGCATGAAACACGGGAAGAAACCCGACGGCTCGGTCGATTATGTCAAGGGGGCCAATATTGCCGGTTTCCTGAAGGTGGCGGGATCGATGCTGGATATGGGGGTGATCTGAGGTTGGACATAAGAACTATAATAGCGCGTTTTTTTGCAGAGACCCTTCCTTGAAAGGAAGGGTTTTTGTATATTAGCATGTCTCAATTGCTCGTGCTATGCCGGATGTTTCGTTGAAGCATAAGATTGCTTTAAGCCTTATTCCACGCATTGGCGACATCAGCGCCCGCAAGCTTGTGTCGCATTTCGGAAGCGTGGAAGCCATATTTACAGAACCTTACCGGAACCTTGTGAAAATACCAGGCATCGGATCAGGACTTGCCAGATACATCAGCGACCGGTCCTACCTAAAAGTCGCGGAAAAAGAGGAAGAATATGTTATAAAACATAATATCAGTACCTTCTTCTATCTCGACAACGATTACCCTTACAGGCTCAGGCAGTGCGATGACTCGCCTGTCATATTTTTTTTCAAAGGCAGCTGCGACCTTAACAGCGCCAAAATTTTGAGCGTGGTTGGCACAAGAAATGCAACATCGCGCGGCAGGGAATTGTGCGATAACATAATAGGATCGCTTGCAGACAGGCATCCCGATCTGATCGTGGTGAGCGGACTGGCTTACGGGATCGACATTGCTGCCCACAAGGCGGCGCTGGCCCATAATCTGCAAACCATCGGGGTGCTCGGTCACGGATTTCTTACAATCTACCCGTCAATCCACAGATCGACAGCAGAAGCAATGCTTAAAAAAGGAGGACTCCTTACCGATTTCGTCTCCGGCACCCTTCCCGAAAAAAACAACTTCATTAAAAGGAACAGGATAATTGCCGGTCTTTCAGATGCCACCCTGGTAGTCGAATCGGGAAGAAAGGGAGGAGCCCTGATAACCGCCGACATAGCAAACTCTTACAACCGTGATGTCTTCGCAGTTCCGGGAAGACCCGACGATCAGTGGTCAGCCGGATGCAATGAACTGATAAAAAACAACAAAGCCTCGCTTGCAGAATCGGCTGAGGATATTGAAAATCTTCTTAGATGGATGCCCGAGAAACCAAGCAAGCCTGTTCAGGCAACCCTCTTCTCGGAACTTAACGAAACGGAGCAAAGGATCTATGAACTCATCAGCAAAGAGGGCGAACTTACAATCGATCAGATCTGCAGGACCCTAGATATTCCAATAAGCAGGCTCTCATCCCAGCTTCTGCAGATGGAATTTAAAGGACTGGTGAAATGCTGCCCAGGAAATGTCTACCGGAGTTGATAAAGGAAAACTGATCAACTTCTTCATAAAATCAGTGAAAAATCACTCCCCGCTTACTTTTATTTGGTTGCTGCCCATAAAAATTTACAATTTATTCGGCCAGCGTACCTAATATTCAACAGTTTTTATAATTTTAGCACCCTGATTTAATATTATATATCTTTGAAAAATGGATGCAAGAGTACAGCAGTTCATGGCAATGATCAAAGCCAAAAACCCGGGTGAGAATGAGTTTCATCAGGCCGTTCAGGAAGTTTCGGAATCACTGATTCCGTTCATCGAAGAGAATCCTAAATACAAGCATGCAAAGATACTTGAGAGAATCGCGGAACCCGAACGCACTATAATTTTCAGGGTTCCATGGCTCGACGACAAGGGAGATGTCCAGATCAACAGGGGTTTCAGGATCGAGATGAACAGTGCAATCGGTCCGTACAAGGGAGGCCTGAGGTTTCATCCCACCGTCAATCTTGGCATCCTTAAATTCCTTGCCTTCGAGCAGGTATTCAAAAACAGCCTTACAACCCTTCCCATGGGAGGTGCAAAAGGAGGATCGGACTTTGATCCCAAGGGAAAATCCGATAACGAGGTGATGAAATTCTGCCAGAGCTTTATGGCGGAACTTTTCAGGCATATTGGTCCCGAGACTGACGTACCTGCCGGCGATATAGGTGTCGGAGGCCGCGAAATCGGTTACCTGTTCGGCCAGTACAAACGACTCAAAAATGAGTTCTCAGGGGTTCTTACGGGAAAAGGAATCGAATGGGGAGGCTCATTGATCCGTCCCGAGGCAACAGGCTACGGTGCAACCTATTTTGCCCAGGAAATGCTTGCAACAAGGGGAAAATCGCTTGAGGGGAAGACCGTTTGCATTTCAGGATCTGGCAATGTGGCCCAGTTTGCCGTTGAAAAGGTTACCGAACTCGGAGGCAGGGTGGTTACCATGTCCGACTCAAACGGCTTCATCCACGATCCGAAGGGAATCGACAGGGAGAAGCTTAACTTCATAATGGAACTGAAAAATGTAAGGCGGGGAAGGATAAAGGAATATGCCGTGAAATACGGTACCGGGTATTTCGAGGACAAGAGGCCGTGGATAATCAAATGCGATATCGCCATGCCTAATGCCACACAAAACGAGATCAGCAGGGAAGAAGCTGAAACCCTTGTGAAAAACGGTTGCATGTGCGTGGTTGAAGGCGCCAACATGCCCTCAACAATTGAAGCTGTCGAAGTATTCCTCAAGGCAGGGATTCTGTACGGTCCCGGAAAGGCCGCAAATGCAGGCGGAGTTGCAACATCAGGGCTGGAGATGACTCAGAACTCGATGAGGCTTCCGTGGTCGCGCGAGGAAGTGGACGAAAGGCTCCGGATCATCATGAAAAACATCCACAGCACCTGTGTCAGATACGGGAAACAGGATGACGGATTCGTAAACTACGTAAAAGGAGCCAATATAGGAGGATTTGTGAAAGTGGCCAATGCAATGGTGGCACAGGGACTAGTCTGATGCAGCTTATTGATACACATACTCACATTTATTTACCCGAATTCGACAACGACAGGGATGAAGCAATAGAAAGAGCTGTTAAGGCAGGTGTTGTAAAACTGATGATGCCGAACATCGATACCTCATCAATCGATATAATGCTGGCTGCAGAAACCCGTTATCCGGGGATCTGCCACCCGATGATGGGATTGCATCCCACTTCAGTTTCCGGAAACTACGAGGAAGAGCTTGAAGCCATTGAATCGGCTGCCTCTTCAGGGAAATTTATAGCCATCGGGGAAATCGGATTAGATCTTTACTGGGACAAGACACACCTGAAGGAACAAATCACTGTTTTCAAGCGGCAGGTTGCCCTGGCAATCTCCTCCTCTCTGCCTGTTGTCATCCATTCACGCAATTCCTTTCCTGAAGTATTTGAAGCGCTCGAAGAATTCAAGGGATCAGGCTTAAAGGGTGTCTTTCATGCATTTACGGGTACACCCGATGATGCCGTCAAAGCCATAGGCATGGGGTTCAAGCTTGGCATCGGAGGCATTGTAACTTTCAGAAATTCAGACCTCCCCGGCATAGTGAAGGAAGCCGGACCCGAAAATATAATACTAGAAACAGATTCACCATATCTTGCACCTGTGCCATACCGTGGGAAAAGAAACGAGAGTTCTTATCTTTGTCTTGTGAATGACAGGGTCGCTGAGATCCTTGGCATCACCCCTGAGGAATCAGCCTCATTCACATTTTCCAACTCCGTTCAGCTTTTCGGACTTTAAAACAGAGTGTATGGCAGGCAAGAATGAAACATCGATCCTTCTTATTTACACGGGAGGAACAATCGGAATGGTTCATGATCCGATAACAGGTTCCCTGGTGCCGATCGACTTCAAACAGGTTACCACTCACATTCCTGAGCTGTCAAAGTTCGGTTTCGACATTGAGGCAGTCTCATTTGATCCCGTGAAGGACTCATCGAATATCGATCCGTCAATATGGATAAAACTGGGGGAAATAATCGAAGAGAACTATGATAGTTTCGATGGCTTTGTGGTTCTCCACGGGACCGACACCATGGCCTATACAGCGTCGGCGCTGAGCTTCATGCTTGAAAACCTCAGGAAACCGGTTATTCTGACCGGATCGCAGCTGCCTATAGGTCTTCTCAGGACTGACGGCAGGGAAAATCTGATAACCGCCATCGAAATCGCTGCTGCCAGGGAAACCGGACTGGCGCTTGTTCCGGAAGTCAGTATATTTTTCGACAACAAGCTCACACGGGGGAACCGAACCAGGAAATACAGCGCCGAACACTTTGACGTGTTCAAATCGCCGAATTATCCGCCGCTGGTGCAGGTGGGAATTCACGTAAAATACAACACCAATCTTATAAGGTATTCCGATCCCGATAAGGATCTGGTGGTTCGGAAGTCATTCGACACCAATGTGGCAATTCTCAAGATCTTCCCCGGTATCGGACAGAACCTCGTCAGGGCAATAACAAACACCGAAGGGTTGAAGGGACTGATCATCGAGACATTCGGATCGGGCAATGCGCCTACTTATCCCTGGTTTCTGGAAGAACTGAAATCCTTTATCGATAAGGGCGGGATCATCTTCAATGTAACGCAGTGCCATGGAGGAAGCGTGGAGATGGGAGTTTATGAGACGAGCCGGGAGATGCTTGCGGCCGGCGTTACCAGCGGCAAGGACATTACTTCGGAAGCCGCTATCACAAAGCTGATGCATCTGCTGGGTGTTTCCGGATCAAGGGAAGAAGTTATTAGGAATCTGAGCCGATCGCTGGCAGGGGAGATTTCGTAGAAATCATGGTTGCGGGCAAGGCGGTGCGCGGTGCGCGGTACGCGGCGGAGATTACCGAATACTGTCCCGATAGCTATCGGGAACCGATTACCGAATACCGATTACCGAATACCTGCTTTCAGGTTTACTGCCAACTGCAATCTGCCTACTGCCAAGTGCTGATTGCTGGTTAAAAATTATTTTGTAAATTGCGCCGCCATTAAAAATGGCAGGCCCTCCTTCGCTGCCTCCTCCGCAAATGCCGCGGAGGCCGAAGAAAGCTACGGAGGGCGAAGGGAGAGATGCAGGAGTGGCTTAACTGGCACGCCTGGAAAGCGTGNNTCGAATCCCCCTCTCTCCGCAACTCCAAATTACTCCCGACCCGCCGTTTGGCGGGTCGGGATTTTTGTTTTTCAGAAGGCCTGGAGATGCTCGCATCGACAAGGACTTATGAAAAACAAAAACCCAATTTGTTCACAAATTGGGAGTAATTTGGAGTTGCTGGGATCCCCCCAAAGGGATCACCGAAGGTAATCCTCCCCAGCGGATCATGGGCGCAGTCACATAATCCATGGCCCTTCCCCCCATCCCCCTGAAGCTAAACTTTATACACATCTTTCTTAAAGTTGGATCACTTCATTTCCATTTTAGGTACTACCCCCATCCCCCCTAAAGGGGGGCTTAAGAACCTATATTTCAAGCCATTCTAACGCATCAGGCTGATCGCTCAAAGCTGAAAGCTGATAGCTTATCACAAAACCACACGAATTTTTATCGTAAAACAATATCCCGGTTATCGTTTTACAACAATTATTTTACCCAAAACGATATGGTTTTTAAAGAAGAAAGAAGACCGGAGACCGGAGACGGAAGTAAGGCGTGAAGGCGTTAAGGCATGAAGAAGACGAAGGGACTGAGTGACTCAGAGACTCAGAGAAGTTTGAAAGAAAAATTCTGCGGAAATCTGCGGGAAAGTAAAAAAGTCGTGCGGTCGTGTCGGACCGTAGCGGAGATCCTGATCCTTAGCGTCAGGGCAGGTCATGTTCCAGGAAAAGTTGATTGCGCTTGTTTTGAGCGCTATTTAAAGGACTAAAATAGTAACCAATTGATAACCAATGTATAATCTGATTCTGAGAACCATATTCGGGTGTCTCAACCTTATTACTGGCATTTTAGATCTTAGAAATTCACAGTTTTTCTTCGGAACTTAAGCTCTGAAAGAGCGAATACATGAATAACCCCCGGCGTCAGCCGGGGGTAGAGCAGCCAAATGCCTTTTAGCTCTGAAGGAGCGTCACGTGATTATCATGGGAAGTATCGGTTGTCGATCTTAATGCCTGCCTCTTCAAGCAATCTTCTGTACTCGTCTTCAAATGACTCTTTGCGATGATGGTTTTGCTGGTTTTTTATATAAGCTATCAGCCTTTCCAGGTCTCCAAATGAACAGGTGAGGCTGGCATATCCCTCTGCCCAACCCTCAAAACCGGGGAATAAGCTGCTTTTCTTAATCCAAAGTGAAGAATAGACCTTGATGTCTTTTACAAAATCGGCAGGGGCTATTGAAGGATGTATGTCAGTCAGAATATGAATATGATTTTGTATCCCGTTAATTCTGTAGAGATAACTGTTTTTGTTTTTAATAATACCGGTTATATAGGCAAAAAGCTCATCAGAATATTCCTGCTTAATTGCAGGAATATTATTTTTGGTCCTCGTTACAATGTGGTAAAGATGCTGACGATAACTTGACATTAGCACTGACTTTAAAGGTGATACAGCAAGACTTATTCAAAGGTAGTAAAAATAATCTTTAAACAGTCGATATTACGCCCTTTCAGGGCTTAGGATCAGTAGTGGTCATTTACCCCCGGCTGGCGCCGGGGGTTATTCATATAGCGCCACATTCGTGGCTTGTGTAACCGTCATGATTCGCCATGCTTATGGATCAGCAAGATGCGCGAAAAGGCTATTTCCAGGATCCTTGCATGCTGTCTTCAAAGTACCTCACAATAATCCTTTCCAATAAAACCTCAATGAAACAATAAACTTATCTTGATTTTTGGGTGTCTTCCGCTCAAAACAGGAAAAAAGTCGTGCGGTCGTGTCGGACCGTAGCGGAGATCCTGATCCTTAGCGTCAGGGCAGGTCATGTTCCAGGAAAAGTTGATTGCTGATAGCTGACCGCTCCGGGCAAACCCATATTTTTAGATTTTTATTCTTTCCACTACCTATTTAATATCATTTAACGTTTGGTCAGAATATAGTAATCCTTAATAAGTCTGTCCTTCTTTCTCAAATCGTAATTCATATCAATCCGGCATTTCTTTTCAATCATATATCCGGGAAAATGATTTCCTAAAACTGCAGAATCACCTCTTGGGGCGAAAAGAGCAAACGAATTCCGGGGCGGCTGCAATACCTGGTCATCACTAACCTGGAGAATCGGAATTGACTTTCCGAAATTCCAGATAATTTCCGGAGCGACTTCATTCAAACCATAGGTCATAACTTTGTATTGCTTTTCGAAACCCTGAGCCTCCCGGGCCGGGGCAAAATCCGGATTCAATGAAAGCTCAGCTCTCAGAGGGATAATAATAATCACTATCAAAATGAAAACTGATATTGCAGAATAAAAAACCCTTAAGAAATTTCTGTTAACCAGTCCTTTGATTATGAAGAATGAAAGCAGCCATATCAACAGAGTAGAAATAATAAAAAGGGCCAGGTATTCCAGGATTCCTGACTTAAAAAGAAACACCAGGGCAAAGGGGTACGCAAAACCAACCAGGGCGATTATCCCAAAAGAAAAGAATATCAAGGCTTTCTCTATTTTATCCGTTATAATATTGAAATTCTTTATGAGGTACTCAATATAGAATCCGGTCGTGAGAGCAAGCGGGATAAGCACAGGTACAAGGTATCTTGGTTTTTTCTCAGGGACCAGGGAGAGAAAAATAACCGACACTATCGTCCAGAGTATTGCAAAACGGTAAGCTTTAATATTTCCGACCCGTTTTCGTAAATAAGGATATATCAGGGCTGTGAGTGATGGGATAGTCCAGAGTCCGCTCTGAATGAAAAAGCTCCAGTAATAATAAAATGGCTTGACTTCGTAACTGGTCCAGTTTGATGTTTCCCGGGATGCAATCATTTTGAAATGAACAGGATCCTTAACGGAGACGTAGATATACCATGAGGATCCAATGGCAAGGCCTGCCAGGAATACATACAGCAGGTAAAGGATTTTCTTCCTGAAGGAGAAGTGATAAACTACTGCAAAGCTGATCAGGAACGGGAGTAAAAGGACATAAAGCGAAATCGGCCCCTTACTAAGGAAAGAGAGACCAAGAAAAATCCCTGCCAGGGTACTGTTCCGGAGTTCCCTTCCATCCTCACTCAGCATCTTCCAGATGAAATATATACAGACCATCATCAGGCTGTGAGTGTACATGTCCCATTGATTATCACGGCCAGCAAAGAAGATATAAAAGGAGGAAATGAGAATCAACGCATTATTCAGACTTTGCCCGGGATTAAGACCGATGAGTTTTGAAAAATACCAGAAGATGAAAACCAGGAGAAAAGTGATTGCCACAACAGGTATCCGCAAGGCAAAAAGAGAATCAAAACCAAATACAGCACCGGAAATGGCAGTCAGCCAGGTTGGCAGAGGAGGCTTTTGATATCTTGGTTCATTATTCAGAGTTGTAAGCAAATACTCCTTATTTTGAACCATCTCGCGAGCAGCGATGAAATTACGGGCTTCCATTATGTTGACTTCGATCTTACCCAGACCTGATAAAAGCAGAAGTCCGGTTACAACGAACAAAATAACTTCATGCTTCAACTTTTGCAGCTTCTGCTCCATATTTCTTTAAGATGAAAATATTCCTGGAATATGCGACCATGCCTGAAAGATGTCCGATAAACAGGACCGGGTCTTTTCTGAAAATGGCATAAATAAAAATGAGAAAGGAGCCTGCAAAGCTGATTAACCAGAAACCCATTGGTAAAACTGATACCTTTCTTTTCTCTGAGTACAGCCACTGGTAAACAAAACGAAGGGTGAATAATACCTGTGAGACAATTCCCAGGGCCATTAAAATGACAGGAATATTCTCCTTGTTGAAAAGGTTTTCCCGGTCCATAATATTGTTATTATATCCATATATAAGAATTACCACAGGAAAGAAATACAAAAAGAGCCTCAACAGGAAAGGCCACTTTTTCCATTCATGTTCCAGCTGAATATTCCTGATATAGATATAGTAAGTTATAACCTGCCCAAGCATTATTGCAAAGTCGTGGCGGAGATATCCATAAACGAACAGAAGTACCGATGCAAACAGGCTGATCTCCCAGAACAGATTGGGAGTCAGCACTTTTTTGTGTCGTTCCGATATTATCCATTGCAGAAGAATCCGGCTTGAAAACAGAAGCTGAGCCACAAACCCAATAGTATAGATGATCCAGTTGTCCATAATGATGGTCAGGGTTTCTGTCCGGATTCCGCAACTTTATAGTTGATGTACTTTTTCTTCATCCATAGATACGCGAAACAGTCCATCAAAGGTCCCAGCAAGCGGTTCCAGAGATTAAAATTTGATTTTCCGGCGGTTCTTGGAAAATGCCGGACCGGCACCTGTAAAATTCTTCCTTTCTGAAGCAGTACCATGGCGGGGATAAAACGGTGTAATCCGCTGAACATAGGTATCCGCTTTGCAATATCGGTCCTGATAATTTTCAGGGGGCAGCCTGTGTCATCCATCCCGTCATGCGTAAATAATCTTCTTATCTTATTAGCAATCAAGGAGGAGGCATTTTTTACAAAAGAATCCTGTCTGTCCTGTCTGACTCCCTGAACAAGGTCATATTGATCTATATGTTCAAGTAAGATATTGAAATCCTTAGGTGAAGTCTGCAGATCTGCATCCAGATAACCGGTAAGCGGAGTGTCTGAATAATCGAAGCCGGCTTTAAGAGCCGCACTCAAGCCATAGTTCCGGTCAAATGAACAATATGAAAAGGAATCTGTATTTTTACATATCTCCCTAAGCTTCTGCAGGCTGCCGTCTCCCGATCCATCATTGATGAATAGTACCTTTGTCCTTACTAAAGAAATTTCAAGGTAGTTCAGAAGTTCCTTATGCAATCTTTCAATATTGCCTTCTTCATTGAATACCGGGACAATTATAGTCAGTTCAAAATTCATAATGAAAGATTTTAAATCACCCAAGCATGACAGATTACCCCTTAAATAATCATTTCAAATCTTCTGGCAGGAATCAGAAACCCGGCAGCTTTAATCAAAGCGTCCCAGTTCAGCGGCTGCAGCCGGGTGGCAAAATTAATGAGTTATTTCTGAAATCTCATTTCATGCGTAACTTTTATTGAACAAATATTTAATGAATGTTAAACCTGTTGAGATCATCTAATAATTTTGTCCCAAAGCCTTCTCTCACGAACACCTGTTAGCGAAGAAGTGATATGCCGGTTATGCCAGTTCTGCCAGTTAATTCACTCAGCGCAAATCTGCGAGAACGAAAAAAATTTGCATCCTTATCTCATTTTTCATAATTTAGTCATGTCTCGTTGCTAATGTTTTATGATCCCAAATCCTTCTGGCAGGTTAAGGCCTGTTATTCATTGGGCATCTATGCTTTGGAAGCCGGTTTTGTCAGTATGGCTCTGGTTCTTCCCATTTAACGTATTATCCGGCCAGGTCTGCTCACTCAGCTCGGAACACACTGATGTGGAATGTTTTGGGGAATCCACAGGAAGTATTAATATCACAGTGACCGGAGGTGTTGAACCTTATCATTATTCATGGACTGGTCCGGGATCGTTTACCAGCACAAACCAGGATCTGACCGGACTTGTAGCAGGATCCTATTCGGTAACTGTAACCGATGCCGGCGGCATATGTAATAAAAGCGCGACGATCATTGTCGGACAGCCGGAACATCCTATGGAATTCAGCGTCCAACCACTCGACCAGACAGACTGCTACGGAAATACGGTTGAATTTTCGGCTCAGGTCAACGGCTTTGTCGGGCCGGTGAACTATCAGTGGCAATCGAGACCTCCGGAAGGTGAGTTCAGCGACATACCAGGGGAAGCATCACCGGATCTGGTTGTCCATGACATCGGCGTAAGCGGCCTGAACATACATGGCACCGAATACCGTCTCATCGCGTCAGACAACTGCACTACAATAACTTCGGAACCGGCATTGCTCGGGATCAATGCAGTGACCGGACTTACAGGATCCGTGAACCTGACGATCTGCAGCGGCAGCGGCACATCATATGAAGTTTCCACCCGGGGAAACGTGACAGGTTACCAATGGTCGTTCTACGACGGTACGGGATGGGTAAATATAACTGACGGCAGCATCTATTCCGGCACCAACAGCTCAAGGCTGACAATCTCGGATGCAACCCCTCAAACAACAGGCGGTTACAGAGTATCTGTCACCTTCATCACCCTAAATCAGCCTGATGGCTTTCCTGAATGTGTGGTTACGACACATACCCGAAACCGTAATCTTATGGTACTGCCGCCTCTGGCTCCGCCGGTTGTCTCTTCCGGTCAGACGTTCTGTCATATCGGAACACCCTATCCGCTGACCGCAACACCCGCATCCGGAGGATCAGGTCCGGATTACTCTTACCTATGGCAATATAGTACTGACGGAGATACCTGGACCGGCATTCCGGGTGCCGGGTTGCTTTCATATTCGCCTCCCCCGCTGACAGTTACCACGATGTACCGCATTATGGCAACCGATGAAGGTCCTCTGAACTGCGGTACTGTTTTTAGTTTTCCGGTTACGATTATTGTCAATCCCCTGCCGGTGACATCTGCAATTTACCATCATTAAATAAATTTAACAACAATGAAAACAAACGCTGCATTTTTCAAATCAATCCTGCTGATAATTTTATCAGCCACCTCGCTGGGAGTATGGGCACAGCCAAGTACCACAGATCCTGATCATGCCTGCATTAACTCCACGGAAGAATACTGGGTAGTTGACACTCCCGGATCAACCTATAACTGGTTGCTGTCGGGAGGCGGTGCAATTACTCAGGGACAAGGGACCAGTGCCATCAGGATCAACTGGACGACTGTAGGAACCTTCAGTCTGTCAGTTACAGAGACACTGGCAAGCACCACTCTGTGTACCGGTGTTCCTGTCGTCCTTAATATTATTGTTGATCCGCTTCCGGTCCCCACAGCCACTGCCAACACTCCTTTCACAGGAGGTGACCTGAATCTGATCGGGGGACCTGATGGGATGGCAACCTATGCATGGACCGGACCAAACGGGTTCACTTCCGCAGTTCAGAATCCGGTTATCAACGGGGTTACAAATGCTGCTGCCGGAATTTACACGCTTACTGTGACCAATGCAGCCGGATGTTCGGCATCCACGACTGTCAATGTTACAATTAATACCGTGGATCTTCCTACAGCTGTTGCCAACACTCCTTGCGTCGGGGGCGATCTTAACCTGATCGGAGGGCCTTCAGGCATGGCAATCTATTCCTGGACAGGTCCCAACGGATTCACTTCTTCCGTTCAGAATCCGACGATCGCCGGGGTGACAGCGGCTGCTGCCGGAACATACACCCTGACAGTTACAAACTCAAGCGGAGGTACTGCATCAGTCAGTGTTGATGTAATAATCAATCCTTTACCTGCTCCGGTCATTACCGGTCCCAATCCGGTTTGCCAGAGTACCGATGCAAGCACTGAAATCTACAGTACGCCTGCAGACGCCGGAAGCACTTTCAACTGGACCGTTGTTGGCGGCACGCTCAGCGGCCAGGGCACGAACCAGATTGCAGTACTGTGGACAACGCCGGGCGCCGGGTCGGTAAGCGTCGCTCAGACCGTAATAAGCACCGGCTGTACGGCAACTGCCACAATTGACATTACAGTTCAGCCTGCTCCGGTAACAAGTGGAATATACCACAACTAAAGATGTGAGCAGCAGATTATTATATTGAGAATAACTATAAATTTCATCCTGGGGCTGGTGAAAAAGTGAGGCACACCTCCACCCCCCATCTTTTTCAACAGCCCCAATAAGGATGATTGTGAAAGGGAAAGCCTATTGCGTAAAAGGCAGCTATATATGATCGCCTTTGGCATAATGCAACTCATCAGCCTCGGGTCGGCCGGGCAGATGACAATGCCTGATCATGTTTGCATTGGACAGACCAGGAAATATTATGTAATTCCCGGTCAGGATGCCGGCTCAACTTTTACATGGTGGATTGATGGCAATTTTGTACCGGGAATCAATACCAATGAATTTGTACATTCCTGGAATTATCCGGGGACCTGGTTGCTTGAAGTTCAGGAAACGTCTGCAAATGGTTGTCCGGGACCGAAGCTTTCGGGACTTGTCTTTGTAAATCCCCCGCCTGAAATTCAGGTAAGTGTATCTGATACCGTGATATGTGACGGGGAGAGTATAGCTTTTTCAGTTCAGGATCCATCCAGTCTGATTTGGGGGAATTGGATATATGATCTTATTGTCGAGCCTGATGCAGGAATAACCGGTAATACCATAAGCAGTACATATACAAGTCCGGCAGATCTTAATGAAACCCTTTTTAATAATGACATAGCTTTGCACAAAGTGGTTTACATGTTCATGCCGGGCTTTTTAACTGACGAAGGAGTCAAAGTCTGTTCAGGCAGGGAAGTAAAAATCACGGTGTGGATATATCCGGAATTCAGATGCAAAAAAGTGTTTCCGGAGATCCCGAATGCGTTTTCACCAAACGGAGACGGGATAAATGATGTATGGAACATTACCGGAAAAGAATCTTTTCCTGATATTGAAGTAACGGTTTACAACCGGTGGGGTCAGGCAGTCTGGAAATCAGTCGTAGGTTATCCTGTGCCATGGGATGGGAGAAGTAAAGGGAAGGCGCTGCCGGTGGATTCGTACCATTACTATATAGTGTTACATAATGGGACGAGGGCGATAATCGGGAATGTAACGGTGGTGAGGTGAGAGGCGTGAGGTGTGAGGCGTGAGGCTTGAGGCGTGAGCCATGAGGTGAAGCTGTCCTTTGCCCTTGGGACCCCTTATTGCCCTGTTCAGACAAACTTAAGTAATCTCTTTGTATGGTCCACCATGAATAATGGAATATTCAGGAGTCCGTTATCGAATTTAAGATTCCGAAGTGAAAATCGAATGCTGATTTCCGGATTGAATTCTTTACGGTAAAAAGCCAGACTCTTGCTTCTTACATTTTCATCCGACTTAACCTCAACAGGAATAATGTCGTTCTTGAATTGAATGAGAAAATCAACTTCTGCTCTGTTCCCTGATCTCCAGTAACGGGGCAGGCCCTCATACTGCGTAAGTAAGCCTGATAATATGAAATTCTCTGTCAGAGCACCCCTGAATTCCGTGAACAGCCGGTTACCTTCGGTTATTGCCACAGGATTGAGTAATGATAAACGGCGAAGGACCCCGACGTCAGGAAGATAAACCTTAAAGGCAGTGAGGTCGTCATATGAAGCTAAGGGGATATGTGGCTTTGATGAACAATTTATACGCAGGACCAGACCAGCATTAACAAGCCATAATAAAGCATCTTCATATTCTCTTGCCCTGGCACCCGGCCTGACAGTCTGATAAAGAAATTTTTTGTTTTCCCTCGCAAGTTGAGATGGCAGTGAGTTCCAGATGTATGTTATTTTAGGAACGTCTTTATTATCAACATGTTTTGAAAAATCAAGAAGATAAGAATTAATAACATTATGTAAAGCATCCTGAGTCGCTGATAGATCCATGTTTTCAAGCATTGTCACAACCGCTTCCGGCATCCCTCCTGAAATAAAATACATTTTTAACTTTTCACATAATGGATTAAAAAAGATATCAGGGATGGGTTCTGCTTTATCAATCTGATTCAGATAGCTTGCAAGTTCCGGAGCCGCTTCATTCAGAAATTCTGAAAAGGTGAGAGGATGCATATCCATAAATTCAACTTTCCCAACCGGGAATGAAGCACCACGGCTCAAAGCCACTCCAAGCAATGATCCGGCACTTGCAATCGAATATCCCGGCTCTTCCTCCTGAAAATATTTCAGGGAATTCAATGCATCATTGCATTCCTGGATTTCATCAAAAATGATGAATGTCTTATGTGGCAGGATTGCTTTTCCATGAACAAGTGAAAGATTCTCGATTATCCTCTTCGGATCTTTTGTTGTGCTAAAGAATTGTCCTAATTCCTTTTGCTTGTCAAAATTAAAATAAGCAACGTCTGAAAAATATTTTCTGCCAAAATCCTTCAGCAGCCAGGTTTTACCTACCTGCCTGATACCCTGGAGGATTAATGGCTTGCGGCCCGGTTTATCCTTCCACCTGACCAATTGCCCGGTTATGTCTCTTTTTATCTCCATTTATCACCTTATTAATATGATTAACGTGATATAATTCACATAATTAATATTATTCGATGACAAAAATAAGAAATAATTATCAATCAGGGGTAAAAAATTATTATTCGTCCTTCGCTTGCAGATTTTTCCTTGAAGACAATCTTAAATCTCAAATCAAAAATCAAAAATCTCAAATCACAAATCTGACTTTGACAGAGCCGCGTGCCGTGTACCGTAAGCCACTTTACACTAATGCGAATGACAGAACCCGGAATACGTTTCCAGAATTGCAGAAATGGGATATCTTGCAGAAATGGGATATCATGGAATTCATTGAAAAAACTATATTGCATTGTATTTATTACAATTTATGCTTATTTTTGCACCGTATCTAATACATTTTAATATATTTATTGCATATTATTTGATACAATATCATTTGCTTATTGCCCTTGATATATAACATATAATTATGATTTATCGCAGGAAATTATACCAGAATCTTCTCGAGTGGAAAAAAAGCAATAATCGAAAACCTTTGGTCATAAGAGGAGCCAGACAAGTAGGAAAATCAACGCTCGTTCATGAATTTGGCAAGGAATTCAGGTATTTTATTGATCTGAATCTGGAAAAATCTCAGGACAAAAAGCTGTTTGTCAGACTGGACAATGCAGCTGACATAATTAACGCCATCTTTTTAAGTAAAGGGATTCCTCTTACTGATGAGCCAACTCTGATTTTCATAGATGAAATCCAGGAGTCACCCGAAGCGATAAAGATGCTAAGATATTTCTATGAAGAATTCCCTGACCTTTTTTTCATTGCAGCAGGGTCTTTGCTTGAATTTACTCTGAAAAAAGTGCCAGCCTTCCCCGTTGGCCGGGTTAAACAAATTGTCCTGCATCCTTTTGATTTTGAAGAGTTTTTGTCAGCCTTAAACAGGAAGGATCTGCTTGAAGAACTTGAAAATGTTCCGGTAAGAGACTATGCCCATGATACAATTCTGGATCTTTTCCACGATTATGCAATCATTGGTGGTATGCCTGAAGTAATTAAAAGGTACATGGAAGAGAAAACCATGATTAATCTGGGAGAAATCTATGACGGTCTTTGGCAAAGCTATCGGGATGATGTTGAAAAATATGCTTCAAATTCAACCGAAAGGAAAATCATAAGACATATCATCGATACTGCTCCCTTTGAAAAGGATAGAATTACTCTGGCAGGATTCGGGAACTCAAATTACAGATCACGCGAAGTTGGAGAGGCATTAAGATCGATTGACATGGCCAGGATTATTCAGATAATTTATCCATCAACTTCTTTGGAACCTCCGGCTACCCGTAACCTGACCAGGAAGCCAAGACTTCAGCTGGTTGATACAGGCTTGCTGAATTATTCGATAGGTCATCAGGCTGAAATGATTGGGCTAGAAGATCTTAATGGTTTTTACCGGGGGAAAATAATTCAGCATCTTGTAACACAACAACTCCAGGCTCAAAATCACTCACCTCTTTATAAACCAGTTTTCTGGGTAAGGGAAAAAGCAAACAGCAATTCAGAAGTTGATCTTTTATTTCAATATAAGAAATTTCTGGTACCAATAGAAATTAAATCGGGAAGCCATGGGACTTTGAGATCACTGCATCAGTTCATTGAACAGACAAATCATAAATATGGAGTGAGGTTGCTGGCGAACAAATTTTCTGTTGAATCAGTTAAAACTCCCAATGGTACACCCTTTTTATTAATGAATCTGCCCTATTATGCCGCTTCACAAATTCCTCAATATGTTGAATGGTTCATTACACACTATTAAACGGTATCAAGGAGTGAAGGGGTGAGGCGTGAGGTCGTGCGGTCGTGCAGGTGGTCCCAGATCGTTTCGGATCGTAGCGGAGATCCTGACCGTTAGCGTCAGGGCAGGTCCCTTTTCCGTGAAAATAGCTGACTGCTAACAGCTGATTGCCAAGCATCAACCCGGGTTTGAATCTCAAATCAAAAATCACAAATCACAAATCTGACTTTGACAGAGCCGCATACCGCGTGCCGCATGCCTCATGCCGTTTCATTTCCCTGAAATTGCATACTCAATCCTAAGTGAATCCAGAAATTGCAGGATACTTTGAACATGAATTCCAAGACCAACATTCAGAAAGATGCATGCACAAGCACATTATTATCATACTTATATTTGCTTACCATGTAAACTACCGAGGAATCATTCTCAACCTGGTATTCCCATTCTCCGTTTGCATTCGGAACGGAATACAACCTCTTTAGGTAAATCCTCTCCCCGGGAGTGAATTTGCATTCCTTCCCGAAAGCTGAAAGCTTGCCGAAAGTACTGAACTGGGTGGTCCTGATCCATATCAGATGAGCATTTGCACAGTAATCCGGCCCGGTGTGTGAATAATCGACGAAGTTGCCAATATACCTCCTCGTCAACGATACCTCATTATTATCTATAAGGTGAGAATGCGTTTTCAACTGCGTCGAACATGAGACGATCAGACAAAAAACCGGGAGAAGCATAAATTTTTTCATTTGCGGTCGTCTTTATTAGGTTTGGAATTATTAACCTGACTTTAACCAACACTGGTTCGCAGACAGTAAATAATTCAATGTGATGTTACCGCTTTAAATCTTGTTTGTCAATACATTACAAGATCGCAAGATGACATCTGGATACCAGTTTTGTCATCGCTTATCAATAATATCCGGCCGGTCATCCCAAAAAACAAACCGGTGGCTTTGAATCAAAGCCCGCCGGTCAAAAAGCGATCCAGATTTATGAGTGATTAGAGATGAACAAGGGAACAAACCCATTATTTATATTGATTATTAGCACCTTACTCTAAATAAGTCTGCTCTTTCAGCAATAATAGGGTTTTGACAAGTCGCTGATGTTATTTGATGAAAATAATGCCATCTGGCCGATAATCAGTGCCTTTCTGCTATCTGCCGGTAAGACTTCTGACCAGATTAAGATCAATAAGCGTCGCCGGATTGAATGAATCACTGTTCATATACGCGAGCATGGAACGAAGCAGCTGCTTCGATGCCGGCCTGTCTTCCTTCAGATCCTTCATATCTATACTGCAAACAATCAGCTTCCCGTTTCCTGCCCTGGCTTCAAAAACGAGAGCAAGCCTCCTGTTTTCAAACCAGGTGTCGATAGGCTGGACAAGCGGTTTAAGCTCGCGCGGGAACCCGTCAATTATCATTGCCTGTGAATGTGATACCGGATCCCACCACTGCCAGTTACTGTGATATTCAGTGGGAAACTGTGCAAAAACCGGATGTTCCGGATTGCAAAGTATCCCAAGTGTATGAGGTGCCTGATTGTTGGTCCACGCGGTGTTCCAGAAGATGCTCGAGAAACCGATCTCAACATCAGCGCCCTTGTCTTTGGCCACTTTCCCGTAGTTAAGAAGCAGAACCGATCCGCCCTTCCTCAACTCCTCCTCACACCTGGCATCGAGCCGGTCAGAAATAAGAACCTTGCCCGGATCGGGTTGCTCTTCCTGCGGATATACCCAGATATCCCACCTGTTTCTTATGCCGGAATCATTAACCGATACTTCCAGAGTAAACTTTTGCGGCCTCAGTATTCCTGACGGATCAAATATAAAAGTGCCGACGGGTATGCAATTCCCGATCGCTATCGTATCTATTGCGAATGCTTTCTGAGAAACTGTTTCTCCTTCAGAATTGATCAGCCTGCAAAGCACTCCTGAACGATATAGCGCTCCCTTTCCGAAATTTGCAATCTCTATGTCAGCCTTAATCTCGTCATCGGTTGTAAAGATCATCTTATCCATCCTGGCCAGTGGTACTATCTCACTGCAGAACATCCTGAACTCATCGGGAGTTATGTAGCCCTTGCTTCCGAAAAAAGGATTCAGTATTCCAACCAGTGCTGTTCCCTGACCGGGGAAATCATGCAGCTGAAGCATCTGGAAACCTGCATAGCCCGGGGTTCTCAGAGCTGCCTCAATATCAGCCTTGTAACATAAGGCCTGAAGCTTGCCCGAAGCCATCAGGAAAGCCTCAGCCTGGTCTCCCATCTTGTGTTCATTTAGCGTCTCCCGGAATATTTCAAAGTTGGTTGGCTTCAGAACACCTTTATATTGTTCTATCTCCCTGAAATCGGGATACACGCACCATTGCCCGATCTCATGACCAACCGTCGGCACTTTATACTGCGATACATAATCCCTGAAGTCAAACCGTGTCTGCGGAGGTTGTGAATTGATTATGCTTTTCAATCCCTCACCCCAATGCTGGATCCGGGGATCGGACGGCAGATTGTAATCATTTTCGGGAATTATCGGCCAGCCTGCGGCCGATGTGTAAACACGGCGGTTGTCCTTTGCCTTCCAGTATGTTATAAGCTCGCCCAGGAACTTGTTCTGATTTCTTCCCGCCGGTTCATTGCCGTATGCAAGCATACAGAATGAAGGGTGATTGCCATATTCCCGTATAATCCTGTCACTCTCCTCATATATGAATTTGTCAACCGGTCCGCCATCACCCACCGTAGCTCCCTGATTTGCCCATGAACCGCACTCTACATGGAAATAGACACCAAGCTTGTCAGCAGCAGCAAAGGCTGCCTCCGGAGGACAAAATGAATGGAACCTGACATGGTTAAGCCCATATTCCCTGCAGGTACCAAGAATCCTTTCCCACGACTCCTGATCCGCAGGCGGGTAGCCGGTAAGAGGGAAAATACAGCATTCGGTTGTCCCCCTGAGAAAAACAGGCTGTCCGTTCACCTCAAACCTCGATCCGTTTGTCCTGAAATCCCTGATGCCAAAATCAACTGATCTTCTGTCGATAACCTTTCCCTTTTCAGCAAGATCAAGTGTCATCCTGTACATATTCGGACTGAACTCGCTCCATAGCTTCTGATTGTGAATCTTATACTTGATCCTGACCTGATGTTCCCCCTCTTTTGTAATGACATTTGTATTTATCTCAGGAAGCTGTTCTACTTCTGATGTATTGAATGTCCCCGCTTTAAGAAATAATTTCCCTTTAAAATCATAGTTTAAAGGATTCTTTATGTTTGCAACGACCTCGACTACTTTCTTATCGGGATCCGGGAAAATGCTGATATCATTTATGTATATCCCGGAAGTAGCCATCAATTTCATTTCTCCTGTAATCCCGTTCCAGTTCGACTGGGTGTGATCACTGATGCTGTGCGAATTGACCCCGATGGGAATAATTACACTGTTGTCAATCCTTACCGAAATGCGGTTTCGGCCCGGCGCCAGGAGACCGGTTATGTCGTATTCATGAGGGGTGGAAAGACTGTTGCACGATCCTGCCTTCTTTTCATTAACGAAGACGGTTGATTCCCAATGACATCTCTCCAGATACAGCACTATCCTCTTATTGTCCCACCCTTCCGGGATTTCGACATCCTTCTGGTACCATGCTGCCCCCTTGTAATACTTTACGGGTTTCAGCCAGAACGGGATTTTTATGTTTCCCGGCTGCCTGTATTTCTCATATTTGCTGTCGGTGAAATAAGACTTGTCGACGATATCCCCGGTCCATGGCGTAGTGATAGTCACCTCATCTCCCTTGCCATTTTCGGCCATCGATCCGGGAAGCAACACCGTTTCCGCCAGCGGCGCCCTGAACCATTCCTGGTCAATTCCCTGATCGAGTGAGTCTGTCCTAAATTTCCATTCCCCTGCAAGGGACAATTCCTCACGGACATTCATTTCCCGGCCTGTACATCCGGCAATTACAAGTATAATAAACAGTATCTTCTTCATTTTAAGCATTTAATCATTTTTGTCCTAACACCTTTAGCAATTAACACCTTCATGCCGTTAAACATCGCTAATTGCATATAACTCATTAAGAAGTTCTCGCAGAGTTACGCAGATTGAAATCCGCAGAGTCTCGCAGAGTTTCACGTCTCTAAGTCCCTTAGTCCCTTAGTCTTCACCGCTTCTCCTCTTCTTCTCTTCTCCGCTTCTCCCTTTCTCCCTTTCTCCCCTTCTCTCTCGCCTCACACCTCACGCCTTCATCCCTTTCTCTATCTCCTCCAGCGACCTCCCCTTTGTCTCCGGCAGTTTCTTAAAGATGAACCAGAAACCCAGAACACATATAAGCCCGTACAGCCAGAAAGTCCCTGAAGCCTTCAGTGTCTTATTCAGAAGAGGGAAGGTGTAAGTCAGGACGAAACAAGCCGACCAGAGTGCAAATGTTCCCACCGACATTGCAAATCCTCTGATCCGGTTGGGAAATATCTCGGAAAGAAGCACCCAGGTCACGGGAGCCAGTGTCATGGCATAGCATGCGATGGCTGAAACCACCATTATCAGGAGGGGCAATCCCTGAAGCTTAAGATAGTACATCAGGCCGATCGTTGCATAAATACATGCCAGTCCCCCTGCCCCAAACAGCATCAGCGATTTTCTGCCGAGTCTGTCGACCGTGAACATTCCGATAAAGGTGAATGCCAGGTTTACACTACCTGTAATCACAATATTAAAAAGAGTCTCCGATACGCTGTAACCAGCATCTGCAAATACCTCCTGCGCATAGTTGAATATCACGTTTATCCCGCACCACTGCTGAAATACCGCCAGCACGATCCCAAGCACAAGCAGTTTGATAATTCCCTTCTCCCTGAGCGCTTTCCTCACCGGCTGCCCGGTCCCGCCGACAAGGCTCCCTTCAATTGATACAAGCTCGGAACCGGCAAACTGAGCGCCGCCGATCTTTTCAAGTATCCGCTGTGCTGTCTTCCTGCTCCTGCCTGTCTTAAGCAGCCACCTGGGACTCTCCGGGACAAACCACATAAGTAAGAAGAACAGCGCGGCCGGGATGGAACATGCGTAGAACATCCACCTCCAGCCGGTCTGACCGTTCCACGATGTCAGTATGTCGTTAACTGTCGATTCAGCCGGTACCGGTCTGGCGATTCTCCAGTTTATTATCTGCGCCAGAAGAATACCTATTACAATTGTAAGCTGGTTGATCGAGACAAACGCACCCCTGACTTTTCCCGGAGTAACTTCAGCAATGTACATTGGAGAAAGAGTCGATGCCAGACCGATCCCTATTCCCCCTGCAATCCTGAAGATTACAAACAATAAGAATGAAGATGCTCCCCCTGTTCCGAACGAGGCCACTATAAATATAAGTGCTGCCAGAATAAGAAGCCGCTTCCTTCCGAACCTGTCACTCAGCCATCCCGACAACACAGCGCCGGCCAGACATCCAATCAGTGCACAGCTCATTGCCCATCCCTGCATTGCAGGATTGCCGCTTATCCCGAAGTAAGGTTCATAAAATGGTTTTGCTCCTCCGATCACAACCCAGTCGTATCCGAAAAGCAATCCTCCCATTGCTGAAATCAGACAGATGGACAGAAGGTATTTCAGGTTGAATTTCTGTGCTTCCATAATGAAAAAATAGCAATTTATACATGTTATAACAATGTTATAACGACGTTATAACATTGTTATAACATATCTGATACAATCAAATAATGAGCTTTTGCGGCCTTTATCCCTTGTCTCTGTCATCTTTTATCTGATCTCATCAAGGGCTTCAAGCATTGCAACCACATTTTCGAATGGAACATTTGCCTGAATGTTGTGAACAGTATTGAAAACAAAACCGCCGTTTTCGTTGAGTATCCCCACCTGCCTTTTCACCTGCTCCTTTACCTGCTGAGGAGTCCCGAAGGCAAACGCACCCTGGGTATCTACCCCTCCTCCCCAGAATACAATTCTGTCGCCAAACCTTTGTTTCAGCATCGCAG
>DIWB01000009.1:0-4144 GCA_002428385.1 Bacteroidales bacterium UBA6117
AAGATCCTCAACCGTGCAATTCTCACAGTTTACCATCTGAAGTCCGTTGGTGGTGTTGCCATCCTTGCGGCCGGCGCCTGTCAGGTCAAGATTTGAGATGCGAATATTTTCGCAATTTTTGATGCGAAAAGATTCGCAGTCTCCGCCATTGACTGTTGCCCTGCCTTCGCCACCAGTGGTGATAAGGAAAGGAAGGGAATCGGGTCCCTTTTGTCCGGTTAAGACAAGGGTGCCTTCAAAGGTCTGACCGGAGGTAAAGTATATGTTGCCTGGATGTGAAACCAGCCGGGTATTCAGTTCGGAAATTGTTCTGACAGGTTTCCTGAGGGTTCCCGGGTTTTTATCGTTGCCAAGGTGGTTGTCGAGATAGTAGTCTCTGGGTTTATACGGACTGTCATTCCTGCAGCTGTTGAATAAAACCGACACTATAATCAGTAATGTAAGTAGCTTATGCATATAAATCAGGAATGGTTAATAATGAAAAAAAATCCTAACCACGGGTTTCACGAAGTTTAGTCTATCGGGGCTGGCAGCGGCCTGGAGCTTTCAGCAGTAACCGGAAGCCACACCATCATCTGACCGGGTCCCCGGTTGTTCCAGAGAGCATAGGGAATTAGTTTAACAGGCTGATTTTCCATGGTTTCCAGTTTTCCGTCGAGCGACTTTCTGGTCTGATAGCCCGAAGCGGTGATAACCCGAGTCCCGTTTAAAAGTCCGCTGTTAAATTCACTTGTAAAACCCGCTTCCCTGTCAACCACCAGGTTCAATACCCGGCCTTCAGCATTGTCGGGCCATTCGGCGCAATACATCACAGGCCCGCTCTGAACGGCTATCTTGCCTGCATCGTCCTTTATACGCTCATCGGCAACAACAGTCCTGACAGGCATCGGAAACTCAAGACTGATCCTGTCTCCCTTATTCCATTTCCTCTTAATGACTGCATATCCGTTCACGAGTTCAGCATTCACTGCTTCACCGTTTACCGATATGGAGTATTTTTCATTATTGTCATCCCCAAACTTGTAAAGTCCGCCCGGGATAGCTTCATTCCTGGCCCAGCCCGGAATACGCGTAAGGACAGCAAAGGTTCCCGGTTTTTCGGGATCAACCGACATCTCTACATTTCCATCCCATGGGAAATTGGCCTTCTGCGAGACTTTAACCTTGTTTTTGCCAAGGACTATATCAGCATCATTTGAAATATAAAGGCTGACATAGAGCTCCTTATCGGTCACTCCATAGATGTAGCCGGGGATGGCCGGGACAAACCGTGCCACATTCGAAGGGCAGCAGGCGCATCCAAACCATGCCTGACGGTCATGCTGACCGTTGGACTCCAGCGGATTCGGGTAAAAGAACCTGTCGGCTGAAAGGGATACCCCTGAAAGCATTGAATTATAGAGCGTTTTTTCAAGAATATCCATGTATTTCCCGTCTCCGTGGAAAAGGAACAGCCTGTGATTTGTAAAAATATTACCGATGGAAGCACATGTCTCACAATACGCCGACATGTTGGGAAGCACAAACGGATCGGCGAAGCCTTCGTTCCCACCCGTGGCGCCGATACCTCCGGTTATATAGATTTTGCCGTAAACAATGTCCTCCCAGATCTTTGTAATGGCGTTTATGTAGGCGCTGTTCCTTTCAATTGCCGCAATATCGGCCATGCCTGAATACATATAGGTTGCCCTGACCGAATGTCCGACAGCTTCGGTCTGGTCAACCACTTTTTGATGAGCCTGGTTGTATTCTTCGCCATTCGGTCCCCTGATATCAAGGAAAAATTTTGCCAGATTGAGGTATCTCTGGTCGCCTGTTGCCCGGTATAACTTCACCAGACCCATCTCAATGACCTGATGACCCGGGTAAACCTTCACCCTGTCGTGTCCGAAATCCTTGTCAACGAGATCTGCCGATTTGATTGCAATGTCGAGAAGCGATCTTTTCCCGGTAGCCTGATAATGGGCCACGGCAGCTTCATACAGGTGGCCAAGGTTATAAAGCTCGTGGCTGAGAATGGAATCAAGCTCCCATCTGTTCGGACCTGCCCATTCATGAAGCCCTTTCCCTCCATGCATCTCCGCTATTGTGCGGTTGGTGTAAAGATATCCGTCTTCCTCCTGGGCCAGGCCGATTTTCAGGATAAGTGTATCGAGATATGCATCCAGTTCTGGATCGGGACTGGTCTGAAGTGAATATGCTGCACCCTCGATGATCTTGAAGACGTCGGAATCATCAAACGGGTAAATAGTGCCGAAAGTTCCTGTATCCAGTCCGGCGGCTATCTCGAAGTTCTTTACTCTTCCTGAGGATTCGCAGTAGGAGAAAGCGATCGGGATTGTTACATCGGCATTCTTTTTTATCCTCGGGGCCCAGAAGTCATCGGTCAGCTTTACAGATGTAAAGGACACCGGACGGATCGGGTAGTCAGCATCGGAATTCCTGCTGCATCCATAGACAAGAAGGATTAACAATGCTGTAGTCAGGAGGTAAGATGGTTTGTTCATGAATTATTTAGTCAATTCCAGAACCACTACCGATTTTGGAGGCATTGAAACAGTAAGCACACCGTTTTTGTAGGAGTGACCGTTGAATGCTGCCGGTTTTACCTTTTCTGCAGCTTCAAAGGTGTTATATGCATTCATTTCGTCAGCTGTCAGCACTTCACCGGTGATTTTTTTATAGGTTTCACCTATTATCGGACAGTTCAGTACAACCGGCTTGTTAGGATTCAGGTTTGCCAGCGAAATATGCATTTTCCCCTCCTTATCTACAGATGCGGAACCTGATACAGCCGGTATGCTGCGGTCGCCGAAAACGTAATCCTCGCATTTAAGGTCGGTTTTCAGAAGCCTTGCTTCCTGATGCACCCTGAACATCCTGAATACATGGTAAGTCGGGGTAAGTACCATAAGATCATCCTTTGTCAGAATCACTGACTGAAGCACATTTACTATCTGGGCCAGGTTTGCCACCTTTACTCTTTCAGCATGCTGATTGAAAATATTCAGGTGAATGGCGGCTGTCAGTCCATCCCTCAGGGAGTTCTGCTGATAAAGGAACCCCGGATTGGTGCCGGGTTCAACATCAAACCAGTTGCCCCATTCGTCAACCACCAGTCCTTTTGTCTTGCGCGGATCGTAGCGGTCCATTATTGCCTCATGTCCCCTTATAATTTCATCCATCTGGAGGTTTGCCTGCATAGTCTTGAACCAGGCGTTCTCATCAAAAACGGTTGATGATCCCTTTGGCCTGCTCCAGCCATCAGGAACCGAATAATAATGAATCGACAATCCCTGGAATCTTCCGCGGGATGCAGGATCCTTCATCAGCGTCTCGGTCCAGGCCACATTGTAGTCCGACGGTCCGCATGCAACCCTGTAAAGACGGTTATCACCATAGTTGTTCAGGTAAGTCGAGAACTGCCTCATTACATCGGTATAGAATTCGGCAGTCATATTTCCGCCGCATCCCCAGTTCTCATTTCCGATAGCCCAGTATTTAACCTTCCACGGGGCCTCACGCCCGTTCTCCTTGCGAAGGCGCGTCATGGGGCTGTCGGAATCGGAGGTGAGATACTCTATCCATTCCGCCATCTCCCTTACTGTTCCGGAACCCACATTGCCGTTTATATAGGCATCGCAGTCGAGAAGCTCGCAGAGTTTCATGAATTCATGAGTACCGAAGGAATTATCCTCGGTCACTCCGCCCCAGTGTGTATTGACTATCGAAGATCTTTTTTCCTGGGGGCCTATACCATCCTTCCAGTGGTATGTGTCGGCAAAACATCCGCCCGGCCAGCGCAGGTTGGGGACCTTAATCTCCCGCAATGCAAACAGGACATCATTCCTTATCCCGTAGGTGTTCGGGATCTTTGAATCCGTTCCAACCCAGAGGCCTTCGTATATGCATCTTCCGAGATGTTCGGAGAAATGTCCGTAGATATCCTTGCTGATCACCGGTCCGGGGTTGTTGGCTATCACAACGAACTGGTTAACCGTGGAACCCTGATCCTTCTGGGCAAAGGCAGCAGTTGCCGTCAGAATCATCAGGAAAGTGAGGATGTACTTCAGTGCTTTCATCATAATGGAGTTTTAATTATTTTGGTTACTGGTTGTTCGGTACGCGGTACGCGGTACGCGGT
>DIWB01000009.1:4163-36968 GCA_002428385.1 Bacteroidales bacterium UBA6117
CACCCAGTTTTTTGTACCTCATATAAATTTCATCATATTTCCGTGCCCTTGCCGGATCGGGTTTGTATTCTTTTTCAAATCCTCCTCCCATAGCTTTTCGTGCAGATTCGAAATCGGGGTGGATGCCGGCCATTACCGAGGCTGCCATTGCTGAACCGAGAGCACATGTCTGATCGGAGCTTGCAACCCTGATTGGCATATTGAGCACATCGGAGACAATCTGCATCACCCAGGGATTTTTCCTTGCCACCCCTCCTATTGCTATCACACCGTCGATCCTGACCCCCTCCGAAATAAACCTGTCGTTTATCATCCTTGATCCGAAGGCGGTTGCTTCCACCAGCGATTTGAATATTCTGGGGGCATCAGAACCAAGCGACAATCCGGCAATGGCACCTTTCAGTTCCTGGTTGGCAAAAGGAGTCCTTCGGCCGTTCAGCCAGTCAAGGGCAACAAGGGCAGTCTCTTCTTCAGGAAGCAAAGCTGCCTTAAGACTCAGATCCGTTATAATCCGGTCGGAGGTTTCGGTCCTGATCCTTTCCCGGATGGTTTCATCGAGCCAGTTCATAGAAGAAATAATTTCTTCTACCGGCCACAGAAGAAGCTTTCCGAACCATGCGTAGACATCTCCGAAGGCCGATTGTCCGGCCTCCAGTCCGAGCATTCCGGGAATAATGGAGCCCTCGACCTGACCGCAAATGCCTGAAACAATTTTATCTCCAATCTCATCCATCGGAGAAACAAGCATATCGCAGGTGGAGGTACCCATTACCTTTACCAGGTGGTAAGGCATGATCTCGCCTCCCAGCGCCCCGAGATGGGCGTCAAAGGCACCTGTACCAACCATGACTCCTGCCGGGAGGCCCAGACGCTTCGACCATTCTTCCGAAATCACTCCGGCACTTACTTCACAGGTCCAGGTCTCGGTGAAAAGGCGGTCCCTCAGGCCTGCCAGGAGAGGATCGAGACGCACCAGGAATTCTTCGGGGGGCAGCCCGTTGAAATCGGGATGCCACATTGCCTTGTGTCCGGCAGCGCACCGGCTTCTCTTTATCTTCAGAGGATCGGTGTTTCCGGTAAGCAGGGCCGGGATCCAGTCGCAGTGTTCAACCCAGGAAAATGCATTGTCCCTTACCTTTTCATTTACACGGATCACATGCAGCAGCTTTGCCCAGAACCATTCGGAGGAATATACTCCGCCCTCATACTTCGTAAAATCAATTCCTCCCCACGACCTGGAAATTTTATTGATCTCAGCCGCTTCTTTTACTGCGGTATGATCTTTCCACAATACAAACATGGCATCGGGGTCATCCCCGAAACCAGGTTTCAGCGACAGGGGTACGCCATCACGGTCGACTGCCACAGGTGTCGACCCGGTAGTATCGACAGTAATTCCTGCAATGTTTTTAGTAATTTCCGGAGGCAGTCCTTTCATGGCTTCTTTCACCGACTGCTCCATTCCCTCAATGTAGTCGAGGGGATGCTGGCGGAAACGATTGGATGCCGGATCGCAGTATAGTCCCTGTTTCCATCTGGGATATTCAAATACCGAGCTGCCAACCGTAGCACCGCTGGCTGTATCAACAACCACAGCCCTCACGGAGTCAGTTCCGTAGTCGAGGCCGATTACATATTTTCCTGTCATGATTTGATTCTTATTTCCTGCTCTTTTTACCCTGCCCGTAGTATGCATCCTTACCGTGCTTTCGCAGGTAATGCTTGTCGAGCAGATATTTGTCAATTGATTCCTTTCCTCCCAGAACTACAGTGTAGAACGCCATCCTGGCTATTTCCTCAAGGGCTGCAGCGTTGTAAACGGCCTCCGGGGCATCAATACCCCAGCAAAACGGCCCATGGCAGCTGACCAGCACCGACGGGATGACAAGCGGATCGAGTTTCCCCAGTCTTTCTGCAATTACCTTCCCGGTATTCAGTTCGTATTCATTTTCAACCTCATCGCTGCTGAGCTTGCGGGTACAGGGAACCTCTCCGTAATAATGGTCGGCATGAGTGGTTCCAAAGGGAGGAATATCCTTTCCTGCCTGGGCCCAGGCCGTAGCAAACGTTGAATGGGTATGAACCACCCCTCCCAATGAGGGATATTTCCTGTACAGATAAAGATGCGTCGGGGCATCGGTCGACGGACTGTAATCACCTTCAACAACCCGGCCATCAGGATCGAGCACAACCATGTCGCCCGCCTTCATCGACGAATAACCGACACCCGAGGGTTTGATCACTATCATTCCGCTTACGGGGTCCCGGCCGCTGGCATTGCCCCAGGTATGAATCACCAGACCGTGCTTCACCAGGCCGATATTCGCCTGGTAAACTTCATTCTTCAGTTTATCGAGCATAACCTAAGCATTTAGAATATCCCAAACCTCTGGTCGCTGTCTTATCAGTTGACATCCAGACTGAAATCGAAACCCTGTTTTATGTAAGTCTCGTAGCTTTCCCTGTTGAACCGGTAGTAAAATGCCCCTTTCCTGGAAGTCTCCTTCTCTTTCTCATCAAGTTTTTCAAGGACGTTCATGGTGAGGATCTTCTTCCTGAAATTCCTTTTGTCGATATCCTTCTGGTAGATAGCCTCATAAAGATCCTGAAGCTGAACCAGTGTGAACTTCTCCGGAAGCAGCTCAAATCCGACAGGCTTCACCTTTATCTGAATCTGAAGTTCGGCAAGCGCCCTCTCCACCATTACTCCATGATCGAAAATAAGATGAGGCAGCCGTTCCAGCGACTGCCAGTGTGCGCCGCTTACTTGACTTAGTTCCCTGTCGATATCAGTTATTTTTATAAGCGCCCTGTATGCTGTTGAAATCACCCTGGCGCCGGGGTCCCTGTCGATACTTCCGTAGGTATATGACTGTTCCAGATAGACATCCATGAGACCTGTCAGCTGAAAGAGTATTCTGCTTGCCGCCTCGTCGAGGCTTTCAGTCTCCTTTACAAATCCTCCCGCAAGCGACCAAAGGCCTCTGGCAGGCTCAAAACTCCTCTTTATCAGAAGCAGCTTGATCTCCTTTTCGAGAATGTCATAACCGAATATAATGCAGTCAACTGCATTGAGATGCCTCCGGTTTTCAGAATAAAGCTTCATGCTCCTGATTCAGATTGAGGTACTTACTGTCAAATTATCTTTCCCGGGTCAGAATACTCCTCCCGACAAATGGTAATAAACCTCATTCAGCCTGATCTCTTTTCTGAATTCGGCCAGATTGCATTTTTCATCGATAAGAAGAAATTCCGTTCCCATCATTCCTGTAAGATCTTCTATATACTCCGCATCTATTGCAGTGCTGAATCCTGTGTGATGAGCACCTCCGGCCAGTATCCATGCACCTGCCCCGGTTTTGAGATCGGGTTCCGGTCTCCAGAGTACACTGGCAACAGGAAGGTTGGGCATGTCGGGACAATCAACCACTTCCACCTTGCTCACTATCATCCTGAACCGGTTACCCAGATCGACAAGCGATGCGCAAACGGCCTTTCCTGTTGCCGATTTGAAGACCAGTCGCGCCGGATCGGCTTTACCGCCAATCGAGAGCGGATGCACTTCGAGATAAGGCTTGTCGCTGGCAATCGACGGGCAGACCTCGAGCATATGTGCACCAAGTATCCGCATTCCAGCCGGATCGAGATGGTAGGTGTAATCTTCCATGAAGGAAGTTCCGCCCGGAAGACCTGATGCCATAACTTTCATCGATCTTACAAGGGCTGCCGTCTTCCAGTCGCCTTCAGCCCCGAAGCCATAGCCTTTTTCCATCAGCCTCTGGACGGCAAGTCCGGGCAATTGCTTCAGTCCGTGAAGGTCCTCGAAGGTAGTGGTGAATGCCTTGAATTTACCATCCTCGAGAAACCTGGTCATCCCTGCCTCAATCCGGGCGGCATCCCGGAGAGTCTCCGATTCCTCAACTGCCTTTGTTAAATTGTATGAAGCCTTGTACTCTTCGATCATGTTGTTTACCTGACTGTCGTTCACAGAATTTACTGCTGCAACCAGGTCGCCGATCCCGTATCCGTACACCGAATAGCCCATTTTTATCTGGGCGCTCACCTTGTTGCCTTCAGTCACTGCAACATCGCGCATATTATCGCCAAAACGCGCAACTTTCATATTCCTGGCATCATCGAAGGCAGCTGCTGCCCTTGTCCACACTGCTATCCTCTCAACAGCTTCGCTGTCTTCCCAGTGACCAACAACAACCTTCCGGTTAAGACGCATCCTCGAACCTATAAAGCCGAATTCGCGGTCGCCGTGAGCCGACTGGTTAAGATTCATGAAATCCATGTCGATAGTATCCCAGGGTATATCCCTGTTCAACTGGGTGTGGAAATGAAGGAAAGGCTTGTTAAGCGCCGAAAGTCCCCTGATCCACATCTTGGCAGGGGAAAAGGTATGCATCCAGGTGATCAGCCCGATGCATTTACTGTCGTTACTGGCGTCAGAACAGAGCTCAAAAATGGATTCCGGAGTTGTAAGGACAGGCTTGAAAATTATCCTTACCGGGATTCTCAGCGAATTGTCGAGAGCTTCGGTAATTGCCCTGGAATCAGAAGCTGCCTGAAGCAGTGTATCTGGTCCGTAAAGGTGCTGACTGCCTGTTACAAACCAGATCTCTTTACTGTTAAAATCGTATATCATATCTCATTTATTGGTTAATCACCTTTCAGCGCCCTACCAGAAATACACATAGAATGAAATGATGACAACTATGATAAGACCTGAGAAGAAAAGATCCCAGTTGTTATAGCTGGCTTTAATAACGGCCTTCTGCTCGGCGCTCACCGAACCGACATAAAGCCCCTTGATGGCATCAGGATCAGCCTTCGGAGTGAAGTAGCTTATTATAATCATAAAGACTATTACAACGAAGAAAAGTATCACTTCATAATTGTAATTATTCATACCGACAAATATCGAATAAAAGAAACCGTCACCCTGCACATCCTTGCCAAGGATATTGAATCCCAGCCTGGTCATACCAAGCACAAAGCCTATAATAAGTCCCCAGAGACCAGCCTTGGGTGTGATCCTCTTCGACAGGATACCAAGCAAAAACACTGCGGCAATTCCGGGAGCCAGCATCGACTGGACATCCTGAAGGTAGGCATACAGGAATTTACCAAGGCCTTTCATCACAGGTATCCAGAGAATTCCAAGAATAACGACAACGACTGTTGCAATTCTTCCTACCCTAACAAGCTCTCTTTCGGTAGCCTGAGGACGGAATTTCTCATAGAAATCAACCGTAAACAGCGTTGCTGATGAGTTGAATAACGAAGCAAGAGAACTCATAAGGGCTGCCAGGATGCCTCCCACAACCAGCCCCTTGAATCCCATAGGAAGCAGTTCTTTAACAAGAACTGCAAATGCGGAATCAGAATCGGGCAGGCTTATCATTCCCTTTACATTCAATGCATAAGCAATCATACCGGGAATAAGGAAGATAAAAACCGGAAGGAGTTTGAAACCGGCGCCCAGGATGGCTCCTCGTCTTGAATGAGTCAGGTTTCGTCCTGAAAGTACCCTTTGCACTATGAACTGATCAGTGCACCAGTACCAGAAACCTATTATGGCCGATCCCAGTATCACTCCGGTCCAGGGGAAGTCCTTGTCCTTCGCAGATCTCATAAGCTCCGTCATTGAATCACCGTAATCATTCACAGGAACAGCCCGGCATATTTCCATAACTTCCGACCATCCCCCGACCTTGATGAGCCCGACAATGAGTATCACGATTGATCCCATCAGAAGTATCGGAGTCTGGAGAATCGAAGTCGCCAGAACGGCCCGCATGCCTCCCAGCGTTGTATATATCCCGGTCAGAACAACCAGCCCGATCGCGCTGATCCAGAAAAAGTCGATCCCGAACATCGATTCGATGCCGAACACCTGCTTGAAAACTATACCACCTGCGTAAACTGTGACTGCTACCTTTGTAAAGACATAGCTGACAAGTGAGATGATCGAGAGAACGCTCCTGGCGCCCTTGTTATACCTTTTTTCAAGGAACTCGGGCATTGTGAAAACCCCGCTTCTTGCATAAAACGGAACAAAGAACCAGGCAAGGATCAATATGATCCACCCGTGCATTTCCCAGTGAGCCATTGCCATNNTGGCATCACGCCCGGCAAGAAAATAATCGGTTGATGTTTCAGTCTTCTTCTTTGTCACCCATACGATTATGGCTACCAGCCCAAGGCAGAACAAGCCAAGAACGATCCAGTCTAATATTCCCATAACAAGAGATTTAAGTGAATAGTATTAAGGTAAACCGAGTTTCAAGTGATCAGGTTAAGCAAAAGAAATAATAGCTTCACACCAAATTTATGAATTATATTAATAAATGTACCTTTTACACTTAACAATTTTACGATTCTCCCATAATTATGGGAAACGTCAGGAGACTGACTTAAATGGCTGTATATCTATCGATTGAAAAACAGTAAAAATAAACGGCGATCAGCTCCATTCCTTAAGGGATGCCTCTATGAAATCAATAAGCTGCTGATTTTCCGTCTTGCCGGTACCTTTAACCGCGAATGGTTCCCCGAATCTGAAATATATGTGCTTGCTGCTGTCGAGCGGCCCCAGTTCCTTAATTATCTTTCCCTGTCCCCAGAAATCCGTTTTCAGCGCCAGGGGAACCACATTCACTCCTGCCTTTTTTGCCAGTTTCACTCCGAGGGAGTTGAATTCCTCCGGTCTGAATTCAACACTTCGCGTGCTCTGTGGAAAAATAATTATCGAAGTCCCTTTGGAAAGCAATTCCATCCCCTTTGTCATTACTGTTTCAAAGTCCTTCCGCGGGTCAGTCCTTCCAACCACTATGGGATCGCGCGATCGCATGACATGACCGAACAGGGGATGTTTCACAAGACTCTCCTTAACAACGAAGGTCACCTCGCGGTGCGGAGCGACAATCCCGGGCAGCACCATTGTCTCAAGAGTGCTCATATGATTGCCTATAATTACCACGGGACCCGGATCACGCGAGATATTTTCCATACCTGTGATCCTGAAGACACCTCCGGCTTTCTCTATAATCCGGAAAATATAGAAGGATGAATCAGCCCAGGCTTTTGTATCATAATTGCCCTTTATTGCCTCTTTTCTTGTTCTGAAAACAACGCCTGCATATTTCAGCGTAAAATAAAGCCGGTTGCAATGGATCATCCTGTCAAACAGGGACTTTTTCCCTTTTTCGGGTGTGTTGTAGGAATATGAATCAAAATATCCGAAATTCTTCATATTTTTCTAAATCAATAATATGCCTGGTTTTCTGAAATACTCATGTCTGCTATTTCTGCCGTTTAAGGATGAATAAGCTCTTCCCCTGAATAGCGTTATACAAATCTAAGAAAAATAGTAAATTTAACCGCCCTTCAGGCACCACACTTTGTCCACCTTATTAATGAAACTCACTTTACTTGACGCCGTAATCTTCTTCTCCCTCATAATCGGGAACGTAATCTTCGGAGCATCCTTCTTTTTCAGGAACAAGACTTCCGACCAGTTTACGACGGGCGGCGGCAAAATTCCCGCCTGGGCAGTGGGCATGTCCATCTTTGCAACCTTTGTTAGCAGCATAAGCTTCCTGGCCCTTCCCGGGAAAGCCTACGCGTCGGACTGGAACTCGTTCGTATTCAGCCTCACGATACCTTTCGCCGCCTACGCTGCCGCTAAATTCTTTGTTCCCCTTTACAGAAGTATCGGAAGCGTTTCGGCATACTATTACCTCGAACAAAGGTTCGGAGCCTGGGCCAGAATATATGCTTCGGCCTGCTATATCCTGACTCAGCTGATGAGGACGGGTGCAATCCTTCTGCTGCTGGCTCTGCCTGTCAACGCCCTCTTCGGATGGGAAATCAGGAGCGTTATTATTATTACCGGTATAGGCGTGATCCTCTATTCAATGCTTGGAGGGATAAAGGCAGTGATCTGGACCGACACGATACAGGGAATAATCCTGATTCTGGGTGCACTGGCCTGCGCTGTTTTCCTCACTGTAAAAATGCCGGGGGGAGCCGGCCGCCTTTTTGAAATTGCTTCCGAACACAACAAATTCAGCCTTGGAAGCTTTGGGTCCAGCCTCAGGGATTCAACCTTCTGGGTGGTACTGGTTTACGGTCTTTTCATAAACCTTCAGAATTACGGGATCGACCAGAACTATATCCAGAGGTATATGAGCGCGGGATCGGACAGGGAAGCCAGGTCTTCGGCACTTTTCGGATCACTGTTGTATGTACCTGTATCCCTTCTGTTTTTCTATATCGGCACCGCCCTGTTTTCGTTCTATACCGCGCAGCCCGGTCTTCTTCCGGCTGAATTGAGTGCCGCGGGTGCAGGCGACAGGGTGTTTCCCCATTTTATTGTAACGGGGCTTCCTGCAGGGTTGACCGGATTACTTATCGCGGCAATCTTCTCGGCAGGGATGAGCACTGTGTCCACCAGCCTTAACAGCACCGCCACAATTTTCCTTACCGATTACTACAAGAGGTATTTCAGCAAGCAGGCCGGCGAAAAGGCTTCAATGAACGTTCTGAGAATCTCATCAATGATAACGGGGATCCTCGGAATCATAATTGCTATCATGCTTGTGGGAGTCGAAAGCGTCCTTGATGCATGGTGGGCCCTGGCCTCCATTTTCAGCGGCGGTATGCTGGGCCTCTTCCTGCTTGGTTTTATCGTTAAAAAGTCAGGAAAAACCGAGGCAATTACCGGGGTGGTTCTCGGGGTCATCCTGATTGTATGGATGAGCCTCTCTCCCATCATGTTCACGGAAGGAAACACGGGGGCATTCAGAAGTCCCTTCCATTCTAATCTGACAATAGTTTTCGGCACCACGGTAATCTTCCTGGCCGGATTTTTGATAACCAGTCTAACAAGAAAGAAAAAATGAACAAAATCATCCTATTTGTCTGTATTCTTATAAGTTGCGGCACCCTAACCGCACAGCAGCCTTTCAGGGGCGAACAGTGCATCACCGTAAAGGAATTCATCTATCAGCCGGAAGATGTTGCCTTTCCAAGCTGTCATGCTTCAACGATTGCTGAAACCGATGGAGGATTAATCGCAGCCTGGTTTGGCGGAACCGCCGAGAAAAACCCTGATGTCGGGATATGGACAAGCAGATTCACCGGCGGGAAGTGGGCCATACCGGAAGAACCTGCCAACGGAATCAGGGGTGACATGAGGTATCCCTGCTGGAATCCGGTTCTTTTCAATTCAGGTGATGAGCTGCTTCTTTTCTTCAAGGTCGGATCAAGCCCTTCGGAATGGTGGGGCGAGCTTATTGTCTCAGGCGACAATGGCATTTCATGGTCGGCGCCCAGGAAGCTTCCGGAGGGATTCATGGGTCCTGTCAAGAATAAACCGGTCCTGCTTGACAATGGTGTCCTGCTTTGCCCGTCGAGTTCCGAACATGACGGATGGAGAGTCCACATGGAGATGACTCCCGACTTCGGAATGACCTGGACAATGACTGAACCCCTGAATGACAAGAGCATATCAGCAATTCAGCCGTCAGTATTATTCCACCCCGGAGGAAAGCTTCAGCTGGTTTGCCGCAGCAAACATTCAAGTATACTTACCTCATGGTCGCAGGATAAAGGCAGGACCTGGAGCAAAATGAGTGCGCTAAGCCTTCCCAACCCAAATTCGGGAATAGATGCCGTGACCCTGAAGGATGGAAGGCATATTATGGTTTACAATCACCTGAAATCAGGACGAAACATGCTCAATATTGCAATCTCTGACGATGGTATAAACTGGAAGCCAGCCGCCCTGCTCGAAAATGAGGACAAAGGAACTGAATTCTCATACCCCGCCGTCATACAGACCGGCGACGGTATGATCCATATTACATATACCTGGAACAGAAAACTAATAAAGCACGTGGTGGTTGATCCGGGTCTTGTCAAAGCCGGTGAATTCGGTACAGACGGAGCCTGGCCGTCAGAAACTCAGGTTAACTGATCAGTTGCCCAGCGCCGGGAGGATAAGAAGTGTACCCGACAAAATGACCAGTATTCCCACAGCGCCCCATCCGATAATATTCTGGAAAGGCTTGTTCGTGTAGCTGCCCATGATCTTCTTATTATTTATAAGCAGGATCATGCTGACAAGAACGACCGGAAGCAATATCCCGTTAAGAACCTGCGACCAGATTGATATGCCGATCAGAGGCGCATTGGGGATAAGAATTATGGCTGCTGAAATCACCAGTATCCCGGTGTAAAGAACATAGAACTCCTTAGCCTCATCCAGCTTCCTGTCGATGCCTGCTTCAAATCCGAAAGCTTCACATACATAGAAGGCGGTGGCCAGTGGAAGTATTGTCGCTGAAAATACCGAGGCTACAAACAGACCGAAGGCAAACACATGAGATGCAAGCCTTCCTGCAAGAGGCTCGAGAGAAAGGGCTGCATCCTTGGCTTCAGAGATCACTATCCCGTTCGGAAAAAGGGTCGATCCGCAGGCAACCATAATGAAAAATGCAACAACAACAGTGATTATGCATCCTGCAACAATATCAATCACCGTGTATTTATAATCCTTTATCTTGAGCCCCTTTTCAATCACCGTTGCCTGCATGTAGAACTGCATCCAGGGAGCTATTGTAGTCCCGACAAGGGCAATGATTACTGTCAGACTCTGTGTATTGATCTCAATACCCGGCCTGACTATGGCTGACCCGATCTCGCCCCAGTCGGGTTTTGCCATAAGAGCCGAGACAACATAAGTCAGAAGTGAAGCGCTGAAAATCAGAAATATGCGCTCGGCAATCTTGTAGGTACCTTTTACAACCAGGATCCATACAAGGACTGCAGCCACGGGAACGGAAATATACTTGCTCACACCGAATATCTCCATACTGCCTGCCACTCCCGCGAATTCCGTTGTGGTGTTGCCTATATTTGAAATCAGCAGACCGATAAATATAAAGAAGGTGACCTTTACGCCGGCATTCTCCCTTATCAGGTCCGACAATCCCTTCCCTGTCACAATTCCCATCCTGGCATTCATCTCCTGGATGACAAGAAGCACAATGAGTGAAGGGATCAGGGTCCAGATCATTCCATAGCCGTACATGGCCCCTGCAACTGAGTAGGTGGTGATACCGCCTGCGTCATTGTCGACGCTTCCTGTTATTATCCCCGGTCCCAGCAGTGCAAAAAAGATCGCCAGGTTCCTGAAAAAGCCGCTTTTGCCAATTTTTGTCCTGAACATCACCGATGCGATTGCCTCTTATATGTTCTTCTCTTGCTCATCAGGTCCTCAAGAACATCATCCACAACCACCATTCCCTGGAGAATGTGATCGCGGTCGACGACGGGAACAGCCAGAAGATTATATTTGGAAATAGTCTCGGCTATATCGTTGATTTTCTGATCATCATAAAGGAAGACAGGCACTGATTTCATTACACTGTTAAGAACCGTTTCGGGCTCAGCAATAATAAGATCGTTCAGACTGAATGTGCCAACCAGCCTGTCATTTTCTTCTGTGACAAAAAGTGAATAGAGTTCGGACGGTTCGGGCTTTCTTATGCGAAGTTCCCTGATAACATCCTCAACTGTAAGGCCGGAACGGAACGACAGCACATCAGTGGTCATAAGTCCTCCTGCATGGTTATCGGGGTATTCGAGCAGCTCCCTAACCTCCTGCGACACTTCGCTGTCCATCTCCTTCAGAAGCAGCTCTGCCTTCTCATCCTCAATCTCATCCAGAATGTCGGCAGCCTCATCAGCAGGCATTTTTTCGAGAACATCGGCAGCCTTGGTGACCGGAAGGCTCTCTATAATATGTATCTGAGTCTGGGTTTCCATCTCTTCAAGAACATCGGCAGCCTTTTCCTCATCAAGGGCTGAGAAGACCGACGTGCTGGATTTCCTTCCAAGATCCTCGATGATATCCGCCAGATCCGAAGGGTGAAGTGTATGAAGCTTAGCGTAACTCTTTGAAAGCTTAATATTAAGATTTGAGAAATCGATAGCCTGAACATCATCCCACAGTATGTACTTGGTGGGTATCTTCATCCTTAACAGAGACAGCACTCTCTGCATGGGAACCAGTATGCCCATCCTGCGAAGGAGTCCGCCAATTCCAATATCCACAGCAACAGCAAACGTTCCGGTTGGAAGTGTGGCGAGCCTCACATCATTAACCCTGACAAGCTTCCGGCCATTCAGATCGACTATCTGCTTGTCCTGGATATTCTCAACCAGAAGCAAACCTCCGGTAATCTCTTCACTGCTCAGTTCAATCAGGTCGTAACAGGTCACACTGATACGTTCGCGGACTTTAACCACCCTGAATGTACTGAATGAATAAAGTTTTGTCTCCCTGCCAATTTTCAGCCTGATGCCGGTGATAACCTGTTGGTTGGGGTTGTTCTGACCTGAAGGTACCGCGTTGACCATAAGATCCCTGATCACGCCGATAACATCGCCGTCGGTTCCGAATACCTCCTTGCCGGTTATTCCGCTTAAATAAAAAGTTGTGAGTGATGTCATAGTCACCTACTTTCTTTTACCGATATAGAAAGAGGTGACCAGATGATTGGTCCGGCTCCTCTACATCAGAGAATTAATTAATATACCCGCGGGGCCGTCGTCCATTTTATTGTTAAAATTGATTTCGCGGCGTAAAAGTAAATTCCCGGAAAGGAAATTCCAAATAAAATAATAAGAAAGTTGACTATACTTCAGAGGGGTACCGGCAGAAGGTCAGAAAAAGCGAATAGGTTCATCGGGCTTCAGTCTTGCCTGTTTTCCTGAGCAAAAGAATTATTTTCAGGGCCTCATCGGCATGCTTCTGGACTTGTCTCTGAGAATTGAAAACATAAACGATCCTGCCGGATTTGTCAATGACATAGGTAACACGACCAGCCATCAGCCCAAACATACTTGAAGGCACTCCGAACTTCTTCCTGACTTCATCGTTGGTGTCGCTTAGCAGGGTATAATTCAATCTGTTAATTTCCGCAAATTCCTTGTGACTTTCGACAGATTGCCCGCTTATCCCTATTACCATGGCATCATTTTCGTCGAAAACATCATTGATGTCCCTGAAATAGCAGGCCTCCCTGGTACAGTAGAGACTTCCGTCTTTCGGATAAAAAAATATAACCAGCTTTTTTTCCCCAACAACATCCCTGATATGGAATATCTTCCCATCCTGGTCGGGAAGGGAAAAATCAGGAATCATATCTCCAGTCTTTAAAGAATTCATACCCCGGCAATATAGCAATAAAAAATTATCGGAGAAAATTGTCTATTTAATCCCTTCTTTCGGATCCCGGATCAACGCCTGAATCAACAAAACAATAAAAGATCGTCACAAGTCTTTTAAATGTATTTTGCATGAATTATAAGGTTTTACCAAGACGTGCAACCGGTGTCTGAAATCCGCTTTACATCCTTATGATTAAGCTCATGCAATTTAGCAACAATTATTCATAATTTTGAATCGCCGGAGAGGAACATAAAAACAACAGCATGCAGGATCTTGAAAAGCACTTTGAGCAGTTCAGAAAGGACATCACAGGCCTTGATGCTTATATAGATACCCCTTACGGGAAGAAGAAGCTGGTGTATGCCGACTGGATTGCCAGCGGCAGGCTGTACGGACCCATCGAGAGAAGGATAAGCGATGATATAGGTCAGTTGGTAGGAAATACTCACTCCGAATCGTCCGCGACAGGTAAGGCAATGACCGATGCCTATCACATGGCCCAGAAGATTGTAAAGAACCATGTCAATGCCAACGAGAATGACATTATTATCTTCACCGGAACCGGGATGACATCGGCAATTGCGAAACTGCAGAGGCTGTTGGGACTGAAGGTGCCTGAGCAGGCTATCAATTATTGTGTTTTTACCCATGGAGAATACAAAAGCTGCCGTGACATACCCAACGGGAACCGTCCGGTGGTATTCCTCACCCATGCCGAACACCATTCAAACCACACCTCATGGTTCGAAACACTGGCCGATGTAGTGGTTCTTGAACCTGCCGACGGCCTGAGGGTGGATCCGGAATTGCTCCGGTCAAAGATAATAAGGTACAAGGACCGTCCCCTGCTGATAGGCTCATTCACCGCATGTTCAAACGTCACCGGTTATGAACCCCCATACCATGAGCTTGCCCGCATCATGCATGAATACAACGGATATTGCTTCGTCGACTTCGCGGCATCGGCCCCTTATGTTGAAATAAACATGCATCCGCCCGACAGGATGGAGCAGCTTGACGGGATCTTCTTCTCACCTCACAAGTTTCTCGGCGGACCCGGAAGCGCCGGAGTGCTGGTGTTCAACCGGCAGCTTTACAAGAATGAGATACCCGACACTCCGGGCGGAGGAACAGTGAAATGGACAAACCGATGGGGAGGTTATAGTTACATAACTGATATTGAGGTCAAGGAAGACGGAGGCACACCCGGATTTCTCCAGGGAATCAGGGCAGCACTTGCGATCACCCTCAAGGAAAAAATGGACATAAGGAAAATACGCGAAAGGGAGGAGCATCTTGTAAAACTTGCATTTGAGGGACTTGGCAGGATTCCCGGACTGCACATCCTGGCTGAGAACATCACGGACAGGCTCGGGGTTTTTTCTTTCTACCTCGACAAAGTTCATCATAACCTTGCAACAAAACTTCTTAACGACAGGTTCGGAATACAGGTCAGGGGAGGCTGTTCCTGTGCCGGAACATACGGCCACTTCCTGCTGAATGTCGATTTCCTTCATTCACAGGAGATCACCGAAAGAATTGAAGCCGGTGATCTGTCGATGAAACCCGGCTGGGTGAGGCTTTCACTTCATCCCACCATGACTGATGCGGAACTCTCGTACATAATTGACGCTATCGGACAGGTGGCTGAAAATGCTGACGAGTGGGGGAAGGATTACTGTTACAACAATCACACTAACGAATTTCATCACATTGCACACGAAGATGTTAATCTTCCAAAGTCGATGAAATGGTTTGAAATTGAATGAATTGACTCCCATTTCCAGGCCACTTCAATAAAATTTAAGAAGGAAATACCTCTGTAGTTTTAAAAACACTATTTTTGTAATCCCTTTATACGGCCCGTAGCTCAGCTGGTAGAGCACGTGACTCTTAATCATGGGGTCGAGAGTTCGAGCCTCTCCGGGCCGACAAAATAAAAGGCAGATATTTGAAATAGCTGCCTTTTATTTTGAGATATCAAATCTCAGAAATCCATTTATATCTTGTGAATCCTTACTGCTGAAAGCTTGAACGGAGCTATTCTGCTGTAAGGGTCCAGTTCATCCCTGGTGAGACGGTTTACCTGCGACTCTGTGAAATGCCAGGGCATGAAGACCTCGCCAATAAGCACCTCCTCTGATATTCGCACCTGAGTCTCAAGTTCCCCACGGCGCGATTCAACCTTCACCCTGCCGCTGTTCAGCATAAGTGGGTACTCCGAATCGGTAAACTCATTTTGCGGAACGTAGTCAACAGGGAAAAGCCTGCCTCGTCCTGTTGGGGTGTTGAATCTTTCGAGATATAGTGTAGGAGTTCCGGGATGGTCGTTCGTCGGACAGGGCCATTGAATACTTCCTTCCTCGAGCCTCGAATACGAAATCCCCGCCATGATTGGAGTTACCCTGGCTATCTCATCAAAGATCTCACTCTCATCGCGGTAATCCGGCATTGGCTTGCCCATCCTGCGCGAAAGTTCATGGATAACCCTCCAGTCAATCCTGGCAGTCCCCGGACACTCAACAGCTTTCCTTGCCCTTAACACCCGCCGGTCGCTGTTCACAAAGGTGCCTTCCTTTTCACCCCAGGCTGATGCAGGAAGCACCACATCGGCCAGCCTTGTGGTCTCAGTCAGGAATATATCCTGAACAACAACAAATTCCATCCTGTTGAGAGCCTCTTCAGTATGGTTCAGGTTAGGATCGCTTATCATTGGATTTTCTCCCATGATGAAGATGCCCTTTATCTTACCCTTATAGGCAGCCTGCATGATCTCCACTGTTGTAAGTCCGGGACGCGGTGAAAGGGATTCATACGGCACATCCCATACCTTTGCAACCTTGCGGCGGTTATCATCATCTGTAACAGGTATGTAACCCGGGCAATTGACCGGTGAACAGCCCACGTCTGTTACCCCCTGAACATTATTCTGACCTCTCGGCGGATTAATACCGCATCTTTCACGGCCCACCTGACCGGTAACAAGCATCATGTTGATGAGGCAAAACACGTTGTGTGTTCCGGTAACCTGCTGGCTCATACCCATTCCCGTGGCAATCATTGCCGTGGGGGAAGTTGCATAAAGCCGGGCAGCCAGATTCAGATTTTCGGCAGGAACTCCGGTGATCCCCGAAACAAATTCAGGAGTATATCTGGTTACAAGCTCCTCAAGATCTGAAAATGCCTCCATGCCACCCTCTACCCGTTCCTCTATGAACCGCCTGTCGATCCAGCCATTTTTAATAATAATATGAACCAGACCGTTGAGCAGGGCAATGTCGGCGCCCAGCTTTGGCTGAAGCCAGACGGTTGAATACCTGACGAGCGGAGTCCATTTGGGATCGACCACAATTATAAGCTGTCCCTTAGCGGCCGCCCTTTTCACGTAGGTGGCGGTGATAGGAAAAGTGGCCATCTCCATAGGTTGAAACAGTTAAGTTAAGGTTGCTGGTTGCTGGCTTTGCCCGCCATAGCTTTCTTCGACCACCGAAACGTAGTGAAGGTGGTAGCGGAGGCGGGTTGCTGGTTGCTGGTTTGTTACTCATAAGCCAGTACCTCCGAAAAATGCCTTTGAAGTGTCTCAAGCGGGAGTATTGGCGATTGTCCCAGAGGGCAAAGCGAGTTCCTGGCAATCTGCCGGGCGTGGATCACCATATCGTCGAGGATGGCGATCCGTTCGCCGGGGTCGGCAACGGATAAATCCATCGACCGTTCTTGAATATAAGTTGTTCCAATCCTGCAGGGAACACATTTACCGCAGCTCTCGTGTTTAAAAAAGCGCAAGATACTCTGGATCATTGGAATAAGCTTTCTTTCACTTCCCATTACAATCACGGCTCCCGAGCCAAGAGTAGCGCCCCTCTCCTTCAGCCGCTCGTAGCACATTGAAAGATCAGCAAAAGAGTAAGGAACGAAAGTGCCTGCAGCGCCTCCCAGCAAAGCGGCTTTCCAGGGTTTACCGTCGCGGGTTCCTCCCGCCAGATCGTTTATCAGATCATTCAGTATCGCCCCTGCCTCCGCCTCATAGCAACCGGGAATTGCAACATCACCGCTTATCGTGAATATCTTTGTGCCCGGTGTCCTTTCGGTTCCAGACGACCTGTACCATGAACTCCCGTTTGCAATGATCCCCGGGATGTTAGCCAGTGTCTCAACATTATTGACCAGGGTTGGCTGGCCCCACAGACCCTTTTCGGCCGGGAAAGGCGGTTTAATACGGGGATAACCTCTCTTTCCCTCGAGCGATTCAAGGAGAGTGAGTTCCTCGCCGCAAAGGTAGGAACCTGCGCCCGGCTTTATCTCAAGATCAAAAGAAAAACCGCTGCCCAGAATGTTGTTACCGAGGTATCCCTTTTCGTAGGCCTGATTGATGGCACTCTGAAGCTTATTAATCGAATCATGGTATTCGCCCCGGATATAAATATACCCCTGTCCTGAGTTTATTGAGTATGCAGCTATGGCAATGCCCTCGATCAGCAGGTGGGGATTGGTCTCCATGATTATTCTGAAGAGCATGAAATATTGACAACAAGTTAGCCTTATCGGGGCTGAATCCGGAAATGATTTCCTGCTGATCCATCGCAAGTCGTTTAATCTGCAAAAGATACAGATTTTTTAAAAAGAACAGAAGCGTCCAATTATGATATATATCCTGAAAGCCGAAGAAATCCGGAGCAGAATGGATAACTTTACTCCACACACGAGGTCAGAAAAGGTAATAACCAGCAACCAGGTGGAACGATCACGAATCGGAGATATCACAGCCATAGTGCTTGCCGGCGGGAAAAGCAAAAGGATGGGCGGGCCTGACAAAAGCATGCTGCCGGTGAACGGAGTGCCCATGATACAGCACATAGTAAGCCAGCTTGAAAAACATTTCAGGGAAATAATAATAGGCGGCGACGAAAAAAAGTACAGTTTCCTGGGGCACAAAGTGGTGCCTGATGAAACAGAAGGCTCAGGTCCGCTGATGGGAGTATATTCATGTCTGTCACGATCGGACACAGAACTGAACTTCATTACCGCATGTGACATACCGGAGATCAGTCTTGAATTAATTGAAAAGATGATTGAAATATCGGAAGGAGCCGATATAGTGATGCCGGTAAACGAATCAGGAAAATATGAACCACTCCATGCCATATACCGGCGGACCGTATTGCCGGCAGCAAGGAAGCAGTTGGGAGAAGGCAGGTTAAGGCTGACGGATCTGGCAGGAAATGTTAAGACCAGGTATATCAGCTTTGATGGCAGCGGATGGTATCACAACATCAATTACAAGGAAGACTACGAAAGATACAAAGGTCCGGCTTCCGGGTGACGCCCATATCAGTTTCTCTTTGTGTCGCAACAGCAAACATTTCGTAATTGCAAATGATTCTCTTTTGCTAATTATATGCCTTTACGTTTATTTTTCTTTTACGATATTTTCGTTTTTACACATATTTCTTATTTGACTTGCTTTTGTTTTTGCAAAAAATTACCTTTGGAGAAATTTTCCGGCCAAAACTATGCAAAACCGGAAAACCTGTCACACTATTAATAAGATATCATGCCAGACAGATCAATAATAAAAATTCTTACAGATAATAACCTTAAGGTCACTCCACAGAGAACTGCTGTTCTGGAAGTGATTTATAACCTCAATAACCACCCCTCTGCCGATATCATTATCGACTACCTCAGACTCAACTTCCCGCATATCCCTCTCAGTACCGTATATAAAATTCTCGATGTGTTCGTGGAAAAGGGTATCGTGACCAAAGTAATGACTGGAGACGACGTGATGCGCTATGACTTCGTCAGGGATAAACACCACCACCTCTACTGCGCTGAGTCCGACCGCATCGAAGATTACTTCGACAGGAAACTCGATAAAATCATAGAGGATTACCTTGGCAAAAATCCTATTCCCAACTTCAGGATCAAAGATGTCAAACTTCAGATCACCGGTAATTTCACCGACATACCTTACCCGGAATTGCAGACAAGAAAACCGGATACAATTCAGTGATTATCCTTTGATTTGTTGTAACTTATACTGAAATTTCCTAACAACCATGCTCAACTAAAGCACCCTTCATTACAATGAAAAAGAAAAAAAACCTTTCAACAGCTTCAGGCCGTCCTTACTTCGAAAATGAGGACAGCATGACAGTCGGCCCCAGGGGACCCGTCCTCCTGGAAGACTTTTACCTGCACGAAAAACTTGCCCACTTCAACCGCGAAAGAATACCGGAACGGGTAGTCCACGCAAAAGGTACCGGAGCTTTCGGCTCCTTCACCGTGACAGGCGACATTACAAAATATACCAGGGCCAGACTCTTCAGCAAACCAGGCAATAAATGCAGGGTGCTGGTGCGATTTTCCACTGTCGGCGGAGAAAAAGTAAGCGCTGATACTGAACGCGACCCAAGAACCAGCCTGAAAATCGCTAACGATTAACCATAAACGTTAAACATTAAACGATAAACATTTACTAACAAAAATCAAAACAATTATTATGGAAGAAAACAAAACTTACGCAATGCCGAGGATCGGCGACAAAGCTCCGGAATTCAAGGCAGTTACCACCCAGGGTGACATTAACTTCCCTTCTGATTACAAAGGAAGCTGGGTTATCCTTTTCAGCCATCCCGCTGACTTCACACCGGTTTGTACATCGGAATTCATGACTTTTGCCAGCATGGAAAAGCAGTTCAACGAGGCAAACTGCAAACTGGTTGGACTTTCTGTAGACGGCCTTTACAGCCATATCGCATGGCTCCGCACAATCAAGGAGAAAATCGAATACAAGGGTATGAAAAATGTTGAAGTCAACTTCCCTCTGATTGAAGATATCACCATGGAAGTTGCAAAGACCTATGGGATGCTTCAGCCGGGCGAAAGCTCAACCAAGGCTGTCAGGGCAGTATTCTTTATCGATCCCAAAGGAATTATCCGCGCTATTATCTACTATCCGCTCAGCCTCGGCCGTAACTTTGACGAACTTTACAGGGTTATTATCGGACTGAAGACGGCTGATGAATTTTCTGTTGCTCTTCCCGCCGACTGGCGTCCGGGCGACGATGTGATCGTTCCCACTGCAGGATCATGCGGCGTTGCAAAACAGCGTATGGAAAGCAAGGAAGAAATGACCTGCTACGACTGGTTTTTCTGCACCAAAAAACTTGACAAGGAGAAAGTTCTTAAGTCAATTCTGAAGAAATAGCAGAACAAAAACAACTATAACCTGTTTAAACTCTGTGATCCTCTGTGTTCCCTGTCTCTTTCCCTGGTAGCGGTAATCTTACCGTCACCAGGACAGTCACAGTAAACACAGAGGCACAGGGTTATTTAATATGTATTAATGAGAAAAAAAATGATTGAAATTACTTTTAACGGAGGGAAAGTTGTAACGGCCCACACAGGCGGACATCAAATCAGAACCGATCAGCCGGTTGATAACGGAGGTGGCAACACTGCACCTGCTCCCTTTGACCTGTACCTGGCATCAATAGGAACCTGTGCCGGTATTTATGTCAAAGGATTCTGCGATAACCGCAATATTCCTGCTGAAAATATCAGGATAATTCAAACAACAGTCTGGAATAAGGAAATCCATCTTCCGGCCTCCATTAAGCTTGAAATAAAACTTCCGCCCGATTTTCCGGAGAAATACAAGGAATCCCTTATCAACGTGGCAAACCTTTGCCTCGTAAAAAAATCAATTGCCAATCCTCCCGAATTCATTGTAGACGCTTCTTATAAATGAAAAAAATGGCCGGGCAGTTACCCGGCCATTTTTAATATCTGACATATCAATATCCTTGCCGCGTCTGACTTCCTTATCAATCGATATACATGTTAAGCAGCTGTTCAAGGAGTTCCTGCCTGCCGCTGCGTACTTCGGGCTCACCGGCTTTAACTGCCAGATTCCTCAGGTCTTCGAGGGTAAGCTTGCCCTTCTCGTAATCCTTGCCTGCTCCCTTGTCGAATGATGCATACCTTTGCTTCTTCATCTTCAGGTAATCACTCTCCTTCAGGATCTTGTCGGCTGCCACAAGGGCCCTTGCAAATGTATCCATACCGCTGATATGGGCAATGAACAGGTCCTGCAGGTCGGTTGAATTCCTCCTGATGTGTGCATCAAAATTGATGCCTCCTGTCCTGAACCCTCCTGCCTGAAGTATCACAAGCATGGCTTCAGTTGTCTCATAGACATTGGTCGGAAATTCATCTGTATCCCATCCGTTCTGGTAATCTCCCTTGTTGGCATCTATGCTTCCGATCATATCATCGCATGCTGCAACCTGGAGATCGTGGGCAAAAGTGTGGCCTGCCAGGGTGGCATGGTTTACCTCAATATTCAGCTTGAAGTCCTTGTCGAGACCATAATTCTTCAGGAAGCCGATAACCGTTGCTGCATCGTAATCGTACTGATGCTTGGTGGGTTCCATTGGCTTCGGTTCAATAAGGAAGGTTCCCTTAAAGCCCTGCTTCCTGCCGTAATCTCGTGCCTTGGTCAGCATCATGGCCATATGGTCGAGTTCCCTCTTCATATCGGTATTGTGAAGACTCATATACCCTTCGCGTCCTCCCCAGAAAACATAGTTTTCGCCTCCGAGTGCTATAGTGGCATCGATTGCATTCTTAAGCTGAACAGCCGCATTTGTAAGAACCGCAAAATCGGGATTCGTAGCAGCACCGTTCATATACCTTGGATTGCCGAACAGATTTGCCGTGCCCCACAGGAGCTTCACCCCAGTCTGGTCCTGCAGTTTCTTCATCACCGGCACATACTTTTCAAGGCGTTTTTCAATATCGAGTACCGATCCGTCGTTTCCAACAACGTCAACATCGTGGAAACAATAATAGGGGGCTCCTATTTTGGTGGTAAACTCGAACGCGGCATCAAGCCTGTGGCTGATCTTGTCATCGAGCTTCATACCATCCCAGGGAAAGAAATGCGTTGTGCTGCCAAACTGATCGGTTCCGTCACCACAGAATGAATGCCAGTATGCAATTGCAAAACGCAGATGATCCTTCATCTTTTTTCCCGAAACCACCTGCTCGGGGTTATACCACCTGAAAGCAAAGGGATTCTTTGATTTCCTGCCTTCATACTCGATCTTCCCTATTCCGGGATAGAACTCTTTTCTGCCTTTGTAAATCATATCAGTAATTTTTGTTAAAGTATTTTTTGATCCGCTTAACACAAATTAAGTAAGGAAAGTGCAAACTTTTATGCTAAAATTCAAATAATTATCAAACATTTTTTAGAAGTTCTCCCCATTTTTCCCAGGCATCTTCATAAGCACCCTTCCTTGAGTTGTCAGGCTCGGTGGTACCAACCGGCTTGAGTCCCGAAAATGCTTCACCTGCCGATTTGTAGTATCCGCAGCCGATCCCGGCTCCGCGGGCAGCGCCAACAGAACCGTCAGTGTTGTAAAGATGGATCACTGCTCCAGTTATACACGAGAGAGCCTCCCTGAATACAGGGCTGAGAAACATATTGGCCATGCCAGCCCTTATAAGGCCCGCATCAATTCCGGTCTCCTGCATTATGTCGAGGCCATACCTGAATGAAAAAGCTATTCCCTCCTGTGCTGCCCTGAAAAGATGGGCATTCGAATGCCTGTTAAAGTTCAGTCCGGAAATCCGGCATCCGATATCCCTGTTCATCAAAATTCTTTCGGCCCCGTTACCAAAAGGAAGAACTGACAACCCGTCGGACCCCGGTTCAACTTCAGCTGCAAGGCTGTTCATACCGTTATAGTCGATACCGCTGCCGGTGTTTCTCTTTAACCAGGAATTCAGGATGCCTGTGCCATTTATGCATAGCAGAACTCCCAGGCGGGGATCAGAACTCGTGTGATTTACATGCAGGAATGTATTAACCCTCGAAAGCGGATCATACCTTGTCTGGTCGGTTACCCCGTATATCACCCCGGATGTGCCTGCCGTGGCAGCAACTTCTCCCGGCTGAAGTACATTGAGCGACAGTGCGTTGTTGGGCTGATCGCCGGCCCGGTAGGAAACAGGGATACCCGCCGGAAGGCCAAGCTCGCCTGCAATATCCTGCCTGAGCCATCCCTGCACTGAAAAGGATTCTTTCTGAACCGGAATTATATCGTGACTGAATCCGAAACTTTCCATCAGCTCTCCTGAGAGACCACCCCTGCTGAAATCCCAGAAAATTCCCTCTGATAGACCTGNNTGCAATATAATCGCCCGGAAGCATTATCTTATAAATCCTGTCGAACAGTTCAGGTTCATTTTCCTTAACCCAGGCCAGCTTGGCAGCGGTGAAGTTCCCCGGAGAATTAAGCAGATGGGACAGACAGAAGTCGCTTCCCAGTTTTTCAAAGGCATTCTGCCCGTACTTTACAGCACGGCTGTCGCACCATATTATGGACGGGCGAAGAGGCTTCATATCACTGCCAACCGTAACAAGCCCGTGCATCTGATAAGAGATACCGACAGCACCAATGCCGTCCTTCCTGGTCCCGAGCTGGTTGATGCACTCATGAATCGCCGACCGGAGGTTCAGCCACCAGTCCTCCGGGTCCTGTTCAGCCCAGCCCGGATTAATGGCAACAATCTTCATCTCATCCTTTGGATAAAAGGCTGAAGCCAGGCATTTGCCCGATTCGCCATCAATAACCGAAGCCTTTACGGAAGAACTCCCAAGATCAATCCCCAATAACAGCATGTTGTTTTCAGTTATATTTAAATCATTCAATATTTTACTCCGCCTTCCGCAGTCCTGTTTCCTCAGGATCAGCAGGATCGGCTGTTTTCTGACTTCATGTCTCCGCAGATACGCAGAAACGGGATGTCAGATATACCTTTTTATTATATGGCCAGAGGACACCGGTAATTGAAGTTACGATGACCAGATGCTTCTCTATTTCCGTGTTCCCTGTTGTTTCTTTCTCATTGTCGATTCCCTTATTATCAGTTCATGCTTGACAATGATTGTACTGAGACTGGAAGCGCCTTTATCATTCAGAATGTTGATCAGTGAAGATGCTGCAAGCCTGCCAATCTCCCTTGCAGGATAATCGACTGTGGTAAGGCAGGGCTTTATCACCCGGCTCACCGGTTCATTATTGAAACCGGCCACAGCAATATCGCCCGGCACCCTGATGCCTGATTTCTGCAACTCGCATATCACTGCAACAGCCGATGTATCGTTGGCTGTAAATATCCCGTCGGGACGGTGCTTCATGCGCAGGATGGCCTGCACGGCATCAAGGCCTGCCTGATTTCCAAGCTCGCTGACCATCAGCAACTCATTATCAAATTCTATCCCATTGTCGGCCAGAGCCCGTTTATATCCCTCAAACCTGCCTGAATATACGTTGCGAAGCATGTTTCCTCCAACATGCATGATTCTCCGGCAACCCTGATCAATAAGGTGGGACGTCACTTCATACCCGGCTCTGAAATTGTCGATCACAATTCCCATGCATCCCGGGCAGTTTGAAACCCGGTCAAAGAAAACGACCGGAATATTTTTCCTCAGTATCTGATTGAAGTGGTCAATGTTTTCGGTGTCGTAGGCCAGGGAAACCAGCAATCCGTCGACCCTGCTGTGAAAAAGTGTTGAAACGCAGCCTGTTTCCTTTTTGCCTGATTCCTGCGACTGACTGATGATCAGCCCGTAACCAAACTGGTTTGTTATCTCCTCCATCCCTGCTATCACCGTGGCCATGAAATAACTGTTAAGTTTGGGAACCACTACCCCTATGGTCTCGGTACTCCTTTTTCTAAGACTGCTGGCAAACTTGTTCTGCTGGTAGCCCATCTCTTTTGCCATGGCTTTTATCCGCTTCTTCGTGTCAGCATGGATATGCGGATGGTCCTTTAAACCTCTGCTGACCGTCGAAGGGGAAATATTCAGGGCTTTTGCCACATCGTAAATGGTGACATCACGGGTGCTCATCTGCAGGAATATGAATTAACAAATTTAATATAAAATGACAGACAGCGAAAATATATCAGAAAAAAACCCGCAATCGGTTGCATATTTCTAAAAACATGTCTATTTTCGGATCTCAAAGAACCTGATCTGCCATAATTTTTTTTAATAGAATAACTAACCATGAATCATGAAATCCCTTTTCCGGTCAAGGCCTCACTCACTGTTGCGGCTTTGCTTTTCCTTTTCGGAGCAACCTGCCAGGCTCAAAAGATAGCCTCGCTCGAAGTAAATCTTGCCAGTCCAGCATTTGGAATGAAAATTCCCGTGAGCATCAATCTTGACGAGGTTACCTACCTTTCCGATACTCTCCTCGCAATGTATGAGAACAGGGATGGTACCCCGGCAAAGATCCCGTTTCAGATTGAAGCAGGCAATCCAAGAAAACTGACATGGCTGGTCTCTTCAGGAACCGGCGCCAGCGAAAAGCACACATATGATCTTGTCCAGGAAAAATCAGCGTTTCCCCTTACGATGAAAGCCACGGCAAAGGATGGCGCCCTTCTTATTCACTCAGGCGATCAGAAGCTGCTTCAGTACTTCTTCAGTACAGTGTATCCTCCGGCAGGAGTTGATAGTGCATACAAAAGAAGCGGATTCATACATCCCCTGTGGTCACCTCACGGGCAGGAGCTTACGCGGATCCAGCCGCGTGACCATTATCACCATTACGGCATCTGGAATCCATGGACCATGGTTGAATTCGAAGGTGACACCCTGGATTTCTGGAATATAAATTCAAAACAGGCCACTGTCCGTTTTGCCAACTTCGTTTCGGTTGAAGAGGGACCTGTTTTCTCGGAATTCGGGGCTCTTCATGAACACATAGTGCTTAAAAAGGCAGGGAAAGACAAGGTTGCGATGAACGAACTGCAGAATGTAAGGGTCTATGAACCAGACAAAAACGGCGACTGTTTCATAGTCGACTTCAACATAAACATGAACTGTGCCGGTGAGAGTCCATTCAGGATCCTGGAATACCGCTATGCCGGTCTTGGCTGGAGAACAACTGAGAAATGGGATAAATTGAACAGCATGGTTCTCACATCCGAGGGAAAGGACAGAAAAAACGCTGACGGCAGCAAGGCAAGGTGGTGCATCGTTCAGGGCGAGATCGATACTGACTATGCAGGTGTTGTAATGATGTCGTTCCCGACAAACTACAACTTCCCCGAACCTCTCAGGATATGGCCCGAGAATCAGTATAACAGGGGCGACATGTTTGCCAACTTCTGCCCCACCAGAGACATGAACTGGGATCTGATGCCGGGGAAAAACTACAACCTCAGATACAGGTTCCTCGTCTATAACGGCCGGTTCGACAAAGAAAAAGCCGAAAGCGCCTGGAACTACTTTGCCCGGCCACCCGAGGTAATAGTCCGTAAGGTGAAATAAGCGGTTTTATTTGTATTTATTATAAATACAATCCATTGCCTTTAAAATTTCTCGCAACCGATTGCACTTTGGAAATGTTTTCATAAATTTGGTATCAACTAACCTGATTTACCTGATTATAAAATTCATTTTTTCAACCCTTTAATTCAATTACATGAAAAAACTTCTGCTGCTGATTCTGCTTGCCGGATTCACCTTGAATCTGGCGGCACAAAAAGTTGTTACCGGCAAGGTGACAGATGAAGAACAAAATCCTCTCGCCGGGGTTTCTGTGCAGGTAAAAGGGACTACCATCGGAGTTCTAACCGATAAGGATGGGCAGTTCCGGCTACAGATCCCCGTCGATGCGAGGATACTCTCATTCTCGTTCATCGGGATGAAAACCCAGGAAATCGAGATTGGAACACAATCCAGCTTCAGCATTGTGATGCAGGTCGATGTCGGAATGCTTGAGGAGGTAATTGTAATCGGTTATGGTACAATCAAGAAAAAGGACCTCACCGGCGCCGTCTCCAGGATCGATGCGAACGAACTCGCAACTGAAGCCACCTCGAACGTTACGACCATGCTGAGGGGAGCTATCCCCGGCCTGGCTGTTAACCTGAGCACGAGCGCCAAGGGGCTTAGCAGTTCAAGCGACATGCTCATACGCGGAGAGACATCGCTGAGAGCCGACGAAAGCAACGGGTCAGACCTGCCCCAGAGACAAGCCAATGCGCCGCTTGTCGTTGTCGACGGTATGATATATTACGGTGATCTAGCGGATCTCAACCCGGTCGACATTGAAACTTTTGACATACTGAAAGATGCATCCTCGGCCGCCATTTACGGGGCAAGGGCTACAAACGGAGTCATCCTCATCACTACAAAGAGGGGACTCAAGGGCAAACCCGTCATCAATATAAGCACCAGCACCGGGATGGCTTTCGTTTCACACGCGCATTTTGAAATGATGAACGGGGAACAGCATATTGCCAGAAGGATTGCAGGCTTTGAACAGAATGAACGCCGGCAGACTACTATTGGCGCCGGTTATTACAACAGTTATGATAACCTGCCTTCAGGTGTCACTCTGGAACAGTGGAAGGCTTATGACGGTTCAACCGCTGCAACCGATCTCGACGAAGTATGGCTTTCAAGAATCGGCTTTGCTCCGATTGAGATAAATAACTACAAGGCCGGCAGAATAACCGATTTCAAGGATTATACATGGCAGAACGGACTTACCCAGGACTATAACCTGAGTCTGTCCGGAAGTTCTGATGCCGTTTCATACTACTGGTCACTTGGCTACACCGATAACGAGGGAATAAGGTATAATGAGGAATTCAGCACCATTCGCTCAAGGATCAACCTCGATGCCGATGTGACCAATTTCCTGAAGGTAGGTCTGAATGCCCAGATGGCCTTCCGCGATGAAAGCCCCATCTCGCCAGGAACCAGCCTCTACAACACCCCCTACTCATCGATGTTCCAGGAGGACGGAGTAACTCTTGAACTGACACCTTCAGGTTATATCAACGCACCAAACTTCTGGCTTGAAATGAGGTTCCGCGACCGCTTCCGGAAATACAATACCCTGAACAGCAAGATATTTGCCATAGTGACTTTGCCTCTTGGGCTATCCTTCACCTCCGAATTCATACCCAGGTTCAACTGGAACAGGGATTATAACTCCTACTCATCAGGTCACTTTGAATGGGCATTGCAGGGAGGAAGAGCCTCCAGGTCGAACACCACCATCTTCGAATGGCAGATTAACAACATGCTGAAATGGAACAAGACTTTCGGCGACCACTCCTTCGATGCGACTTTCGTGCAGAATGCCGAAAGATACAACTACTGGTATGAATATATGGAAAGGCAGAATTTCCAGCCTTCCGATGTTCTTGGCTATCACAGGATGCAGGCTGCAACCGAAGACGTCACTCTTGAAAGCAATGATGAGACAAGCACAGGTGACGCTCTGCTGGCACGACTGAATTACACATTCAAATCAAGGTACAACTTCACCGGATCCTTTCGCCGTGACGGATATTCAGCTTTCGGTCAGGCTAACCCCAGAGCCAGCTTCTGGTCAGTTGCAGGAGGCTGGACCATCAGCGAGGAAGATTTCTTCAATGTCGACTGGGTCGATCAGCTGAAGATCAGACTGTCGTACGGGGTCAACGGAAACCGCGGTGTCGGAATCTACGATGCTCTCTCAAACCTGAACTCCGGGAAGTTCCTGCTTATCGAAGGCGGTGTTGAACAATACGTTTCACAGCTATACACCAGCCGCATGGCCAATGCAAACCTTAAGTGGGAACGCACTTCAGCTTATAACGGAGGACTCGACTTCGCGGTGCTGAAAGGCAGACTGAGAGGAACTATTGAAGCATATTTCTCGATAACCAAAGACCTCATCATCCCGCGTCAGCTTCCAAACGTAACAGGCTACTCAAGTGTGTTCTCAAACATGGGTCAGGTTAACAACAAGGGATTCGAAATAACCCTGAACTCGGTCAACGTCTCAACCAATGACTTCACATGGACATCCGATTTCTCTGTGTCGCACAACAGAAACAAGATTGTTCACCTGTTCGGTGACTTTGTAACTGACGAAGAAACAGGAGAACAGAAGGAAGTGGATGATATAACCAATGAATGGTTTATCGGACATGCCATCGATGAAGTCTGGGACTACAAATCACTCGGAATATGGCAGGCTTCCGAATCTGCTGAAGCCACCGCTTACTCCCGCTCCCCCGGTGATTATAAACTTCTCGATTTCAATGATGACGGATATTACACCAACGACGACAAGCAATTCCAGGGCTTCCGGAGACCGAAGGTCAGACTGAGCCTGAGAAATGATGTCGAGTATAAAAACTGGCAGCTGTCGGTTAAGATGTATTCATATCTTGGTCACCTTAAGGCAAACAACTTCCTCAGAAACAACGAAGCATTCTACGACAGGGGTACCTATTACGACGTTCCGTACTGGACGGCTGACAATCCCGGTAACAAATGGGCAAGAGTTGAAAGCTATGAAACCAATTTCAACGTTTGGGAGAAAAATTCATTCATAAGGCTTGACAATGTATCACTTTCCTACAATATCCCGAACAGCCTGCTTTCAAAGATCAAAATAATAAACTGCAGACTGTCGCTGGTTGCAGACAACCCTCTTGTTTATGCTCCTCAATGGTCATGGATGGATCCGGAAAATGATTCCTACACGCCTTCCTATATCTCGTTCAAAGTAAATATCACCCTTTAAAATTACCGGATATGAAAAAGATATTTTTAATGATATTGTTCCTGACGACACTCGTTTTCATCGGTCCAAGGTGTTCTGAAGATTTTCTCAAACCGGAGCCTTTATCATTCTATGCTCCCGAAAATACGTTTGTGAACGCCGAAGGATTCAATGCCGCACTCATTGCCTGTCTGCGAAACGCCAGGCATGAGATGTACGGCGATACACCTCCATTCATCTCTGAAGGCATCTTTTCAGATATCGCGGTGGAAGGAACTACCGATAAAACAGGTATCCACATGGATATGCCTGCAGTGATTCTGCCTGATGCCAACTTCAACTACGGCGACGTGACAAAGCTTGGCAACTACTGGACCGAAGCCTATAACAGGATAAAATATGCCAATGTAGTGATCTCAAGAATAGACAATGCCGAATGGAAAACCGATGCCGAACGTAATAATATCCTCGGAAAGGCATATTTCCACAGAGCCAATGTCTATTACAGGCTGGTCCACCAGTTTGGCGATGTTCCTCTTATTCTCGAAGAGATAACCCAGCCCAAACTCGATTTCTATTCCTGTACGCGTGAAAGTATTCTCCAGAAATGTAAAAAAGACCTTGACTTTGCTGCACAGTGGGTAGACGCCGATGCTCCGATTGGCGACATCAACAAGGCAGCAGTAAATCATCTGCTTACAAAAGTCAACATGTCGCTCCTTGAGTTCGACGACGCCATAGCTTCAGCAAATGCCGTCATCAATGACGGAATACATGCCCTGATGACAACCAGGTTCGGATCGTACAAGAATGATCCGACACATGATCTTATCTGGGACCTTCACCAGGAAGAGAACAAGGCACTGGCAGAAAACACTGAAACGATCTGGCTTTTTGTATGCAGTGAAACCATGACTGAAGACGGTGCAAGCGAAAAGCTCAGGATCATGCGTCAGGCTGTTCCATACTGGGGAGGGGCCGGAAAAGTAAAGACCCCCACAGGCCAGACAGGGACAACCGACCAGCCGGGAGGCGCCCTTGTAGGAGGTCTTCCTGTTGAGATCGACCAGGTAGGAATGTATGGCAGGGGCATCGGACGACTTCGTCCAAGCCCATGGTACCAGCACGACCTGTGGGATGATCCCAACGACATGCGCCATCTTTACCCCAACTGGATGAGGATGGAAGACCTGGTTTATAATATACCAGGGCTTAAAGCTAACGGTGATCCCTATTACAACCAGAAACTCCAGCTTTTTGATGCAGGTGGAGGCATCCTGTGCACCGATACCATAAGATCGTGGTTCGACTGGCCGCACTACAAACTGTTTGTAATCGACCCGACCGACAACACTCCCGACGGCGGATTCGGAGACTGGTATGAGATGAGACTGGCTGAAACATACCTTCTGAGAGCCGAGGCTTATTTCTGGAACGATCAGCCCGATATGGCAGCCGCCGACCTGAATGCGGTCAGGACACGCGCCGGATGCGCTCCCTACACCACCGACCAGATAAATATTGGCACCATCCTGGATGAAAGGGCAAGGGAACTTTACTACGAGGAGAAAAGAAAAACCGAACTGACGCGTATTGCTTACATACTGGCCAAAACAGGCAAACCCTGCTATAACGGAAAGACGTACAACATGAATTCATTCGGAACAGACAATTTCTGGTACGACAGGGTGATTGAAAAGAATGTGTTCTACAGGGACAATGTCAGGGCTCCGTTCTATAACTACAGGGTTGCACCGTACATCGTACTCTGGCCGGTTCTGTCGTCAGCAATCAATGCAAACAGCCTCGGACATATCAACCAGAATTTCGGTTACCCCGGCTTTGAGTCAAATGTAACTCCGATGAAATGGGTCGATGGTGAAGGTGAAGGATCAATTGTTGAACAATGAGCAGAAACACATTAAGAAACACCTGCAAATCTTAAGGAATTTCTGATCCTAATCTTTATCTTTATGAATCAGAACAGATATGTTTTTTAAACCTTCAAAATGATACCGGATATTCCCCCGGCAGGCGTATAAAGGCCGCCGGGGGAGTTCCATCTGACGAAAAACCTAAAACCAAAATACATGAAACGAAGAATTTTTATCTCCAGAACTGCTCAGGCTGCTGCAGGATCTCTGATTCTGCCGACTATAATTCCCTCCTCAGTTATCGGCAGAAATCCTCCGAGCGATAAGATCAACATCGGCTGGATAGGCTGCGGCAGGCAGGGAAGAGGTGATATCATGGGTACTATGAGATTCGACACTGCAATGGTGGTAGCCGCTGCCGATGTGGATTCAAAAAGGGTGGCCCTTGGCAAGCAAATGGTAGAAGGTTTCTATTCAAGGAAGACAGGGAACAGCAATTACGTCAATGTAAAAACATACGACGACTATAAGGAAATGCTGCTCGACAAATCGATAGATGCGGTCATGATAACCACGCCCGACCACTGGCATTCCCAGCCTGCCATAGAAGCTGCTCTTGCCGGAAAGGATATCTATCTGGAAAAACCTACTTCGCTTACGATAACCGAAGGCAGACTGCTGAGTGATGTAGTGAAGAAGACCAAGGTAATACTGCAGGTCGGAACCCAGCAACGCTCCAGCCCTCAGTGGAGGATCGCTGCCGAACTTGTACGGAACGGCAGAATCGGCAAGCTCCACACTGTAAAAATAGGATTGCCGGGAGATCCTGCCGGACCTGAAGCTCCTGAAATGCCTGTTCCGAAGAACCTGAATTATGATATGTGGCTGGGATCCACACCCGAAGTCTACTATACCGAGATTCGTGTCCATCCGCAAAATGATTTCGGACGTCCGGGATGGCTCAGATGTGAACAGTTTGGCGCCGGCATGATAACAGGCTGGGGTCAGCACCATTTCGACTCGGCAGCATGGGGAATGGATACAGAACTGACCGGTCCGGTATCGATCGAAGCAGTTGCCC